>CAYUWJ010000167.1:0-3336 GCA_964448315.1 uncultured Sphingomonas sp. | reverse complement strand
ATAGGGCGCGTTGGTCATCGATTCCATGCCGCCGGCGATGATGAAGTCGGCGTTGCCGGCGCTCAGCGCCTCGTCGCCCATGATCACCGTCTGCATGCCCGAGCCGCACACCTTGTTGACGGTCGTCGCCTGCACCGATTTGGGCAGCCCGGCCTTGATCGCCGCCTGGCGGGCCGGCGCCTGGCCAAGTCCGGCGGGAAGCACGCAGCCCATGTAGATACGGTCGATGTCGTCGCCGGAAACGCCGGCCCGCTCGACCGCCGCCTTGACCGCGGTGGCGCCGAGGTCGGTTGCCGAGGCGTCGGCAAGCGCGCCCTGCATCGCCCCCATCGGCGTGCGGGCGAAGGACAGGATGACGGTCGGATCGGTGGTGGTGGTCATGGAGTGCTCCGTGCTTTTGGCGTCATTGCGAGCGGAGCGAAGCAATCCAGCTGGATCGCCGCGTCGCTTCGCTCCTCGCGATGACCGGCAGATGTTGCACCGCACATAAGAGTTCCGCCCGCCTTGTCCAAGCCTCTTGGCCGGTGCTAGGCGCCGGGCGTAGGGAGACACGCGACAGATGACCCCCGGACTCGATTTCGACCTCGGCGAGATGGCCGACGCGATCCGCGAGACGACGGAGCGGTTCGCGCGCGAGAAGATCGCGCCAATCGCCGCCGACATCGACGAGAAGGACGAGTTTCCCAAGCACCTCTGGCCGCAGATGGGCGAACTCGGGCTGCACGGCATCACCGTCGAGGAGGAGTGGGGCGGGCTCGGCCTCGGCTATGTCGAGCATGTCGTCGCGCAGGAGGAAGTGGCGCGGGCCTCGGCGTCGGTCGGCCTGTCCTACGGCGCCCATTCCAACCTGTGCGTCAACCAGATCCGCCGTTGGGCGAACGCCGAGCAGAAGAAGAAATATCTGCCCAAGCTGATCAGCGGCGAGCATGTCGGGGCGCTGGCGATGAGCGAGGCGAGCGCCGGCAGCGACGTCGTCGGCATGAAGTTGAAGGCCGAAAGAAGCGGCAACGGATATCGCCTCAACGGCACCAAATTCTGGATCACCAACGGCCACCAGGCCGACACGCTGGTCGTCTATGCCAAGACCGGCGAGGGCAGCAAAGGCATCACCGCCTTCCTGATCGAGAAGGGGATGGACGGCTTCGCGCCGGGGCAGAAGATCGACAAGATGGGCATGCGCGGCAGCCCGACCAGCGAGCTGGTGTTCGACGACTGCTTTGTCCCGCCCGAGAATGTGCTCGGCGAAGAGAACAAGGGTGTCGAAGTGCTGATGAGCGGGCTCGACTATGAGCGCACGGTGCTCGCCGGGATCCAGATCGGGATCATGCAGGCCTGCCTCGACGTCGTCATCCCTTTTGTCCGGGAGAGGAAACAGTTCGGGCAGCCGATCGGCTCGTTCCAGCTGATACAGGCCAAGGTCGCCGACATGTATGTCGCGCTGAATTCGGCGCGCGCCTATGTCTATCAGGTGGCGCGGGCGTGCGACGCCGGCCGGACGACGCGGTTCGACGCGGCCGGCGCGATCCTGCTGGCCAGCGAGAATGCGTTCAAGGTCGCGGGCGAGGCGGTGCAGGCGCTGGGCGGTGCCGGCTATACCAAGGACTGGCCGGTCGAGCGCTATTTGCGCGACGCCAAATTGCTCGACATCGGCGCGGGGACGAACGAGATCCGGCGGATGCTGATCGGGCGGGAGCTGATCGGGGCATGAGCGCGCCGCGGATCGACACGAAGATCGACACTGGCGGCGACGAATATCGCGAGCGGGCCGCGCACAATCGCGCGCTGGTTGAGAAATTGCGCGCGGACGTTGCGCAGGCGGCGCTCGGCGGGACCGAGAAGCACCGCGAACGGCATGTGTCGCGCGGCAAGCTGCTGCCGCGGACACGCGTCGAGCGGCTGCTCGATCCCGGCTCGCCGTTCCTCGAGATCGGCCAGCTTGCCGCTTGCGACCTTTACGAGGGCGAGGTACCGGGGGCGGGGATGATCGCCGGCATCGGCCGCGTGTCGGGGCGGCAGGCGATGATCGTCTGCAACGACGCGACGGTGAAGGGCGGCACTTACTACCCGCTGACGGTCAAGAAGCATCTGCGGGCACAGGAGATCGCCGAGGCCAACCGGCTGCCCTGCATCTACCTGGTCGATTCGGGCGGCGCCAACCTGCCGCACCAGGCCGAGGTGTTCCCCGACCGCGATCATTTCGGCCGGATCTTCTTCAACCAGGCGAACATGTCGGCCAAGGGCATCGCCCAGATCGCCTGCGTGATGGGCAGCTGCACCGCCGGCGGCGCCTATGTGCCGGCGATGAGCGACGAGAGCGTCATCGTCCGCGAACAGGGCACGATCTTTCTCGCCGGGCCGCCGCTGGTCAAGGCGGCGACGGGGGAGGAAATCAGCGCCGAGGAGCTTGGCGGCGGCGATTTGCACGCGCGCAAATCGGGCGTGGTCGATCATCTCGCCGAAAATGACGAGCATGCGCTGACCATCGTTCGGGATATCGTTGCGACTTTGGGAAGCGAGGCGGGGGCGGGGATCGCGCTGCGCGAGCCGCGCCCGCCGCACTACGAAGCCGAGGAATTGTACGGGATCATCCCGCGCGACGTGCGCTCGCCCTATGACGTTCGCGAGCTGATCGCGCGGATCGTCGATGCCTCCGAGCTGCACGAGTTCAAGCCGCTGTACGGATCGACCCTGGTGTGCGGCTTCGCGCATATCTGGGGAATGCCGGTAGCGATCCTCGCCAACAACGGCATCCTGTTCTCAGAAAGCGCGGTCAAGGGCGCCCATTTCATCGAACTTGCCTGCCAGCGGCGCGTGCCCCTGCTGTTCCTGCAGAACATCTCGGGCTTCATGGTCGGCGGCAAATATGAGGCGGAAGGGATCGCCAAGCACGGCGCCAAGCTGGTCACCGCGGTGGCGACGGCGCAGGTTCCCAAGGTTACCGTGCTGATCGGCGGCAGCTTCGGCGCCGGAAACTACGGGATGTGCGGGCGGGCCTATAGCCCACGCTTCCTGTTCAGCTGGCCCAACAGCCGCATCTCGGTGATGGGCGGCGAGCAGGCGGCGAGCGTGCTGGCGACGGTTCACCGCGACGCAGACAAATGGAGCGAGAAGCAGGCCGAGAAATTCAAGGCGCCGATCCGCGACGAATATGAAGCGCAGGGCAACCCGTGGCACGCCACCGCGCGGCTGTGGGACGACGGCATCATCGACCCGGCGCAGACGCGCGATGTGCTCGGCCTGGCGTTCGCGGCATGCCTTAACGCGCCGATCGCGGAGCGGGCGAACTTCGGCGTGTTCCGGATGTGATGGACGAGCGGCGCCCGCAAAATCCTCCCC
>CAYUWJ010000166.1:0-8760 GCA_964448315.1 uncultured Sphingomonas sp. | reverse complement strand
AGGCGCACTTAATTATCGCGCAGCGCGGCAGGACTAGGTTACGGAGGTGACACGGTTCCCAATTTACAGCCGCCGCCCACAAACCGCTGTCCTACAGCCCGCCCGATATGGCACACCGCCGACTCGCTCTTTCTGATCGTCGGCCTTTCCCCCCAATCGCGGACCTCGCCGTCCGGCGTCGTCTCTTCGCGCGTTAGGGCGTGAACTTCCTAAACTTCGGGCACCAGGATACCCGTCTCCGCGGCTCCGCGTGAACCCCTTGTCAGCGTGAACATTGGTGAAGATTCGCGGCGGGTGTTTCGCCGGCGCTGGCCCGCGCCAGATCGTCCCAATCTGAATCGATGTGAGTCTTCCAAGCAACTTCGCGTTGATTTTTTTGGGTGTCGTTAATCTTTTCGCTTGGTCGGCAATTCCTCTCGTGCAAAGATTCGTGCCGCACGTTCAGCGCGTTGCCGCGAAGGGGGGCTTGAAACCATGAGCATCGATTTCATCCGGCCGGAGGTCGACGAGCTTCGCCCGCGGATCAGCGGCAGCGGCCTCGGCGGCGCCGGAGGCACCGCGGGCGCGACCATGATTCGCGCCGATGTCCAGGGGGTCGATTTCGTCGTCGCCAACACCGACGCCCAGGCATTGAACGCCTCGTCGGCCGACCGCCGCATCCAGCTCGGGCTGAAGATCACGCAAGGACTCGGCGCCGGCTCGCGGCCCGAGATCGGCCGCGCCGCCGCCGAGGAATCGCTCGACGAGATCGAGCGCGCGCTGGACGGCGCCCACATGTGCTTCATCGCCGCCGGAATGGGCGGCGGCACCGGCACCGGCGCCGCGCCGGTGATCGCCAAGGCCGCCCGCGACAAGGGCGTGCTGACCGTCGGCGTGGTCACCAAGCCGTTCGCCTTCGAAGGCACGCGCCGCGGCCGGCTGGCCGACTCGGGAATCTCCGAGCTTCAGCAGCATGTCGATACGCTGATCGTCATTCCCAACCAGAATCTGTTTCGCCTCGCCAATAGCGACACGACCTTCAAGGAAGCGTTCGAAATGGCCGACGAGGTGCTCCAGCAGGGGGTGCGCGGAATCACTGACCTGATGGTCATGCCGGGCCTGATCAACCTCGACTTCGCCGACGTCCGCTCGGTGATGGGAGAGATGGGCAAGGCGATGATGGGCACCGGCGAGGCGGGTGGCGAAAATCGCGCGATCGAGGCCGCCGAAAAGGCGATCTCCAACCCGCTGCTCGACGGCGTTTCGATGAAGGGCGCCAAGGGCGTGATCATCTCGATCACCGGCGGCGAGGACATGAAGCTGATGGAGGTCGACGAGGCCGCCAGCCACATCAAGGAGCTGGTCGATCCCGACGCCAACATCATTTGGGGCTCGGCCTTCAACAACGACCTCGACGGCCGCATCCGGGTGTCGGTGGTCGCCACCGGGATCGAGGCCGAGGCCGCCGCACTGCCGCAGCCGGGCAAGGTGTTCGCCTTCCCGACCGCCCGGACGACGACCGCCACCGCCGTTCCCGCCGCCGCGACGGCGGACGAGCAAGCGGCCGAGACCGACGAAGGCTCCGGCTCCGGCGACGACGGCGACGAGCTGCTTCTGGAATCGGACGACATATTGACCAGCCCGGTCGGTTCGGCGCCGATCGCCCCGCCGGAGGGAGACGAGGAGCAGGCCGACACCGGCGAGGATGTCGCGGCTCCGAAGCCGGCGCGCGAAACCGGAACCTTGTTCGAGCGCATGTCGAACATCGCCCGCGGCGCCGCCCAGGCGCAGGTCGACGATACCGACGACACCCCCGGCAACCGCCGCGAGCCGATCGACATTCCGCGCGTCCTCAACCGGCAGAACAATCAGTAGCGCCTCCGCCGCTTTGCCTGCTCGTCGCCGGCGGTGCACGGCTTGCCGCTCGGGGGCTTCGCGTAAAGCTTTGGGCAAGCTTCCCTCGGGCATGGGGAGGGCAATGGCCAGAAAGACAATCAGCCGCGTGCAGGGCGCGGCCCTGTTCCTTGGCGTCGTCGGCATCGCGATGGCGGCGTTTCCGGTGCGCGCCGAGGCGCAGGTCGCGGTCGGGCATATCGCCGAGAATCCCGCGGATGCGCTGGCTCGCAACATCAAGCAGCTGGCGACCGAGCCGCAGGATTTCTACGCGCTGATCGGCGCCGGCAAGGCGGCGCTGGCGCTGGGCGACACTCAGGCCGCGGCGGGCTTTTTCGGCCGCGCCGAGGAAGTCTGGGGGGAAAGTCCACTGCCGCAGATCGGCATGGGCGCGGCGCTCGTCCACGAAGGCAATCCGGCCGGAGGGCTGCAATATTTCGCTCGCGCCGGCCAGCTTGGCGCAACCCCGATGATGCTCGGCGCCGAACGCGGCCTCGCCTATGATCTGCTCGGTCAGCACGCCCAGGCGCAACGCGACTATCGCGCGGCGATGGCCGGGCCGGACCATGAGGAGGCGCGGCGCCGTCTGTCCCTCAGTCTCGCCATCACCGGCAACAAGACCGAGGCGATCGGCCTGCTGGCGCCGCTGATGGCCAAGGGCGATGCCGCCGCGGCGCGTTGCCGGGCGCTGATCCTGGCGCTGACCGGGGACGTGGCGGGCGCGCGAGTGGCGATCCAGGCGGCAATGCCGGGCGCCATCTATCAGATGGATCCGTTCCTGAAGCGGCTGTCGACGTTGCGCTCCGACCAGAAGGCGGCGGCGGTGCATCTCGGCATCTTTCCGGGGTCTTCCGGCCAGCAGATGGCCTATTCGTCGCCTTCACCTTCGGCCGGCGACCGTTTAAGCTCGATCGATCAATTGCTGGCGCGTCAATCGCCGGCGACAGTGGCGGCACCTCCGCCGGCACCGCGGGCGAGGGTCGAGACCGGCTCTGCCGCTCGCCAGGCGCAAGCGGCAGCGGCCTCGCAGGCGGCGATTGCGCCGAGCAGGCTGTGGCTGCAGCTTGCGAGCGGCACCAATGCCGATTCGCTGCCGCAGGAATTTCAGCGGATCAAGGCGCGCGAGCGCCAGCTGTTCAGGGACATCGCCGGCTATGTCGCGGTCGAGCCGAGCCGGGCGCGGCTGCTGATCGGCCCGTTCCGCAACGCCGAGGAAGCGGGCATCTTCGAGAAGGACCTTGCAACTGTCCGCATCCCCGCCTTTAAGTGGACCAGCCCAGCCGGGCAGACGGTCAGGAAAATCGCCACCGAATGAGCCTTGTTCCAAGCCTTGCCGCGCATCCTTCCAGATCGCGGGGCAGGGCCTTCGACGAGATCGACGCCGCTCCGCGCGGCCCGCGCGACATCTTCCAGCGCGACCGCGACCGGATCGTCCATTCGATCGCCTTCCGGCGGCTTCGCCACAAGACGCAGGTGTTCGTCGCGCCCGACGGCGATCATTATCGCGTCCGGCTTACGCACAGCATCGAGGTCGCGCAGATCGGCCGGACGATCGCCCGGGCTTTGGGCCTCAACGAGGATCTGACCGAGGCCTTGTGCCTCGCCCACGATCTCGGCCATCCGCCGTTCGGCCATGCCGGCGAGGATGCGCTGAGCGCCGCGCTCGCCGATGCCGGCGGCTTCGACCATAATGCTCACAGCATTCGCCTCGTCACGCGGCTGGAGGCGCCTTACCCGGGCTTCGACGGGCTCAACCTCAGCTGGGAAGCGCTGGAGGGGCTTGCCAAGCATAACGGCCCGGTGGCCGATCCGCCCTGGGCGCTCGCCGAGGCCAACGCCGGGTTCGACCTCGAGCTGGGCAGCTGGCCGGGGCTGGAGGCGCAGGTCGCCGCCATCGCCGACGACATCGCTTACGACAATCACGACATCGACGACGGATTGCGCGCCGGCATCGTCGACCTCGACGCGCTGGTCGCGATTCCGCTCGCCGCGCGCCACTGGGCGGCGATCGGCGAGCGTCATCCGGATATTTCGCTCGAAAGAAGGCAGCGGGCGCTGGTCCGCGATTTGATCGGGACGATGGTCGGCGACGTCGTCGTCGAGACCAGGCGGCGAGTCGCCGAGTGTGGCGTCGAGACGGTCGACGAGGTCCGGGCGGCTGGTCGGTCACTGGTCGGTTTTTCGGCCGGGCTTGCCGAGGAGGAGCGGGCGCTCAAGCGGCATTTATACGATAGGCTCTACGATTCTCCCGAGCTGCAGGCGATCCGAAGCGAGGCGGAGCGGGTCGTCGCCAACCTCGCCGCCGCCTATCGCGCCGACCGCACGCTGCTGCCCGAAGACTGGCGGAGCGACGGCGACGAGACGCAGCGACTGCGAGGGATCGGCGACTTTATCGCCGGAATGACCGACCGCTTCGCGATCGCTCGACACCAGGAGCTGGTCGGTCCGGTCGATCTGCCGGACCGGTTTTAGATGTTTTACGCCTGCGGTGATGACGCACCTGCGGTGCTGCGCTAGGGGCGCGGAATGTCGCTTTACGCCCATTATGCCGCGCTGCTCGATGGCGTGCTCGACGCGCTTGAAGCCGAAGGCGCGCTGCCGCCCGGTCTTTCCCGCCGCGCGGTCGCGGTCGAGCCGCCGCGCGATGCGGCGCACGGCGACCTTGCGACCAACGCGGCGATGGTGCTGGCCAAGAGCGCAGGCACCAATCCCCGCGCGCTGGCGGGGCTGATCGCGCCGAAGCTCGAGGCATTGCCGAGGGTGGTCTCGGTCGAGGTGGCCGGACCCGGCTTCATCAACCTTCGCCTGTCGCCCGATGCCTGGCGCGACGAGCTCAAGACCATAATCGCCGCGGGCGACGCCTACGGCCGCTCGACCATCGGCGGCGGCGAGCGGGTCAATGTCGAATTTGTCTCGGCCAACCCGACCGGGCCGATGCACATGGGCCATTGCCGCGGCGCGGTGGTCGGCGACAGCCTCGCCAATCTGCTCGAGGCGGCGGGCTTCGCGGTGGTGCGCGAATATTATGTCAACGACGCCGGGAGCCAGGTCGATACGCTCGCCCGGTCGGCGCACCTGCGCTATCGCGAGGCGCTGGGCGAAGACATCGGGGAAATCCCGGAGGGACTATATCCGGGCGACTATCTCGTGCCGGTCGGGCAGGCGCTCGCCGCCGAATATGGCAAGAGTTACGCCGATGCGCCCGAAAGCGAATGGCTCGATTTGTTCAAGACCCGCACGGTGGCGGCGATGCTCGCGCTGATCCGCGCCGATCTCGCGCTGCTCGGCATCCATCACGACCGTTTCGCCTCGGAGGCCGAGCTGCAAGCGTCGGGCGCGGCGACACGGGCGCTGGAAACGCTTCGCGCCAAGGGCCTGGTTTATGAGGGCGAGCTCGAGGCCCCCAAGGGCGAGGCGCCCGATGACTGGGAGCCGGTCGAGCTGACCCTGTTCCGTTCGACCCGGTTCGGCGACGACCAGGACCGGCCGCTGAAGAAATCGGACGGCAGCTGGACCTATTTCGGGTCCGACGCCGCCTATCATCTGCAAAAGACTCAGGACGCCGACCATCTGGTCAACATCTGGGGCGCCGACCATGCCGGCACCGTCAAGCGGGTCCAGGCGGCGGTGACGGCGCTGACCGACGGCCGCGTCGATCTCGACGTCAAAATCGTCCAGATGGTCAAATTGCTGCGCGCCGGCGAGCCGGTGAAGATGTCGAAGCGATCGGGCAGCTTCGTCACGCTCGCCGATGTGGTGAACGAAGTCGGCAAGGATGTCGTGCGCTTCATCATGCTGACCCGCCGCGCCGATGCGCCGCTTGAATTCGATTTTTCGAAAGTGGTCGAGGCGTCGAAGGACAATCCGGTCTTTTATGTTCAGTATGCCCATGCCCGCATCTCGTCGCTGATGCGCAAGGCGGCCGAGGCGGGCATCGACCTCGATTCCGCCGCGGACCTGACGCTGCTCGACGAGGAGGAGCTGGGCCTTGTCCGCCAGGCGGCGCAATATCCGCGCGCTCTGGAAGCGGCCGCGACGAGCCACGAGCCGCACCGGATCGCCTTCTACCTTTACGATCTGGCAGCCGCCTTCCACGCGCTGTGGCATCGCGGGAACGACGATCCCGATCGCCGCTTCCTCGTTGAAAATAATCCACAACTTTCTCGATCGCGGCTGGAACTGGCGGTCGCCATCGGGCAGGTTATCCACAGCGGACTCGCACTGATGGGGGTCGCCGCGACCGAGGAAATGCGCTGAACACTATGGCCCACGCACCCGCCGCGCCGGATGTCGACCGTCTGCCGTGGCTCACCGACACCAGGGTCGCGCCGCGCGGCGAGCGGATGCCGCTCCTGCTGTGGGGCGGGATGGCAACAGCGCTGGTTGCGGCCACGTCCTTTTGGCTGGGCTCGACCGCGCCCGGCGGCGACGGCGATACGGCCCGCGACGCCGGAATCGCCCGGCCGAGCGCGACGATCAGCCTGCCCGAGCCCCTCAACGCCACGCCGGAGGTCAGACCCGCGCCGATGCCGCGGGTCGAGCCCGTTGCCGCGCCGCCGCCGGTCCCGGTTGCGGCCGCCCCGACTGCGACCAGGGCAGCGCCGAAGCGCGCGCGCTTGCGCGAGCCCGCGCGCACCGCCGGCCCGTCACAGCCGCCCAAGGCAGCCCCCGCTTCGGGCACCCTCGAACGCTGGCCCGCACGGCAGGTCGACGGCGCCGCCGGGCGGTTGATTCGAATCGGCGCGTTCGACACGCGCCACTCCGCGAAGCGCGGCTGGGTCCATACGGCGCGAATCTATCCTGGCTTCGGCGGCTTGCCGGCGGTAGTGGTTCCGGCTCCGTCGCGCCGGGACGGGCGGACCTATTACCGGATTCAGGTCGGAACCACGTCGCAAGCGCATTCGGCAGTACTCTGCCAGTGGATGCGGCGGATCGGTCAGAGCTGCGTCGTCCTCGACCAGCCCGCCGCGTGATGAGCGACAGCCGATCGGATTATGACGAGCAGCTGCCTTGGCTCGAGGCGGTCGACGATGAGGATGGGCCACCTGGCGTCTCGGCGCGCAAGATGCTCGCGGCGCTGGTCGTCGTCCTGCTGGCGGGCGTGCTGGTGGCGGCGAGCTTTTACTGGCTTGGCCGGCAGAATGCCGGCGGCGCGCCGCAACTGATCCGCGCGGAGCCGAGCCCGTACAAGGTGCGACCCGAAAACCCGGGCGGGCTCGATGTCGCCGGCGAGAGCGAGACCGCCTTCGAGACCAGTGCCGGCGAGGACGTCGACGCGCGGCTGGACATGGAAGCCATGCCCGAGGAGGCGATCGCCAGGCCGGAGCCGCCGGTATCGAGGAGCTTGCCGCCCAACGAGACTCGCGAGCCGGTCGCGGAACCCAGTGCGCCCGTTGCCGCTGCCGAGCCGCGGGCGGGAGGCTCGGGAAGCGTCATCCAGCTTGGCGCCTTCCGCACCGCGGCGCAATCGCAGCGGGCGTGGGATGCGCTGTCGGCGCGCTTTGCGATGCTGTCGGGCATGACCAAGATCATCATTCCCTATTCCGGCGGCTACCGATTGCGCGCCGGCGCCGCTTCGCCCGACGAAGCGCGCCGGGTCTGCCAGGCGCTCAAGGTGGCGGGCGAAAGCTGCTTCATTGCGAACTAGGGGCTGAAGCGTTGCAGGCGGCAATCTACGGCCTTTCCGGTCCCGACCTCACCGACGACGAACGCGGTTTCTTCCGCGACGCCGCCGCCGCCGGCTTCATCCTGTTCAAGCGCAATTGCCAAAGCCGCGACCAGCTTGTGCGGCTGACCGATGCGCTGCGCGACGTGGCGGGCCGCGCCGACGTGCCGATTTTGATCGATCAGGAAGGTGGCCGGGTGGCGCGGATGCAGCCTCCGGAATGGCCGGCCTTCCCCGCCGGCGAAGCATTCGCGCGCTTGTACCGGGCCGCGCCGTCGTCGGCGATCGAGGCGGCGCGGTCGAACGCCCGGGCGATTGCGCTGACGCTCAAGTCGGCCGGCATCAACATCAACTGCCTGCCCTTGCTCGACGTGCGGTGCGAAGGCGCGCACGACATCATCGGCGATCGTGCGTTGGGCTCGGAGCCGATGCAGGTCGCCGCATTGGGCCGGGCGATCCTCGACGGCATGGCATCGGCGGGCGTGGTCGGGGTGATCAAGCATATGCCCGGGCATGGCCGGGCGCTGGCCGACAGCCATGTCGAACTGCCGGTCGTGGCGGACAGCGCCGAAGAACTGGAAAGCGACCTCGAGCCGTTCGAGCGGCTTCGCGCCGCGGCGATGGGGATGACCGCCCATGTCGTCTACACCGCCTGGGACGCTGAGCGGCCGGCAAGCCTGTCGCCGACGATCATCGGCGAGATCATTCGCGGCCGGATCGGCTTCGACGGCTGGCTGATGAGCGACGACCTCGGCATGCAGGCGCTGAGCGGCGGGTTCGGGGAACGCGCCGCAGGCGTGGTCGCCGCCGGCTGCGATGTCGCGCTGCATTGCTCGGGCGACATGGCCGAGATGATCGCAGTCGCCGGAGCGGTGCCGAAGATGAGCGTCGAAGGCGAGGCGCGGCTGGCGCGGGCGATGGCCAGCGTGCTCGTCGAGGACGACGGACCCGACTTCGCCGAAGCCGCCGCCAAGCGCGACGCGCTGCTGGCGCTGGTATGATCCCGACTGCCGTTCGCCTTGAGCTTGGCCAGTGAAAGAGTGGCAGGGCTTCGACAGGCTCGGCCCGAACGGTTAGGTAGAGTCATGTCCGTGGACGAGCCTTTCGAACCTCCGCTTCGCCCCGCCGACGAGCTGACCCTCAGCATCGATGGCTGGGAGGGGCCGCTCGACCTGCTGCTCAGTCTGGCGCGGTCGCAAAAGGTCGATCTTGCGCAAATCTCG
>CAYUWJ010000165.1:0-3714 GCA_964448315.1 uncultured Sphingomonas sp. | reverse complement strand
GTCGGGCATCGTCGATCAGGTCGATGCCGCCCGGATCGTCATCCGCGCCACCGGCTCGCTCAAGCCCGGCGAGTCGGGCGTCGACATCTACACGCTGATGAAATTCCAGCGCTCGAACCAGAATACCTGCATCAATCAGCGGCCGTTGGTGAAGGTCGGCGAGACGGTCGAAGCCGGCGACTTCATCGCCGACGGCCCGTCGACCGAATATGGCGAGCTTGCGCTCGGCCGGAATATCCTGGTCGCGTTCATGCCGTGGAACGGCTATAATTACGAGGATTCGATCCTGCTCTCCGAGCGGATCGTCAAGGACGACGTCTTCACCTCGATCCACATCGAGGAATTCGAGGTGATGGCCCGCGACACCAAGCTGGGCCCCGAAGACATCACCCGCGATATTCCCAACGTCGGCGAGGAAGCGCTTCGCAACCTCGACGAGGCGGGCATCGTCTACATCGGCGCCGAGGTCGAGCCGGGCGACATTCTTTGCGGCAAGATCACGCCCAAGGGCGAAAGCCCGATGACTCCGGAGGAGAAATTGCTCCGGGCGATCTTCGGCGAGAAAGCGTCCGACGTTCGCGACACATCGCTGAAGCTGCCTCCGGGCGTCACCGGCACGGTCGTCGAGGTGCGCGTGTTCAACCGCCACGGAATCGACATCGACGACCGCACCCGCGCCATCCAGACCGAGGAGAAGGAGCGGCTCAAGAAGGACGCCGACGACGAACGCGGAATTCTCAATCGCGCGACCTTCGCGCGCCTCAAGGAAATGCTGCTCAAGCAGGTCGCGACCGCGACTCCCAAGGGCGTCAAGAAGGGCAGCACGATCGACTCGGACCTGCTCGACGGCGTCGCTCTCCACGACTGGTGGAAGATCGCCGTCAAGGACGACAAGCGCCAAAGCAACATCGAAGCCCTCAAGGCCCAGTATGACGCGGCGATCGACGTCATCGTCAAGCGGCTCGAGGACCGGGTCGAAAAGCTCGAGCGCGGCGACGAGCTGCCGCCCGGCGTGCTCAAGATGGTCAAGGTGTTCGTCGCCGTGAAGCGCAAGCTTCAGACGGGCGACAAAATGGCCGGCCGCCACGGCAACAAGGGCGTCATCAGCCGCATCCTGCCCGATGAGGACATGCCGTTCCTCGAGGACGGGACTCCGGTCGACATCCTTTTGAACCCGCTCGGCGTGCCGTCACGGATGAATGTCGGCCAGATTTTCGAGACCCACCTCGGCTGGGCCGCCCGCGGCCTCGGCCAGCAGATTCAGCAGATGCTCGAGGATATCTACGAGCGCGGCAAGGAGTTTGCCGGCAAGGACGTCAAGCAGATCCGCGACAAGCTCAAGGACATTTACGGCGAGCATTATCACGCCGATATCGCCGGCCGCGACGACAATGCGGTGATGGAGCTTGCCGCCAATCTCACCGGCGGCATCCCGATGGGCACTCCGGTGTTCGACGGCGCCCGCGAGGCGGACGTTTCGGACATGCTCGAGAAAGCCGGGCTCGACCGTTCCGGCCAGGTGGAGCTGTTCGACGGCCGCACCGGCACTCCATTCGATCGCAAGGTGACCGTCGGCTACATCTACATGCTCAAGCTGCACCATCTCGTCGACGACAAGATCCACGCGCGCTCGATCGGCCCCTACAGCCTCGTCACCCAGCAGCCGCTGGGCGGCAAGGCGCAGTTCGGTGGCCAGCGGTTCGGGGAAATGGAGGTCTGGGCGCTGCAGGCCTATGGCGCCGCCTACACGCTGCAGGAAATGCTGACGGTGAAGTCGGACGACGTCATCGGCCGGACCAAGGTCTATGAGGCGATCGTCAAGGGCGACGACACGTTCGAGGCCGGAATCCCCGAAAGCTTCAACGTGCTGGTCAAGGAAATGCGCAGCCTCGGCCTCAACGTCGAGCTCGACACCATCGAGCGCGACGACGACGGCGTGCCGGCGCTGGCCGCGGAGTGAATGATCTCCCTTTCCCCTTCGGGGGAGAGGGTCGGGGAAAGGGGCAGAGTCGCTTGTGACTCCCCCTCTCCTTCGCCGCCTCCGGCGGCTCTTCCTCTCCCCTGAAGGGGTGAGGAGATAAAGGAAGAGAAGAACAGATGAACGAGCTGACCAATTTCGCCAATCCCGTCGCCAAGCCGGAGACGTTCGACCAGATTCGCATCGGCATCGCCTCGCCGGACAAGATCCGCAGCTGGTCGTTCGGCGAGATCAAGAAGCCCGAGACCATCAACTACCGCACCTTCAAGCCGGAGCGGGACGGCCTGTTCTGCGCCCGCATTTTCGGTCCGATCAAGGATTATGAGTGCCTGTGCGGCAAGTATAAGCGGATGAAATACAAGGGCATCGTCTGCGAAAAATGCGGAGTCGAGGTCACCGTCTCCAAGGTCCGCCGCGAGCGCATGGGCCATATCGAGCTGGCCGCGCCGGTCGCCCACATCTGGTTCTTGAAGAGCCTGCCGAGCCGCATCGGCCTGCTGCTCGACATGCAATTGAAGCAGCTCGAGCGGATCCTCTATTTCGAAAGCTATGTCGTCATCGAGCCGGGCCTGACCCCGCTCGAGAAATTTCAGCTGCTGACCGAGGACGAGCTGCTCGAGGCGCAGGACGAATATGGCGAGGACGCTTTCTCCGCCGGGATCGGCGCCGAAGCGGTTCGTCACATGCTGATCGACCTCGACCTCGAGGGCGAGAAGGCGACTCTGCTCAAGGAGCTGTCCGAGACCAAGTCGGAATTGAAGCCGAAGAAGATCATCAAGCGCCTCAAGGTCGTCGAGAGCTTCCTTGAGTCCGGCAACAAGCCCGAATGGATGATCCTCGAGGTGGTGCCGGTGATCCCGCCCGAGCTGCGCCCGCTGGTGCCGCTGGACGGCGGCCGCTTCGCCACGTCCGACCTCAACGACCTCTATCGCCGGGTGATCAACCGCAACAACCGCCTGAAGCGGCTGATGGAGCTGCGCGCGCCGGACATCATCGTCCGCAACGAAAAGCGCATGCTCCAGGAAGCGGTCGACGCGTTGTTCGACAACGGCCGCCGCGGCCGCACCATCACCGGCGCCAACAAGCGCCCACTGAAGTCTTTGTCCGACATGCTCAAGGGCAAGCAGGGCCGCTTCCGCCAGAATCTGCTCGGCAAGCGAGTCGACTATTCGGGCCGCTCGGTGATCGTCACCGGTCCCGAATTGAAGCTCCACCAGTGCGGGCTGCCGAAGAAGATGGCGCTCGAGCTGTTCAAGCCGTTCATCTACTCGCGCCTCGACGCCAAGGGTCTGTCGATGACTCTCAAGCAGGCCAAGAAGTGGGTCGAAAAAGAGCGCAAGGAAGTCTGGGACATCCTCGACGAGGTGATCCGCGAACATCCGGTGCTGCTCAATCGCGCGCCGACCCTCCACCGTCTCGGCATCCAGGCGTTCGAGCCTGTGCTGATCGAGGGCAAGGCGATCCAGCTTCACCCGCTGGTCTGCGCCGCGTTCAACGCCGACTTCGACGGCGACCAGATGGCCGTCCACGTGCCGCTGAGCCTCGAGGCGCAGCTCGAAGCCCGCGTGCTGATGATGTCGACCAACAACATTCTCTCGCCGGCCAACGGCAAGCCGATCATCGTCCCGTCGCAGGACATGGTGCTCGGCCTCTATTACCTCTCGATCGAAAAGGAGGGAGAGCCCGGCGAGAAGATGATGCTGTCCGACATGGCCGAGGTCCACCAGGCGCTGGCC
>CAYUWJ010000164.1:0-16202 GCA_964448315.1 uncultured Sphingomonas sp. | reverse complement strand
GAGCTCCTCACCGGCCGCCATTGACCGAACCACGGCCGATGCCCAATCGCAGCACGCGCATCGTTGGGTGGAGCGACCACATAGCTGTCAGCCATTCCGAGCGGCCGTAGAATGTTGCGCTCCACGTATTGCGCATACTCCATTCCGCTGATCTCCTCGATCAGCGCTCCGAGAATCTGATAATTCGCATTCGAGTACTGCCATCTGTCTCCGGGCCGAGATGTCGGCCGAACTTCCGCCAGAAAGCGGACTCGACCCTGCAGCGCTTGAGCGGACCGGTCGACATCACCTTGAGTGAGGTTACCTGCAAGCGTGCTGATGCCGCTGGTGTGCGAGAGCAGTTGCCGGACGGTTATCTGTTGGGCAGCATTTGTGTCGGCAAGCTTGAACTTCGGAAGATACCGGATGACAGGTGCATCGAGCTCGACTGCGCCGGCGTCGACGAGTTGCATGACCGCGACAGCCGTGAACGGCTTCGAAATCGAGCCGATCTCTGTGGGCGTAGACGAGGTAAACGGCTTGCCTGAATCTGGATCTGCCAACCCCGTGGCTCCGCTGAAAGCAAGCGTACCATCCTGAACCGCAGTCCATGTTGCCCCGGGCGCTCCTGTTTGGCGCAGTCGCTGCTCAATCAAGCGATGCATCCGCTCTGGATCGGAAAGTCCCCATGTCGTTGGTGCCTCTGCCGCCGCGGCGGAGAGGCTCGCCATAAGCAGAACGCAGCAGAGCAAGAACGGCTTAGTACTCATCGCCGCGAAACTAACACACAACACCGGTTGTCTGAAGCGCTCGCAAGCCGAGAGATCTCAGAACGGCCGCCAACAACCGGCAGACCTGCATAATGTCCGCTTTCCACCCAAAGCAGACATTGGAAGCGCTACTGGCGCCCGCTCACCAATGCGTCGACCACTGCGGGATCTGCCAGGGTGGAGGTGTCGCCAAAGCCCTCGGTCTCCCCTTCGGCGATCTTGCGGAGGATGCGGCGCATGATCTTGCCCGACCGGGTCTTGGGCAGGGCCGGGGCGAATTGAATCTTCTCGGGCGCAGCCAGTGCCCCGATGTCCTTGCGGACTTGCTGGTTCAGTTCGAGGCGCAGCTCGTCGCTGCCTTCCTCGCCGGCGTTCAAGGTGACGAAAGCGTAGATCGCCTGGCCCTTGATGTCGTGAGGCCTGGCGACGATTGCCGCTTCGGCGACCTTGCCGTGGGCGACCAGCGCGCTTTCCACCTCGGCGGTGCCGATGCGGTGGCCGGAGACATTGATCACATCGTCGACCCGGCCGGTGATCCAGTAATAATCATCTTCGTCGCGGCGGCACCCGTCGCCGGTGAAATAGCGCCCGGGATAGGTGGTGAAATAGGTCTCGAAAAAGCGGTCGTGATCGCCCCACACGGTGCGCATCTGCCCCGGCCAGGATGCTGCGATGCAGAGGTTGCCGCTGGATGCGCCTTCCAGCTCCGCGCCGTCCGCATCGACCAGCAGCGGCGCGATGCCGGGCAGCGGCCTGGTCGCCGATCCGGGCTTCATCGCGGTCGCGCCGGGGAAGGGGGCGATCATTATCCCGCCGGTCTCGGTCTGCCACCAGGTATCGACCACCGGGCAGCGGCCGTTGCCGACCACTCGCCAATACCAGTCCCAGGCTTCGGGGTTGATCGGCTCGCCGACCGTGCCGAGCAGCCGCAGCGACTTGCGGCTATGGCGCGTCACCGGTTCGTCGCCCTCGCGCATCAACGCCCGGATGGCGGTCGGCGCGGTGTAGAAGATGGTGACTCCGAGACGATCGACGGTTTCCCAGAAACGGCCGAAGTCGGGGTAATTGGGGACGCCGTCGAACATCACGCTGGTCGCGCAATTCATCAGCGGCCCATAGACGACGTAACTGTGGCCGGTGATCCAGCCGACATCGGCGGTGCACCAGAAAATATCGTCTTCGCGGGCCCCGAATATCCAGTCGAAGGTCGCCGCCGCCCACACCGCATAGCCGCCGGTGGTGTGGACCACGCCCTTGGGCTTGCCGGTCGACCCGGAGGTGTAGAGGATGAACAGCGGGTCTTCGGCGGCCATCGTCTCGGGCTCGCAGCTAGTCGACAGACCGTCGCGAAGCTTCGACCAGGACAGGTCGCGGCCCGGCTTCATCGGCACTTCGGCGCCGGTCCGCTCGACGACGATGACGGTCGCCACGTCGCGCCTGGCAAGTGCGGTATCGACATTGGCCTTGAGCGGGATGGTCTTGCCGCCGCGCAGGCCCTCGTCGGCGGTAATCACGGCCTTGGCGTCGCAGTCGGCGATCCGGCCGGCGAGGCTGTCCGGCGAGAAGCCGCCGAACACCACCGAATGGACCGCGCCGATCCGCGCGCAGGCGAGCATCGCCGCCGCCGCCTCGGGGATCATCGGCATGTACAGCATCACCCGGTCGCCGCGGCCGATGCCTCGCGCTTTCAGCAGGTTCGCCATCCGGCAGGTCTCTTCGTGCAGCTCGCGATAGGTGACGGCGCGACCCTTGCCGGGCTCGTCGGCCTCGAAGATGACCGCCGTCCGCTCGCCGTGCCGATCGAGGTGCCGGTCGAGGCAGTTGACCGACAGGTTGAGCTCGCCGTCGGCGTACCAGCGGATGCCGAAATCCGCTTCGTCGAACGACCAGTCACCGGCCTGCTTTGGGAAGCGTTGCCAATCGAGCCGCCGCGCCTGTTCGAGCCAGAAGGAATCCGCTTCCTCGCCCGCCCGCCGATGAAGTTCGGCCAGCTCCTTCGGGCCGATCTCAGCCTCGAAATCGTCGGGGACCGGGTGGATCGCCGCGCTCATGTGGCTCCGGCGAGACTGCTGGTGTCGATCACGAAGCGGTAGCGCACGTCGCCCTTCTGCATCCGCTCCCAGGCCTGGTTGACCTGGTCGATGGGAATGACCTCGACATCGGCGACGATGCCGTGCTCGCCGCAAAAATCGAGCATCTCTTGAGTTTCGGGAAGGCCGCCGATCAGCGAGCCGGCGACCACCCGGTTGCGCATCACCAGAGCGCCGCCGTGCAGGCCGGGAAGCTCGTCGATCGCGCCGACGATGACCATCGTTCCACTCGCCTTGAGAAGATTGAGGTAGGGGCCGACGTCGTGGGTGACCGGAATCGTGTTGAGAATGAAGTCGAACCGGTTCGCCGCCGACGCCATTGCCTCCGCGTCCGTGGACAGCAGCACATCATGCGCGCCGAGCGCGCGCGCGTCCTCGCCCTTCTCGGGCGAGGTCGTGATCATGGTCACATGTGCGCCCATCGCCCGCGCGAACTTGACTCCCATATGGCCGAGGCCGCCGAGCCCGGCGACGGCGACCTCTTGCCCTGGCCCGACGTTGAAGCGCCGCAGCGGCGAATAGGTCGTGATCCCGGCGCACAGCAGCGGTGCGGCTGCGGCGGAATCTAGGCCCTCCGGCATGCTGCAGACGAATTCCTCGCGAACGACGACATGGTCGGAGTAGCCGCCGAAGGTCAGCTCACCGGTCTGGCGATCCTGGCCGCTGTAGGTGAAGGTGGGCATTTGGTCGCAGAATTGCTCATGGCCGGAGTTGCACTGTTCGCAGGACCGACAGGAGTCGACCAGGCAGCCGACGGCTACCCGGTCGCCGACCTTGTAGCGGCTGACCGCTGAACCGACGCCGGTGACGGTGCCGACGATTTCATGGCCCGGCACCATCGGGTAGAGGCTCATGCCCCAGTCGTTGTTGGCGAAATGCACGTCGGAGTGACAGATGCCGCAGTGGCTGATGCGGATCGCCACGTCCTCGGCACGAAGCTCGCGGCGCGGCACAGTCATCGGCTTCAGCGGCTGTGCCGCCGCCTCAAGCCCCCACGCCTTGGCTGTCGTTACCATATCAATCTCCACTTTCCGCCCGCGCGAGCACCCGCCGCGCCTGCACCAGATGCGGCCGGTCGACCATTCTGTCGCCGACAGCAAGCACGCCGGCGTCGGGCTGTGCATCGAATGCCTCGACGATCGCCCGGGCGTGGGCAATCTCGGCGTCCGAAGGGGTGAAGGCGCTATTGATGATTGCCACCTGCGCCGGGTGGATCGCCAGCTTGCCGGTGAAACCCTCGCGCCGCGCCGCTTCGGCTTCGCGGCGCAAGCCGTCGTCGTCGTGGATATCGGCGAAGACTCCGTCGACCGGTTGCACTCCCGCCGCGACCGCTCCGGCCAGGCACAGCGAGCGGGCCAGCTGGTAGGTGAAGGCAAGTTCGCCGTCTCCATCCAACTTGGACGAAGCGCCGAGCGCCGACGACAAATCCTCCGCGCCCCAGCTCATTGCCACCAGCGGCGACTTGGGGTCGCGATAGGACAGCATCCCGAACAGGCTCGCCGGGGTTTCAGTGACGATCGCGTGGATCGGGATGTTGCCGGTGCGGTGCGCCAGCTGGACGATATCCCCGCCGCCTTCCGCCTTCGGCAGGACGATGCCGTGGACGTCGGCCTTGCCGATCAGGTCGAGATCGTCCTTGTGATTTTCGCTTCCGATCGGATTGATCCGAACCCACCACCGCGGCCCGCCGGAGCGCTCGGCGAGGCCCTTGAGAATATCGCGCGCCAGCGCCTTCCTCGCCGGAGCGACGCTGTCCTCGAGATCGAAAATCAGCGCGTCGGCGTCGCCGTCGACCGCTTTCGCGATTTTCTTCTCGCTGTCGGCGGGGACGAACAGCCAGCTGCGCGGTTCGCCGGTCATTTCGGCTTTTTCAGAAGCAGCGCCGTCCGCGTGCACTCGCACACCAGATCACCCTTTTGGTTAAATGAGCGGTGCGCCCAAGTGACGATTCCGGCGTTCGGCCGCGACTTGCTTTCCCGAACGGCGATGCACTCGCTTTCGGAGCGGAGCGTGTCGCCGGTGAAGACCGGGTTCGGAAACACCAGCTTGTCGTAGCCGAGGTTGGCGACCAGCGTGCCGAGCGTCGTATCGGCGACGCTAACCCCGACCATCAGCCCGAAGGTGTAGATCGAGTTGACCAGCGGCCGGCCGAATTCCGATTGCGCGGCGACGTCATGGTCGAGGTGCATCGGTTGCGGATTGTGGGTCAGCGTTGAAATCAGGACGTTGTCGGTTTCGGTCACGGTGCGGCGGACCGCATGGTCGATTCGGTCGCCGACCCGCCACTCCTCGAAAAACCGTCCGGGCATGCAATGAGCCTTAGGCGACCGGCGGCCGCCTTGCCAAGCGCTCAGGCGATGGTGCCGCGGGTGAGGCGAGCCTTCAGTTCCGCCATACCGATGCGATTGACCGCCTCGGCACGGTCACTCGACCGGACCACGGTCACGAGATGACCCAGCAACTGGCCGATGACATCGAACGATTGCAGCGACATGGCGTGACGGGCAATCAGGATCGGCTCGACCGACAGCGCGTCGCCCATCGAATCGAGCGCGCGGCGGACATATTCGAGCTCCTCCGCGAGGCGCAGCATGAGGACATCGTCGGTTGCCTTGAGAAGGGGCGGCGCGTCGCGCCGGATCGAGCGGCGCGGGGCGGGCGCTGCGGCACAGGCCGGGCGCACAAAGGATGGAGTCTCGCGGCCTGGCGTCGAGGCACCAGAAAAATCATGGTCCACCAGCATACCCCCCGATAGGAGTTATACGCGGCCATCAGGCTAAAGCATCCGTTTACTCATCCATTTTGGAGCAATAGTTCGGCGACGGCTTGGGTGATCGCCTCCCCGTCGAGCCGATAGGCGGCGTAGAGGTCGGCGAGATTTCCAGTCTGGCCGAAGCGTTCTACTCCGAGCGGCGCGATGCACTGGCCGAGCACTCCGCCGAGCCAGGACAGCGAGGCCGGCGCGGCATCGGCGATGGTGACGAGGCCGGCGCCGGGCGCGAGCACCGACAAAAGCCGTTCGACGTGGCTCGGCTGGCGATGGCCCTGCCAGCGCGCCGCCTGGGCCGCGGTCCAGCCGCGATGCAGCAGGTCGGGCGAGGTTACAGCGAGCAGGCCGAGGCCAGGCAGATCGCCGCGCAGCTCCTCCCAGGCGGCGATGGCCTCGGGCATCACCGCCCCCATGGCGACGATCGCCGCTTCGGCTCCGGCATTGGGAGCGTGCAGCCAGTAGCCGCCCTGCAGCGCGCCCGCGCGCCATTCGTCGTCGTTGCGCTCTACCTGGGCGATCGCCCGTGTCGACAGCCGGAAATAAGTGGATTCACCGTCCGGATCGTCGATCAGCCGGAACGCCTCCGCCATCATCGTCGCCAGCTCGTCGGCGAAGGCCGGCTCGTAATGGCGCAAACCCGGCTGGCCGAGCGCGATCAGTGGCGGGTTGATCGACTGGTGGGCGCCGCCCTCGGGCCCCAGCGTGATGCCGCTCGGGGTGGCGACGAGGATGAAGCGGGCGTCCTGGTAGCAGGCGTAGTTCAGCGCATCGAGGCCGCGGGCGATGAACGGATCGTAGAGCGTCCCGATCGGCAGCAACCGCTGCCCGAACATATCGCCGGACAGCCCCAACGCGGCCAGCATCAGGAAAAGATTATTCTCGGCGATCCCGAGCTCGATGTGCTGGCCTTTGTTTGTAGATGACCATTTTTGTGCTGAAGCAATCTTTTCGACAGCAAAAATGTCACTTATTCCATCGCGCCGAAACAGGCCGCGCTGGTTGACCCAGCCGCCGAGGTTGGTCGAAACGGTGACGTCGGGCGAAGTGGTGACGATGCGGTCGGCGAGCGGCTCGCCCGACTTGGCGAGGTCGAGCAGGATCCGGCCGAACGCCGCCTGGGTGGCCTGCTTCTCGCCGGCCGGCGCGGGGATCGCGGTAACGGCGATTTTGCCGAACGCCCGCGGGCGCTTGTCGCGGGCAATTCGGGTCCGCTCCAGCACCGCCTCGACCGCCGGGCGGCGATTGTCGCTGATCCCGTCCAGCGGCTCCCATTCGCGACCTTCGGCAACCCCCATCGCATCGCGGAAGGCCGCCATCTGGGTCGGGTTCATCAGCCCGGCGTGATTATCCTTGTGACCGGCGAACGGCAGGCCATGGCCCTTGATCGTCCAGGCGATGAACAGCGTCGGGACATCGTCCCGGGCGGCGTCGAATGCTTGCGTAAGGCTTTCCATGCAGTGCCCGCCAAGGTCGCTGAACAGCCGGGCGAGCGCGTCGTCGTCGTGCGCCTTCAGAAACGCCGCGGTCGCCTTGCCCAGGTCGCGCTCGATCCGCGCCCGCCACGCCGCGCCGCCCTGATAGTGGAGCGCCGATAGTTCGGCGTTGGGAAGCGCCTCGAGCCAGGCGGCGAGTTCCGGTTGCTCTTGCAGCGCCGCGGCCAGCTTCTTGCCCCAGCGCAACTCGACCACCCGCCAGCCGCAGCTTTTGAAAATCTCGTCGAACCGCTCGAACATGCGGTCGGCGCTGACCGCGTCGAGGCTCTGGCGATTATAGTCGACGATCCACCAGCAGTTCCGAATGTCGTGCTTGTAGCCCTCGATCAGAGCTTCGTAGATATTGCCTTCGTCGAGCTCGGCATCGCCGATCAGCGCGACGAAGCGGCCGCGGTCGGCCTCGTCGATCAGGTCGTGCGCGGTAAGATAGTCCTGAACCAGGCTGGTAAAAGCAGTGATCGCAACACCTAGCCCGACCGAGCCGGTCGAAAAATCGACCGGGATGCTGTCCTTGGTGCGGCTGGGGTAGCTTTGCATACCGCCGAAACCGCGGAAATTCTCGAGCCTCTCGCGCGACTGCGAGCCGAGCAGATAATGAATGGCGTGGAGCACCGGCCCGGCGTGCGGCTTGACCGCCACCCGGTCATTCGGCCCGAGCGCATGGAAATAGAGCGCCGCCATGATCGCGGTCATCGACGCGCATGATGCCTGGTGCCCGCCGACCTTCAGCCCGTCGCGGCTTTCCCGGACATGATTGGCATGGTGGATGGTCCAAGCCGATAGCCAGCGCAGCCGCTCTTCGAGCAGCTTGAGCGCTTCGATGTCGGTCGTCGCGGGTTTGAGCATAAGCGTGCCCTAGCGCGGCGCCGCGTCCGCGCAAATGGTCAGGCGGCTTCGCGTGCCTTACCGGCGTCGTAGCGGGCCTGCGAAGCGTGGATCGTGCCAACATTGTCGAGCGCCCATTCGGTCAGCGCCGAGATCGGTTGCTGAAGCGAGCGGCCGAGCTCGGTCAGCGCATAGTCGACGCGCGGCGGAATGCTGGGGGTGACGGCGCGGCTGACCAGCCCGTCGCGCTCGAGATTGCGCAGCGTCAGGGTCAGCATGCGTTGCGATACGCTCGGTATCTCGCGCCGAAGCTCGTTGAAGCGTTTCGAGCCCTCGCCGAGCGTCGAAACCACCAGCACGCTCCACTTGTCGCCGATGCGCGACAGAAGCCCGCTGATCGTCTGACAGACGGGGTTGGCGGGGTCCTTCATGTCGATCTCCACTCTCTGGCAAACCCGTTACATCGATGTTCCCGGGCAACAAATTTGTTCGTCTGCCACAAAAAAGTGCGTTCTTGCGGGCGGTTGGCTTGTAGTTATTTAGGGTGCCTCAGTAACCAATCAATACTAAGGAGGCAATAGTGACCATCTTGCACATCGACAGCAGCATCACTGGTGAGAAGAGCGCCAGCCGGGCGATTTCGCGATCGATCGTCGATCAGTTGCTGGCGCTGAACCCCGGAACGGCCGTCGTCGCTCGCGACCTCGTCGCCGATCCGCTGCCGCACCTGACGCTCGAGGCGTTCGCCGACAGTAGCGTCCTCGACGAGTTCCTTGCGGCGGATACCGTGGTCATCGGCGCGCCGATGTATAATTTCACGCTGCCGACCCAACTCAAGACATGGCTCGACCGGATTCTCGTCGCCGGCAGGACCTTCCGCTACACCGAAAGCGGTCCGCAAGGGCTGGCCGGCGGCAAAAGGGTGATCGTCGCCCTCGCTCGCGGCGGCTTTTACGATCGGGGATCGCCGGCCGCTTCGCTCGAGCATCTCGAAAGCTATTTGCGCGGTGTCTTCGACTTCATCGGCATCGCGCCGGAATTCGTTGCCGCCGACGGTCTCAACATCGGCCCCGAGCAGCGCGATCTGTCAATCAAGGCGGCGCTTGGGCAAACGGTGCGGCTGGCCGCCTGACTTGACGCTCGCGGTGCCGGGGCGCAGCGTGCCAAGTTGGCGCGCCGCGGCCCGCGCCCTTCTGTTCGCGTTAGCCAGGCCGACAGGGGGACCCAAGATGCAAAAAGCAACGCTCCTGTTGGGCGGCATCGTTTCGTGCCTGCTCGCCGCCGGCCCGGCCAATGCCGGTCCCGCGGAGGACGCGACGGCGGTCGTCACGACCGTGCTCGACAAGTTCAACGCCGGCGACGTCGAATCCTTCTTCGCCGCGCACCGCGACGGGGCTTTGATCATCGACGAGTTCGCGCCCTATGTGTGGGGCGGGCCCGGCTCCGTTCAGCGCTGGGTGGAGGATTATTCGAAGGATGCCGAGGCGAGGGGCATCAGCGGCGGCCGGATCGATTACGGCAAGCCAATTCACGCCGCGAGCAACGGCAATGCTGCTTACATCGTACTTCCGACAACCTATCGGTTCAGTCAGAAGGGCGCGAAAATGGCCGGTGGAGGCAGCATGACCTTCGTCATGACGCACATCGACAGCGACTGGAAAATCTCCAGCTGGACCTACTCAGGCGCCGAGCCGACTCCCGAAGACTAGGCGGACAGCAACCTTAGCGGGTTTTCGATCAGCGGCTTCATTGCCTGCAGGAAGCTCGCCGCGTCCCAGCCGTCGACTACCCGGTGGTCGCAGCTCAGCGACAGGTTCATCCGTTTGGCGACTTCGATTTCGCCGTCGACGACGACGACCTTTTCCTCGACCTTGTTGACGGCGATGATCGCCACCTGCGGCGGGCTGATGACCGGGGTCGAGGTGACGCCGCCCATCGGCCCGAGGCTGGAGATGCTGATCGTCGCGCCAGAGAGCTCGTCGCGGTTCGCCTTGCCGCCGCGCGCTGCCTCGGACAGGCGGAGGATCTCGGACGCCAGCTGCCAGACCGACTTGGCCTGCGCGTCACGCAGCACCGGCACCATCAGCCCACCCGGCGTCTGGGTGGCGACGCCCATGTGCACCGCGCCGTGGCGGGTGATGACATTCGCTTCGTCGTCATAGGTGGCGTTGAGCATCGGCCATTCCGGCAGCGCCTTGGCCATCGCGGTGATCAGGAAGGGCAGGATGGTCAGCTTGGGATTTTCGCCGCGATCCTGGTTCATCATTGCCCGGGTTTCCTCGAGCGCGGTGACGTCGAATTCCTCGACCAAAGTGAAGTGCGGAATGCGCCGCTTCGCTTCCTGCATGTTCTCGGCGATCTTGCGGCGCAGGCCGACGACCTTGATAGTCTCGTCCTTGCGCGCGGGCGTGCCGCGTCCGGAGACGCTGCCGCCGTTGTAGAGAAGATAGGCATCGAGGTCGGAGTGGCGGACGCGGTCGCCCGAGGTCTTCACTTCCGCGAGCTCGACCCCGAGATCGCGCGCGCGCCGGCGGACGGCGGGGGATGCGAGGGTCTTCTCTCCCCTCCCGCTTGCGGGAGGGGCTGGGGGAGGGCCTTTTTTCTTCTTTGCCGAAGACTTCGACAGGCCCTCCCCATCGGCGCTTCGCGCCTCTTCCCCTCCCGCTTGCGGGAGGGGTGTTTCGACCGCCGTTACCGGCATCGCTTTTTCCTGTGCAGCCGTCGGCTCTTCAGCGCCGTCTCCAAGCGGGCGTTCCTGCTTGCTCTCGGCGGCGTCGCCCGCCGCCTCGGCGTCGGTCTCGATGACGGCAAGCACCGAGCCGATGGCGATCTGGTCGCCGACTTCGCCGGCCATCTCGACGATTTTTCCGGCGACCGGCGATTCCATCTCGACCGTCGCCTTGTCGGTCATCATGTCGGCAAGCTGCTGGTCCTCCTCGACCCGATCGCCGAGCTTGACGTGCCAGGCGACGATTTCCGCTTCGGCGATGCCTTCGCCGATGTCGGGCAGCTTGAATTTGTAGCGGGCCATCAGTCCTGCATCACTTTCTCGAGGGCGGTCTTGATTCGCTTGGGACCCGGGAAATAGGCCCATTCATAGGCATGGGGATAGGGCGTGTCCCAGCCGGTGACTCGCTCGACCGGGGCTTCGAGGTGGTAGAAGCAGCGCTCCTGAACCAGCGCCGACAACTCGGACGCGAAGCCCGAAGTGCGCGGCGCTTCCTGGACGATCAGGCACCGCCCGGTCTTCTCGACCGAACGTTCGATCGTCGCGATGTCGAGCGGCAGCAGGGTGCAAAGGTCGATCACTTCGGCATCGATGCCATTCTCCTCGACCGCGGCGAGTGCGACATGGACCATCGTGCCATAGGCGAGCAGAGTCAGTTCACTGCCTTCGCGGATCACCGCCGCCTGCCCAAGCGGCACGGTATAATGGCCTTCGGGAACTTCGCTCGCCTTGTGCTTTGCCCAGGGCTTCACCGGCTGGTCGTGATGGCCGTCGAAAGGGCCGTTGTAGATTCGCTTGGGCTCGAAGAAGAGCACCGGGTCGGGGTCCTCGATGGCGGCGATCAGCAGGCCTTTTGCGTCATAGGGTGTCGACGGGATCACCACCTTGAGGCCGGCGATATGGGTGAACAGGCTTTCGGGCGACTGGCTGTGGGTCTGGCCGCCAAAGATGCCGCCGCCATAGGGCGAGCGGATGACCATTGGCATCGACCATTCGCCGGCGGTCCGGTAGCGGATCTTGGCCACTTCGCTGACGATCTGGTCGTAGCCCGGATAGATATAGTCGGCGAACTGGATCTCGACGACCGGCTTGAGGCCATAGGCAGCCATGCCGACCGCGGCGGCGATGATTCCGCCTTCCGAAATCGGCGCGTCGAACACGCGCGTCGGGCCGAACTCGCGCTGCAGTCCCTCGGTCGCCCGGAACACGCCGCCGAAATAGCCGATGTCCTCGCCGAACACGACGACGTCCGCGTCGCGCTCCATCATCACTTTGTGGGCGCTGTTGATCGCCTGGATCATGTTCATCGTCGGCACGGGCTCAGTCGTCCCTGCTTTCGTCGAGCGCCGCTTCGCGCTGCTCGGCGATGTGCCACGGCACCTCGGCGTAGACGTCGTCGAACATGCTCTCGATATTGTCTTCGCCCTGCTCGGAAAGGATGCCCTGCTTTTCGGCCTGCTTCTGCGCTGCGCGAACCTCGGCGTCGCACTCCTGCTGCATCGCCTCGTGGCGATCCTCGTCCCACTCGCCGATCGCGATTAGATGCCCCTTCAGCCGCTCGATCGGATCGCCCAGCGGCCAGGCCTTGGCTTCGGCGGCGGGGCGGTAGCCGGACGGGTCGTCGGAGGTCGAATGCGCCTCGGCGCGGTAGGTGAAGAACTCGACCAAAGTCGGCCCGAGGTTGGATCGGGCGCGGTCGGCGGCCCAGCGCACCGCCGCATAAACGGCAAGCGCGTCGTTACCGTCGACCCGAAGGCCGGCGATGCCATAGCCCACCGCGCGCTGCGCGAAGGTCGCCTTCTCGGCCCCGGCGATGCCCGAGAAGCTGGAAATCGCCCATTGGTTGTTGACCACCGCGAGGATGACCGGGACGGTGTAGACCGCGGCGAAGGTCATCGCCGAGTGGAAGTCGCCTTCCGCCGTCGCGCCGTCGCCGATCCACCCCATCGCGATCCGGCTGTCGCCCTTGATCGCCGATGCCATCGCCCAGCCGACCGCCTGCGGGAACTGGGTGCCGAGATTTCCGGAGATGGTGAAGAAGCCGTGCGGCTTGTCCGAATACATGATCGGCAGCTGACGGCCTTTGAGCTTGTCGCCCTTGTTCGAATAGATCTGACACATCATGTCGACCAGCGGATAGCCGCGGGCGATCAGCAGGCCCTGCTGGCGGTACGTCGGAAAATGCATGTCGTCGGACAAGACCGCGGCAGCCGCCGCCACCGCGATCGCCTCCTCGCCCAGGCACTTCATGTAGAAGCTGGTCTTTCCCTGGCGCTGAGCGCGGTGCATGCGGTCGTCGAAAATGCGCACCGTCACCATGTCGCGCAGCATTTTGCGCAAGCTGTCGGCATCGAGCCTGGGATCCCACGGCCCGACCGCGCGATGCTCGTCGTCGAGCACGCGGACGAGGTGCGTGGTGAGCGGGTGGGTCTCGCTCGCCGGAGCGGCGATGTCGGGACGCGGCGCCTCGCCGGCGGCGGGAATCGCCAGCGCCGAGAAATCGGGCGCGTCGCCCGGCCGAAACGCCGGCTCGGGGACGTGCAGCGACAGCTGCGGCCGGTTCGGCGCCTTGGGGGACTCTTTGTCTCGCATCTGGCGCAAGCGCTTAATGGCGCGAGCGGCAGGCGGCAACTACCGGGCTATTGCCTGACGCGACGCGGCCGTGGCGTAGGAGCGAAGCTGACCCGGTCGATTTCGTGAATACCGCCGCCGGTCATTCGGCCTTCGACCAGCTCATAGCCGAGCAAGGCGAAGATCCGGCCGCCGAGGAAAATCGGCCGGGCGTTGCCGTACCAGTCGACGCAGCTAGCGACGCAGCCGTCGTCGACGGCGGTGCGGTAATTGGAGCCAAGCTCTCCCGCCATCCGGAACCGGCGCTGGTCGCGCGCCAGGAACAGCATCGACGCGGCGCTGCCGAAGAAGCGGTGGAAACCGGACTCGACGGAGCGGGCAATCGGCAGGCCGAGGATTCCGTCGGCACCGTCGGCGCTGTCGGCGCGGTAGAAAAAGCCGTGGCTGCGGCTTTCGCCCTGGGCCGCGTCCTGCATCGTGAAGCTGTTGCCGAGCCGGGCCTGCGGACGGCGCAGGTCAATCGCGGTGAAGTGAAGCCCGCCGCGCGGATCGTTGCCGATGACGACTCCGTCCTCGCCAAGCAGATCGATTCGTTCGACGGCATGCGGCAGGCGGAGCTCGGCGACCGGCCCGCCGCGCAGCGCTGCCGCCACCAGTGTTGAAAACTGCCCGCGGCCGATTTCTCCGCCACCGTAAAGGATGTGATTGCCAACGAAGCGGTTCTGGAAATTCCATGACCGCGAGGAGGGGCTGGGCAGCGGTCGGTAGCGTGTCAGCGGCACTTCGCGGCTGCCGTCCCCGAACCAGCGGATCGGGATGCTGAGCAGAGCGACGTCGCCTTCGCTGACTTCCGGGTTCCACATCGCGTCGCCGCCGCCGTCAGAGCGAACCAGCACGTCGAGCAGGCCATGGCGATTGTCTTCGCGGAACGAGAACTGGTCGGTCGGGGCGCCGCGCGCGGCGATCGCCGACGGGCGTTCGCGCCCGAACGGCAGGCGATAGACGAAACTACGGACTCCGCGGCGCTCGCGTGCGCGCCAATTCCAGGCGTCCGACACCCACAGATAGACGCCGTTGGCCGACACGTAGAAGTTGCGCGACGCGGGTCCAAGCACGGCGGTCGCCTCGCAGTCGAGGACGGGCGCCGTCAGGTCGCAGTCAAACACGCTGTGCAGCGTGTCGATCGGCGCTTCGGGATCGTCGCGCATTTCCGGGACGATGAAGACGTCGCGGGCATCGACGACGCGGCGGAAGTCGACTTCGCCGGTTTGTCCCGACCAGCGCCGCACCGCCGGGAAGGATTCGAACGGGTCGTCGTCCCAGCGCAGATAGAGCGGCGTGTAATAGACCAGCCGGTTGCCGATCAGCCGCGAGGCATAGTTGCGCGACGAATAATAGTCGTTCGAGCGCAGATGATAGGCGTCTTCGAACCGCAGCTGGCCATCGGGCGACATTCGGAAGCGATTGATCTCGGTTCCGCCGCGCGCATAGCTGTAGCCGACGACGATGATGCGGTTCCCCGAGACCAGCATTTCGTCGTACCAGTCGCCGCTGCCGCTGACCCCGGGCGGATAGGCGTTGATCCAGTCGATCGGCCGCATTCGTCCGCCGGCGGTGGAAACGGTGAAGATTCGGCCGCGACGCAGGACGACCATGGTGTCGCCGATAATTTTAACGATGCCGCCTTCATCGACTCCGGCTTCCTGGGTGTTGGTGATCGACGGGTTGGCAACCCGGCTGCCGGTGACAGCGATTTCGGCGGCTTGCGCCATTGGAGGGGCCGGCGGCGGCGGGCCGGCGGCGTCCTGCGCCGACCGCTGGACCGACTGCCGCTTCCGGCGCTCCTCGAGGAACCGGCGCAGCTCTGCGTCGGATGCAAAAGAGGCCAGACTGCCGTCCGCCCTGATGCTAGTTGACTGCGCGGAAGCGGGAGTGCCGCCGTCCAGGGTGAGTATCGCCGCACCGGTGAGAATCGCCGCCGTAGCCGCAATGCGAACGCTAAACCCGAACCCCGCCATGGCCTGCTCCCTCATGTTACATAGTTACATGATTATCCGCGCAAGCTGTCGATTTGCTGAACGCCATTCCGATCCCGCGTTGACCTCCGCGCGCGAGGGAGGCAAAGCCGCCGCCGTGGCCGACAAACCGCAAACCTTCCCCGACCGGCTGAGCCTTGATCCGCGCAGCCCGCATTTCGACGAGGCGGTGCTGAGCCGCGGCGTCGGCATCCGCTTCAACGACCAAGAAAAGACCAACGTCGAGGAATATTGCATTTCGGAAGGCTGGATCCGGATCGCCGCCGGGCGCAGCCGCGACCGCTTCGGCAATCCGATGACGATCAAGCTGAAGGGAAAGGTCGAGCCCTTCTTCGAAGACGGCGGTCAGCCCTCGGGCGGGGACGGAGCGGCTTCGGAAGGATAGGCGGGTTTGCGACTTCTCTCGCTACGCCAGTCCCACAGCTTCTTGGCGCCGTAACCGAGTGCCGCGATCGCTGCCAGTGGCCCGAGCCCGCGCCTAGCGACATGGCCGACGCCGGCGCCGATCAGCGCCCCCTTCACGCCCTGGTTGCGGCCGGCAAGCCGCTTTCCGATTAACGCGCCTGCCAGTTTGCTCAACATGGTCGATCCTTTCGAGAAACTATCCTTGCCTGCATGAAGCCGTGAAATGGGGAGCGGTTCCGCCGCCTCGCCGCCGGATTGGTAAATTTCACCAACCATGGGTAGCAAATCCCGCCAACCGGACCGGCAATTTTCAACTTTCCCGAAGTTTTTGGCAGATTTCTGCGTTTGGCACGCCTCTTGAAAAGGATTGGGCATCGGCCCCCACAATCAAGGCGGCCAAAAAAGGAGATTAGAATGTCCGGCCAATCGAAGTTCACCCGAAGCCTGGTCGCCGCCTTCGCGGCGTTGCTGATGAGCTCGGTGACAATCGGCGCCGCAGTCGGCCCAGCACAGGCCGTTGCCACTCCGGTCGAGG
>CAYUWJ010000163.1:0-4829 GCA_964448315.1 uncultured Sphingomonas sp. | reverse complement strand
GGCCTATATCCAGCGGCTGCTGAACTGCGATCCGGTCGAAGCGCGACGCGTGCAGAAAGACCATTTTCATGCCCATGGCACGACTCTCGCAGGGCTGATGCAGTCCCACGGAGTCGATCCTCACCATTTCCTCGAGGACGTGCACACCATAGCACTTGACCGCGTAAAACGCGACGACCGGCTTGCCGCGGCGCTGACCCGGCTGCCGGGACGGCGATTCCTCTTCACTAACGGCGACGAGCCCTATGCCCGGCGCGTGCTGGCGGCGATCGGGCTCGACGCCCATTTCGACGAGCTGCACGACATCCACGCCTGCGGCTTGAGGCCGAAGCCCGACCCGCACGGCTATCGTCTGCTTTGCGAACGGTTCGAAATCGAGCCGAGCCGCGCAGTCATGATCGAAGACATGGCGGCCAACCTCAAGCCGGCGAAGGCGCTTGGCATGGCGACCGTGTGGGTCGACAACGGCTCGGAACGCGGTAGTCACGCCGCCGACCCGGGTTTCATCGACCACCGCATCGCCGACGTCGGCAAATGGCTCGAATCCATCCTCGGAGACTGACATGAATGCGACTCTCAAGCCGATCGTCGATGCCGCCTGGGAGGCGCGCGACAGCGTCGATCCGGCCGCCGCCGGGGAAACCCGCGATGCAGTCGACGCGGCCATCGCCGCGCTCGATTCCGGCGAGGCGCGGATCGCCGAGAAGATCGACGGCGAATGGGTTGTCCACCAATGGCTGAAAAAGGCGGTGCTGTTGTCCTTTCGGCTGAACCCGATGGCGCTGATCCCCGGCGGCCCCGGCGGCGCCCATTGGTGGGACAAAATACCGTCCAAATTCGCCGGCTGGACCGAGCAAAATTTCCGCAGCGCCGGTTTCCGCGCGGTGCCGGGCGCGATCGTCCGCCGCGGCGCTTTTGTCGCGCCGGGCGCGGTGCTGATGCCGAGCTTCGTCAACATCGGCGCTCGGGTCGGCGAAGGCGCCATGGTCGACACATGGGCGACGATCGGCAGCTGCGCGCAGATCGGCCGCAATGTCCATATCTCCGGCGGGACCGGAATCGGCGGCGTGCTCGAACCGCTCCAGGCGGGACCGGTAATCATCGAGGACGACTGTTTCATCGGCGCCCGGTCCGAGGTCGCCGAAGGAGTGGTCGTCGAACAGGGTGCGGTGCTGTCGATGGGCGTGTTCCTCGGCGCCTCGACCAAAATCGTCGACCGGGCGTCGGGCGAAATCCACTACGGCCGAGTGCCTGCTTATTCGGTGGTGGTTCCGGGCACGCTGCCGGCGAAGGACGGCGGGCCGGCGCTGGCCTGCGCGGTCATCGTCAAGCGGGTCGACGAGCGCACCCGCTCCAAGACCAGCATCAACGAGCTGCTGCGCGACTAGCGCCCCCGGCGCTACTTGCTCGCAGCTGCTGCGCGATTGACTTCCTCGAGGAGCGCCGCGGCCTCACCTCCCACCCAATCGAGGTCGCCGACAAAGCGCCAAACCTCTTTGCCTTCCGCGTCATAGAGGATGGTGGTCGGCAAAATCTGGGCACCGAGCGCGCCGGCAAGCGCCATCTGCGGGTCGTGCCAGCTTTCGAGCTCGCGAAGCGCGTTTTTGTCGAGAAAGGCTTCGACCGACCCGCGCGGCGCCACGTCCTGCGATACGGCGATCACCCGCGGCGCGCCCGCCCGCGTTCCGAGCACCTCGAGCGTCGGCAATTCCTTGATGCACGGCGCGCACCAGGTTGCCCACAAATTGACCAGCAGCGGCTCGCCGGAAAGCTGCGCCAGGCTTGCCGGCTCGCCGTCGGCATCGGCCAGCTCGACATCGGGGATGGCAAGCCCGGCGCTGCTTCGGTCGACGCCCTTGACCGGTCCCGCCTCGGCCGCCTCGCCTTGCTGGCCCGCGCCTTCTTGCCTATCGCAGCCGGCGATCGAGAGTGCAGCGAGGAGCAGCAGGATCAGCCGCACGAAAACCTCCAATCCGATGTGGGGCGGCCGCTTCGACGGCGGCCCTGCCGAGCTGATGCGCGCGATAAACAGCTCGATCGCCATCGACAAGCGCTTGTGGCGCGAGGACCTCGCCGCCAGCCGCGCCCACGCGGCGATGCTCGGCCGCCAGGGGATCATCTCCGCCGCCGACGCCGAGGCGATCATCGGCGGGCTGGACGCGATCGCCGCGGAATATGACAAGGGCGAGCTGGTCGAGGATCCGGCGCTCGAGGACATCCACATGCACGTCGAGCATCGGCTTCGCGCGCTGATCGGCCCGGTCGCCGGGCGGCTGCACACCGCACGGTCGCGCAACGACCAGGTCGCGACCGACCTCAGGCTGTGGACCCGCGGCGCGATCGACGAAGTGACGGCCTGCATCGACGCGCTCGAGGACGCGCTGCTCGACCGGGCCGAGGAGCATGTCGCCAGCATCATGCCCGGCTTCACCCATCTCCAGTCGGCGCAGCCGGTGACTCTCGGCCATCATCTGATGGCCTATCGCGAAATGCTGGACCGCGACCGCAGCCGCTTCTCCGACGCGAGGCGGCGGCTGAACGACTGCCCGCTCGGCGCCGCGGCGCTGGCCGGGACCGGCCTTCCGATCGACCGCGATTCGACCGCCGCCGAGCTCGGCTTCGACCGTCCGAGCGCCAACAGCATTGACGCCGTTTCCGACCGCGACTTCATCGTCGACTATCTCCACGCCGCGGCGCTGTGCGCGATTCACCTGTCGCGGCTCGCCGAGGAAATCGTGCTGTGGGCGTCGCAGCCATTCGGCTTCATCGTGCTTGCCGATGGCTGGTCGACCGGATCGTCGATCATGCCCAACAAGCGCAACCCCGACGCCGCCGAGCTGGTGCGCGGCCATTCGGCGAGAATCGTCGGCGACCTCGTCGCGCTGCTGGTGCTGCTCAAGGGGCTGCCGCTGGCCTATGCCAAGGACCTGCAGGACGACAAGCCGCCGCTGTTCGACGCCCATGACCTGCTCGTCCAGTCGTTGCGGGTGATGGCCGCAATGATCGCCGAGCTGCACTTTTGCACCGAGCGGATGGAAGCGGCGGCGGCGGCCGGCCATCCGACCGCGACCGACCTAGCCGACTGGCTGGTGAGCGAGGCCGGAATCGCCTTCCGCGAAGCGCACGAGATCGCCGGGCGGGCGGTGGCGGAGGCGGACCGAAGACAAATTCCGCTCGAAGCGCTCGAGCTGGCGCACTTGCAGGCGATCGATCCGCGCATTGGTGAGGGCGCGCTCGCCCGTCTTTCGGTCGACTTGTCGGTCGCGGCGCGTGACAGCGCTGGCGGAACCGCGCCCGGACGGGTTAGGGAAGCGATCGGCGCGGCCCGCGCCGAGCGGAGAATGCGGTGAAGCGGACGGCTATACTGGCCCTGGCCATAGCGCTCGGCGCATGCGGCCGGCTGGCTGAGCTGCAGCCGGCGGAAGGGCATTCGCTGCCGGTCAAGCCGCTGATGGCGACGGTAACGCCGACCGCGGAAGAGCTTCTGACCCCGCCGGCCTATGCCCGTCCGGAGCGGGTCGACGAGATTATCAAGCGATCCGAGCCGCGCCGGAGCGATCGCTTCGATCTGCCCCCGCCCGACGGCGGTGCGGTGCCGCTGCCGATCGGCGCGGACGACGAGGAGACCTCGTCCGACGAGGTCGGTCCGGCGACACCGCAATGACGAGCCGCATCCGCAAGGCCGTCTTCCCGGTGGCGGGGCTGGGAACGCGGCTGCTTCCGGCGACCAAGGCGACACCCAAGGAGCTAATCACGATCGTCGACCGGCCGCTGATCCAATATGCCGTCGACGAAGCGCGCGAAGCCGGGATCGAGCAGATGATCTTCGTCACCGGGCGCGGCAAATCGGCGCTGGTCGATTATTTCGACATGGCATTCGAGCTCGAAACGACGATGCGCGACAAGGGCAAGAGTCTCGGCCCGCTCGAGCCGTCGCGCGCCGGGTTCGGCGAGATCGTCACCGTTCGCCAGCAGCAGCCACTAGGCCTCGGCCATGCGGTGTGGTGTGCTCGGGACGTGGTCGGCGACGAGCCGTTCGCGGTGCTGCTCCCGGACGATCTGATGGTCGGCAAGCCGGGAGCGCTGCGCCAGATGGTCGACGCGTGGCAGCGGGTCGGCGGCAATCTACTGTGCACCGAGGAAGTGCAGCGCGAGCGCACTGGCAGCTATGGCGTGATCACGCCCGGCAAATGCGGCGGCGCGCTGACCGAAGTCTGCGGCCTGGTCGAAAAGCCGGCGCCCGACGACGCGCCGTCGAACCTGGCGGTGATCGGCCGCTACATTCTTCAGCCCGAAGTGATGCGCGTCCTCGACAGTTGCGAAAAAGGCGCCGGCGGCGAGATTCAGCTGACCGACGCAATGGCCGAGCTGATCGGCAGCCAGCCGTTCCATGCCCTGAAGGTCGATGCGATCCGGCACGACTGCGGCGACAAGGCCGGTTTCGTCATCGCCAATCTGGCGCTGGCGCTGGAGCGCGATGATGTCGGGCCGGCGGTGCGGGAGTATCTGGCAGGGCTCTAGGTCCTGGAGGGATTCAGGCTTGCCTCACCAACCGCTCGAGCCGGCGACGCTCCGTTTCGCTGTTCAGCCAGCGGTCGCGCATTTCGCCGAGCGCGATCGCCCGGCTGACGACTCGCGCATCGAGCGTCGCATTGTCGCCGCGCAGCTTGCGGAAAGACCGCGCGCGGTCGATCTCGCGGGCGATTCGGGCGATCAGCACTTCGAAATGGAAAGGCTTGGCGACCACCGCGTCGGCGCCGCAATGATAGGCCTGGATCGCTCCGTCGGCATCGGACTTGCCGGTGACGAGAACGACCGGAATGTCGCAG
>CAYUWJ010000162.1:0-7025 GCA_964448315.1 uncultured Sphingomonas sp. | reverse complement strand
CGCCGACATCCGCTCGGACGCCGAGGACGAGCGGCTGATTGCGCTTGCCGATGCGGTCGAGATACTGGTCGCGACCGCCCGCAATGCCGATGTCGACGACCGGCTGGCGGGAAGCTACCCGCTGCTGACGATGACGGCGATCCTCGCCGCCGGCTGGCTGCTCGAGCGGCTGGCGCGGGCGACGGCAATCGCGCCATCGGATGAGGCCGGGATCGGTGCCGGACGGCGGACGGGAATCGACTATTTCCTGTCGGTAGTGGTTCCCGAGGCGCTTGGGCTTGGCGCGGCCGCGGGAGTCGGCGCGCAGCTATTATATGGCGCGCCGGCCGAGGAGCTGGCGTAAAAAGTTTTGCACTCAGGCCTTTTCGCGCTCGATCAGGCCGTGGGGATCGATCCCGAGCCGGTTCATGCGGTCGCGGATCGCCGGCCATTCCTCATCGAGAAAGCGCGACCGTTCCGAATCCCGGAGGCGGGCACGCGCGCCGGTCGCGACGAACAGGCCGACCCCGCGCTTGACGGTAACCAGGCCCTCGTCCTGGAATCCCTGATAGGCCTTGGCGACGGTCAGCGGATTGGCCGATTCCTCGGCGGCAAAGGCGCGCACCGACGGCAGCGGGTCGCCATCCTTGTAACGGCCGGCGAGAATGGCATCGGCGATGATTTCGCGAAGGCGAACGTAAACCGGCTTTTCGTGGTGCGTGCGGAGCGTCATGCTGTGATAATACAGCAGACCGCTGACAATTCAAGTCTTTGGCGGGCTCCAGCGCCGCGCGACGGTCGCCAGCGGCGCTCGTGGCCGCTCGTCGAGCTCGCGGCCAGGCCGGCCGATGAACAGGAAGCCGGCGATCTTTTCGCCGGGGCCGCAGAAGGCGGCGCGGACCCGCTGCGAGTAAGCCGCCCAGCCGGTCAGCCAGCCGCCGACATAGCCCAGCGCATGGGCCGCGAGCAGCAGGTTCATGCCGGCCGCGCCGCACGATAATTGCTGTTCCCACAGCGGAATCTTGTGGTCGCGAAGCGGCGCCGAGACCAGCACCACCAGCGCCGCGCCCTGGCGCGCGAATTCCTCCGCTTTGTCGTGCTTGAGCGGCGGAGCGTGGGGATCTTCCTCGGCCAGCGCCTGGCGGAACAGGAGCGCAAGCGCGTCGCGCTGCTCCGCCGCGACGGTGACGAACCGCCACGGAAACAGCTTGCCATGGTCCGGGGTGCGCGCGGCGATGGTCAGGATGCGGTCCATCTCCTCGGCAGTCGGGCCCGGGCCGATCATCTCGCGGGCTTTGCCCGAGCGGCGGGTTTCGAGCAGCGACAGGATGGAGCTGAGGTCGTTGAGCATGATGCGTTTCGCCTACCAGCGACGCCGGTTTGCAACAATCGGCTTCACATAGCTGAATCCGGCGCTAGGGTGCGCGCCTTCGAAAGCGACCGTCAGCGGTGCACTTGGGTGAGGAGCCGAGCCTGTGGACATGGGAATGATCATGCTTTTCGGGGCGTTCGCCGTCCTGCTTGTTCTCCTCGCGGGCGGAGCGGTGATCGCCGTCCGCCGCGATCCCGAGTTCGCGGGGCATCCGAAAGGCCTGTACGTTCTGTTCTTCGCCGAGATGTGGGAGCGCTTCTCCTACTACGGCATGCGGGCGCTGCTGATCTTCTATCTGACCCAGCACTGGCTGTTTTCCGACGAACGCTCCTCGATCATCTACGGCGCCTACACCGCGCTGGTGTATATCACGCCGGTGCTCGGCGGTTATCTCGCCGATCGCTATCTCGGTCAGCGCAAGGCGGTGCTGTTCGGCGCCGTGCTGCTGACTTTCGGCCACTTCCTGATGGCCTTCGAAGGCATGAAGGGCATTACCGATGCCGCCGTTAAGCAGGCCGATCCGGCGATCAACATCTTCTGGCTGGCCTTGTCCTTCATCATCGTCGGCTCGGGCTTCCTGAAAGCCAATATCTCGGTGATCGTCGGCCAGCTTTATCCGCGCACCGACGTCCGCCGCGACGGCGCCTACACCATATTCTACATGGGGATTAACGCCGGCGCGGCGATCGGCACGATCATTGCCGGCTATCTCGGCCAGACCTATGGCTGGGCCTATGGCTTCGGCGCCGCCGGCTTCGGCATGCTGCTCGGCCTGATCGTCTTCATCATCTTCAAGCCGCTGCTGCTCGGCAAGGGCGAATCGCGCGATCCGGCGCGGCTGAAATCCATGGTCGGGCCGATCAAGTTCGAATGGCTGATCTACCTGGTCGGCTTCGCCGCGGTCGCCGGGATCTGGCTCCTGATCCAGTATCAGGAAGTGGTCGGCACGCTGGTCGGCGTGTTCGGCGCGATCCTCGTCGCTTATGTGATGTATGTCGCGGTCGCCAAGCTTCCGCGCGAGGACCGCGACCGAATCTTCGCGGCGATGTTCCTGATCATCGGCTCGATCCTGTTCTGGGCGCTGTTCGAGCAGGCGGGCTCGTCGATCAACCTGTTCACCGACCGCCACGTCGATCGCGGCGGGGTACCGGCGTCGCTGTTCCAGTCGATCAACCCGATCTACATCATCGTCCTGGCGCCGCTGTTCGCCTATCTGTGGACATGGCTCGGCCGACACAATCTGGAGCCGTCGACTCCGGCCAAGTTCGGGATGGCGATGATCCAGCTCGGCGGCGGGTTCCTGGTGCTGGTCGCGGGCGCCTATGCGACCGGCATCGGCATCCCGACTCCGGTGCTGTTCATCTTCCTTCTCTACCTGCTGCACACGACCGGCGAGCTGTGCCTGTCGCCAGTCGGCTTGAGCGCGATGAACCGGCTTGCGCCGGCGCATATGGCGAGCCTGATCATGGGCACCTGGTTCTTCGCCTCGGCGACCGGCAACTTCGTCGCCGGGATGATCTCGGCGGCGACCGGCGCGAGCCATGCCGGCGGCGATGATTCGCCCAAGGAAGTCGTGCTCGGCGTCTACACCACCGTCGGCTGGGTGGCGGTCGGCGTCGGCGTCGCGGTGATCGTCGTGTCGCCGTTGATCAAGAAGCTGATGCACCTCGACACGCTTACCGACGACGACGAGCTGGCCGGCTACAAGGAAGTCGGCGAGCCGCAGGCCGCGGGCATGTTCCCGCGTGACGAAACCAAGCCTGGTCGCGACGAATTTTGATCGGATAGGGGACACCGCTGACGATGCGACTATCGATCCTTGGGAGCGTCGTCGTGGCGACGCTCCTTGGCGGCTGCGCGGCGCTGACGCCGGCCAAGAAGGAACCGGGCGTCGCTTATGCCCGCGACCCCTATCCGTCGACCTACGCCAGTTACCCGAGTGCGGTGACGGTGATCCGCAACGCGACCATATTCGACGGCGAGGGCGGGCGGATCGACGGCGGCACGGTGGTGCTGGCCGACGGCGTGGTGCAGGCGGTTGGCGGCGCCGAAGTCGCGGTTCCGGCGGGCGCGACCGAGATCGATGGCAGCGGCAAATATGTCACCCCGGGCATCATCGACATCCACAGCCACCTTGGCGATTATCCCTCGCCGTCGGTCGCGGCGCACTCGGACGGCAACGAAATCACCGGGCCGGTCCGTCCCGAAGTCTGGGCCGAGCATAGCGTCTGGCCGCAGGACCCCGGGTTCACTCGGGCGCTGGCCAACGGCGGAGTCACCAGTCTGCATGTCCTGCCCGGATCGGCCAATCTGTTCGGCGGCCGCGGAGTGACATTGAAGAACGTCCCCGGCCGAACCGTACAGAGCATGAAATTTCCCGGCGCGCCCTATTCCCTGAAAATGGCCTGCGGCGAGAATCCGAAGCGAGTCTATGGCGGCCGCAACCAGATGCCGGGAAGCCGGATGGGCAACATCGCCTTGATTCGCCAGACCTGGGCCGACGCCGCGGAATATAAGCGCAAGTGGGACAAATATGAGCGCGATGGCGGCGCGATGCCCGACCGCAAGATCGCCATGGATACGCTGCGCGGCGTGCTGGCCGGCGAGATACTGGTCCAGAACCACTGCTACCGGGCCGACGAAATGGCCATCATCATCGATGTCGGGAAGGAGTTCGGCTACAAGGTCTCCGCCTTCCACCACGCGGTCGAAAGCTACAAGATCGCCGACCTTTTGCGCGACAACGGCGTCTGCTCGGCGATGTGGGCCGACTGGTGGGGCTTCAAGATGGAAGCCTATGACGGAATCAAGGAGAATATCCCGCTGGTGCACAATGCCGGCGCCTGCGCGATCGTCCATTCCGACAGCCAGAACGGAATCCAGCGCCTCTACCAGGAAGCGTCCAAGGCCGCCGCCGCCGGGCGCCGGATGGGAATCGCCCTCCCCGACGAAGTCGTCTGGACGTGGCTCAGCATCAACCCGGCACGGGCGCTTGGCATCTCCGAGCGGACCGGCAGCCTGGCGCCCGGCAAGATGGCCGACGTCGTGCTGTGGAACGGCAATCCGCTGAGCGTCTATACTAGGCCGGACCGGATCTGGATCGATGGCGCGCTGATGTATGATTCCGCGAACCCGGCGATGCTGCCGGTGACCGACTTCGAGCTTGGCCAGCCGGGCGAAGGAGATGTGAAGTGATTCGCTCCGCCATCGCCGCGCTGTTGCTTGCCGCCGCCGCGCCGCTCGCCGCGCAGACGATCGCGATTACCGGCGGCACGGTCGCTCTGGGCGACGGTTCGGAGCCGATGCCCGGCGGCACCGTCGTCGTCCGCGACGGCAGGGTGGTCGCCGCCGGAATGAATGTCGCCGTGCCGGGCGGAGCGACGATAATCGACGCCAGGGGCAAATGGGTGACGGCGGGGATCGTCGCCGGCTTCTCGCGGGTCGGGCTGGTCGAGGTCAACGCGGTCGACCCGACCAACGACACGATCGCCAACGGCTCCCCGTTCAGCGCCTCGCTCGACGTCGCGCCGGCGATCAACCCCAGCGCGGCTGCGATCGCTATCAGCCGCGCCGGCGGCATCAGCCGCGCGATCGTCGCGCCGGTGACCGCGCGCAGCATTTTCGCCGGGCAGGGCGCGATCATCGATCTTGGCGCCGATCTCGACCCGATCACCCGCGCCCGCGCCTTCCAGTTCGTCGAGTTCGGCGAGCAGGGTACCGAGGAAGCCGGCGGCAGCCGGGCGGCCGCCCACGCCTTGTTCCGCAACGCGCTGCGCGAGGCCCGCGATGTCGGCGGCGACCGCACGGCGATTTCCAGCGGCCCGGTGTCGCAGCCGAGGCCCGGCCGGCGCGATCTGCCGCTCGAGGAAGTGCCGGACACGCGCCTGTTGCGGACCGCGACCGACCGGCCCGACGATGTGCTTCTGACTCGCTTCGACGCGGCGGCGCTGGTGCCGGTGCTCGACGGCAGGCAGCCGTTGCTGGTCCACGTCGAGCGGGCCAGCGATATTATCAACACGCTGGCGCTGACGCGCGAATTCCCGAAACTGCGGCTGGTGCTGGTCGGTGCCAGCGAAGGCTGGCTGGTTGCCGACCGGATCGCCGCCGCGGGCGTGCCGGTGATCGCCACCGCGCTGACCAATCTTCCCAGTTCCTTCGAGCAGCTCGCCGCAACCCAGTCGAATATCGGCCGGATGATGGCCGCCGGGGTGCCGGTGGCGATCGGCATGATCAACGATGATGAGGCGCAACAGGTGCGGGTAACGACTCAGCTGGCGGGCAATCTGGTGGCGCTTGCCATGGTCCCGGGCGCGGCCGGGCTGAGCTGGGGGCAGGCGTTCGCGGCGATTACTTCGCGTCCGGCGGAGGCGCTCGGGCTCGGCGGCGAGATAGGCTCGCTGCGGCCCGGCCGCCGGGCCGACGTCGTCATCTGGAGCGGCGATCCGCTCGAATTGACCAGCGCGGTCGAGCAAATGCTGATCGACGGAGTCGCGCAACCGCTCGAAAACCGCCAGACCAAGCTTCGCGACCGCTATCGCGACTTGCAGCGCCGCTCGCTGCCCAAGGCGTATCGGCGGTAACGATTGGTCACAACAAGGCGTTCGCCCTAATCTAGTCGAAGGGTGTATGCTGCTGCAGAGTTCGCGCTTCGACAGCTCGGTGTAAGTGCGGTGTAGAGTCAGGAATGCCGTGGAGAGCTTAGGACGTGACGCGTAAATTCTTCGGGACGGATGGAATCCGCGGTCTCACCAACCAGGAGCCGATGACGGCCGAGACGGCGCTTCGCGTCGGCCAGGCGGCGGGTGCGCATTTCTTGCGCGGCGACTATCGCCACCGGGTGGTGATCGGCAAGGACACGCGATTGTCCGGCTATCTGATGGAATCGGCGCTGGTCGCGGGGTTCACCAGCGTCGGCATGGATGTCGTGCTGCTCGGCCCGATGCCGACCCCGGCGGTGGCGATGCTGACCCGCTCGATGCGGGCCGATCTCGGCGTCATGATCTCCGCCTCGCACAATCCGTTCACCGACAATGGCATCAAGCTGTTCGGGCCGGACGGCTTCAAGCTCAGCGACAAGGACGAGCTGGGGATCGAAAAAAGGCTTGAGAAGCCGCCCAGGCTGGTCGCCGCCCGCGGCATCGGCCGCGCCAAGCGAATCGAGGATGCCCGCGGCCGTTACGTCCATTTCGCCAAGTCGACCTTTCCGGACCGGCTCCGGCTGGACGGGCTGAAAATCGTCGTCGATTGCGCCAATGGCGCCGCCTATCATGTCGCGCCCGACGCGCTGTGGGAGCTCGGCGCCGACGTTGTCGCGATGTGCGTGACGCCAAACGGCACCAATATCAACGACGGCTGCGGTTCGACTCACCCCGCGGCGCTTCAGCAGCGCGTAGTTGAGGAGGGCGCGGACCTCGGCCTGGCGCTGGACGGCGATGCCGACCGGCTGCTGGTGGTCGACGAGAAGGGTCGGCTGATCGATGGCGACCAGTTGATGGCGCTGATCGCCATCGAGCTGCACCGTCGCGACGAGCTTCGCGGCGGATCGGTGGTTGCGACGGTGATGTCCAACCTTGGCCTCGAGCGGCGGCTCGGTGAGGAGGGTATCGGCCTCGTCCGGACCAAGGTCGGCGACCGTTATGTCGTCGAGGCAATGCGCGAGAAAGACTGCAACGTC
>CAYUWJ010000161.1:0-3587 GCA_964448315.1 uncultured Sphingomonas sp. | reverse complement strand
TCGAGTTCGTCGTCGCCCGCAACCGCGACGGCGGCGCTGGCTCTATCGCCATCGACGATTTGCGGATTGTCCCGCTCCATGGCCAGCCGATCGTCGCGGCGCCCGAGGAGAACACTGTCAACGACGCCCTTTCGGCACTTGCGAAGTCCAGTGCTCGCGGCGATTTCCCGCGCGCGTTCGTCGGCGAGCAACCCTATTGGACGCTGGCCGGGAGCGACGGCGGCGCGCTGACCGCCCTGATCAGCGAAGACGGAGCGATCGAGCCGGCCAAGGGCAGCTATTCGATCGAACCGGTGGTGGTCGATTCCGGGCAGCGGTTCGACTGGGCGAAGGTGGCGGTGAGCCAGTCGCTGGCCGAAGCTAAGCTGCCGATCCCGTCGGTCCGTTGGTCGGGACCGCAATTCCGGTTGGAGACGACGCTTCTCGCCGACAGCGCAGGGCGCGCGGTGCTGGCGGGATATGCGCTGACCAACACCGGCACTGCCCGGCGGACGCTCGAGCTCAGGCTGGGAGTGCGGCCATGGCAGGTCAACCCACCGGCGCAATTCCTCGCCCAGCAGGGCGGCCACAGCCCGATCTCCGGCATCGTCCACGATGGCCTGCAGCTGCGCATCACCCAGCCGCAGACCGAGGGCGATCCGGCGATCGTCCGAACGCTCAATATGTCGCGGACGCCGACATCGCTGACCATCGGTTCGCTGACGGGGATTGCCGAGCCCGACCTCGCGCTCGCCGACATGGTCTTTTCGCTCGATCTCGCGCCGGGCCAGAGCGAGCGGATCGTCCTGACGATGGCGGGGGACAGCGGTCCCGCGCCCGATTGGGACAGCGCCTATCGCGCGACGCTGGCGCACTGGCGCGACGTACTCGGACGGGTGACGATCGCGGTGCCGCCGGGCAAACAGGCGTTTGCCGACACCGTCGCCACCGCTTTCTCCCACATCCTGACCAGCCGCGAGGGGCCGATGCTGAAACCCGGCACCCGGAGCTACGACCGGGCGTGGATTCGCGACGGCGCGATGATGTCCGAGGCGCTCCTGCGGATGGGCCGGGCCGACGTCGCGCGCGACTTTTCCGACTGGTATCGCGGCCATCTGTTCGACAGCGGCAAGGTGCCGTGCTGCGTCGATTTTCGGGGCGCCGATCCGGTGCCCGAAAACGACAGCCAGGGCGAATATATCTTCATGGTGGCGCAGCTTTACCGCTTCACCGGCGACCGCGCCGCGCTGGAGCGCGACTGGCCGGCGGTGCTCGGCGCGGCCCGCTACATGGACCAGCTGCGATTGTCCGAGCGGACCGCTGCCAACCTCACCCCGGACCGGCGCATGCTCTACGGGCTGATGCCGCCGTCGATCAGCCACGAAGGCTATTCGGCCAAGCCGCAATATAGCCTGTGGGACGATTTCTGGGCGCTTCGCGGCTATCGCGATGCGGCCGACATCGCGCGGCTGCTGGGCAAGCCCGAGGCCGCCGCCCTTGCCGCGTCGCGCGACCAGTTCGCCGCCGACCTCCATGCCGCGATCCTCGCCGCGCGCGACCAATGGCAAATCGATTTCATCCCGGGCGCCACCAGCCTTGGCGATTTCGATGCGACCTCGACGACCATCGCGCTCGATCCCGGCAATGAGCAGGCGCGGCTCGACGAGGCGATGCTGCACGCGACCTTCGAGCGCTACTGGCGCGAGTTCCAGACCCGCGCCGACGGATCGCGCGAATGGCAGGACTATACACCCTACGAGACCCGGACGATCGGCAGCTTCGTCCGGCTCGGCTGGCGCGATCGGATCGACGGATTGATCGATTTCTTCATGGCCGACCGGCGCCCGGCGGCGTGGAACCAGTGGGCCGAAGTCGTCGGCCGCGACCCGCGCGAGATCCGCTTCATCGGCGACATGCCGCATGCCTGGGTGGCGTCCGATTTCGTCCGGGGCGCGCTCGACATGTTCGCCTGGGACCGGCGCGACGACAGCGCGCTGGTGCTCGGCGGCGGCCTGTCGGCGGATTGGCTGGCGGGCGAGGGATCGCGGATCGCTGGCCTGGCGACGCCTTATGGCACGCTCGATTTCGTCATGCGCGGCGACGCCAACCAACTTAGGGCCATGATCGGCGGCGACGCGCGTCCACCGGGTGGGTTCATATTCGCCTGGCCGTTCACCTCCGACCCGCCGCCTGCGACGGTCGACGGCCGGCCGGCGCAATGGCGGGGGCGCGAACTCCATATCCCCGCGACCGGCCGAGCCATCGCGATCGAAGTCGGCCGACGGTGATGGCGCATTCCTGCAATGCCCCAACCAAGGAGATGAAATGACGCATTTCCCCCCCGATTTCCTGTGGGGAGCGGCCACCGCCGCTTATCAGATCGAAGGGTCTCCCCTCGCGGATGGAGCGGGGGCGAGCATCTGGCAGCGGTTCAGCCACGATCCGCGGCTGATGGCCAACAAGGGCGATACCGGCGACATCGCCTGCGATCATTACAATCGCATGGACGACGATGTGGCGTTGATGAAGACGCTTGGCCTCCAGGCCTATCGCTTCTCTGTCGCCTGGGGACGAATCCTCCCCGAGGGAACCGGACCGATCAACCCGGCGGGGCTCGATTTCTACGAGCGGCTGATCGACCGGCTGCTCGAGCATGGCATCGAGCCAATGCTGACGCTTTACCACTGGGACCTGCCGGCCGCGCTCGATGACCGCGGCGGCTGGCTCAACCGCGACAGTGCCGATTGGTTCGCCGACTATGCCCGGCTGTTGTTCGAGCGGCTCGACGGCCGGGTGAAGAAATGGGTGACGCTCAACGAGCCGTGGGTGGTGACCGACGGCGGCTATCTCCACGGGGCGCTGGCGCCCGGGCACCGCAACATGTTCGAAGCGCCGATCGCCAGCCATAATTTGATGCGCGCGCACGGCGCGGCGGTGAAGGCCTATCGCGAAATCGGCGCGCACGACATCGGCCTGGTGGTCAATATCGAGCCGAAATATCCGGCCAGCGACAGTGCCGCGGACCGGGCCGCGACGGCCCGCGCCGACGCTTATATGAACCGCCACTATCTCGATCCGGCGCTGAAGGGTGCCTATCCGCCGGAGCTGGCTGAAATCTTCGGCGAAGCCTGGCCGGACTGGTCCGAAGAGGATCTGCGGGACATCGCCCAGCCGGTCGATTTCATCGGCATCAACTATTACACCCGCAACGTCGTTCGCCACGACGAGGCCAGCTGGCCGCTGAAGGCGAGCATGGTCGTGCAGAAGGGCAAGACCTACACCGAAACCGGCTGGGAGGTTCACGCCCCCGCGCTCACCGACCTGCTGCTGTGGTTCAAGGACCGCTACGGCGACATCCCGCTCTACATCACCGAAAACGGCTCGGCTTTCTACGACCCGCCGGTGGCCCCGGAGGAAGGGGTCAGCGACCCGCTGCGCAGCGCCTATCTCGAGCAGCATGTCGCCGCGGTGGGCGAAGCGATCGCGGCCGGGGTCGATGTCCGCGGCTATATGGCCTGGTCCTTGTTCGACAATCTCGAATGGTCGCTGGGCTATTCGAAGCGCTTCGGCATCGTCCATGTCGATTTCGAGACCCAGACGCGGACCCC
>CAYUWJ010000160.1:0-22507 GCA_964448315.1 uncultured Sphingomonas sp. | reverse complement strand
TTCGGCATCGCCTTCGACGGCGACGGCGACCGCATCGGCGCGGTCGACGGCAAGGGCCGGGTGATCTGGGGCGACCAGCTGCTGATGATCCTCGCCGAGCCGGTGCTCAAGGAAAAGCCGGGCGCGACGATCATCGCCGACGTCAAGGCCAGCCAGCTGTTGTTCGACCGGATCGCCGAGCTCGGCGGCACGCCGTTGATGTGGAAGACCGGCCACAGCCTGATCAAGTCGAAGATGCACGAGACCGGATCGCCGCTCGCCGGCGAGATGAGCGGCCATATCTTCTTCAAACACCGCTGGTACGGCTTCGACGACGCGCTCTACGCGTCGGTGCGGCTGATCGAGGCGGTCGCTGCGTCAGGGCGGAGCCTGACCGAGCTGATGGACGATATGCCCAAGTCCGTCGCCACCCCGGAAATGCGCTTCGAGGTCGATCCGAGCCGCAAGTTCGCGATCGTGGACGAGGTGCTGGCGCGGCTGTCGAGCGACGGCGCCAAGGTCGACTCGACCGACGGCGCGCGGGTGATGACCGACGACGGCTGGTGGCTGCTGCGCGCGTCCAACACCCAGGACGTGCTGGTGGCGAGAGCCGAAGCGAAGGACGATGCGGGATTGGAGCGGCTGGTTGCGCAAATCGACGAACAATTGGCGGAGTCAGGCGTGCAGCGGACAGAGGCGGTGCATTGAGCGGCTAATGTCCGCTTTCGACCCATTGCGGACATTAAACGCTGGCTTAGTCCGGGCCTCCCCAGCTGCCCTTACCGCTGGCCCAATCGTTGTAGGCCTTGTCGTAACCTAGGGCGAAGTAAGCGGCGTCTCGCTTGGTCTGGGGATCCGAAAAAATCTCTCGCGCAAATCGGGCAACCCATTTCAGGTCGTTCCGCACTTGCTCGTCTGGCGGCACGGTGATTATTCCCGAGCCATTTCGCGGCAAGAGCGGAATTTCTTCTCCCAAGAAACTCGCCCACGTATCGAGCGGATTCTGGACCGACAACTCCTCTGGAACGCCAAATAAGGTGATGTAAGTTCCTACGTCGCGAGCTCGATTCCGATCATAAACGAGCTGCACTTCAAAGGCTACGGAACGGACCTTCGCCTCGTCGCGGTCGATGTCCTCAATCTCGTACTGCCCAGGGCCGAACGTTTGATCGAGTACTGCGCGTTCACGATTAACGTAAGCCGCAATGCGATCTGATGAGAGCACGCTCATAAGTCTGGCAGACCTATTCCAAGAAGAGTCTGCTTTCCACCCCTTCCAGCCGCAACCGCTTTCGACCCTATTGCGGACAATAGGGCAGTCGTGCAGTCAGCAGCAGATGGAAGCGTCAACAGCATTTGAGGCACTGGCCGCAGCCCTGTCGGGTCAGCCGATTAGTCATCTTTGGCGTGGCTACGGTTCAGCCGTTTTCATCGAATTTGGGGACCTCGCGTCAACGACTAAGCGGGATGGCTCTCCGGGCCATCCTCAAGGACAAGTCTCACTTGGGGTGGAGTGGAGTTGGCGCATAGAAGTCGACGCTGCCATTGTGAGCGGCAGTTGGAGCGAGGAGGATTTGTGGGAGCCAAGCTTCGCTCGACTTCGGGGCACGCGGGTCGCGAGCTTAAAGCTGTTTGGCAGGTTGCCCGAGGTTGAACTCTCAACGGACGAAGGGGTGCGCTTCGTTTCATTCTCGACCACAGAAGGCCAGCCACAATGGCACCTTGTGGACCGTCGCAAGGACCCAGCGCACTGGTTTTCTATTCGAGAAGGGCGGCTTCACCTAGGTGACGGCAGCGAACCTGCGCTCTGACGCAATGTCCGCTTTCCCCCCAAAGCAGCCATTAGCAGATCTCAATCGTCCTCATCCTCGTAACCGACTAAATTCAACTCCCGCGCTTTGATCTGGTGCATCGCGCACCAATGCATCAGCGCATCCTCTCGCCCATGGGTGATCCACACTTCCTTCGGCGCGATTTCGCGGATGGTGGAAGTAAGCTCGTCCCAGTCGGCGTGGTCGGAAATGACCAGCGGCAGCTCTACATTGCGCTGGCGGGCGCGCTGGCGGATCCGCATCCAACCCGACGCCATCGCCGTCACCGGATCGGGCAGCCGCCGCGACCAGCGGTCGTTCAATGCGCCCGGCGGGCAGATGACGATCTTTCCGCGCAATTCGTCTTTTTCTACGCCGGTCGCCGGGCGAAGCTCGCCCAACGGCACGCCGAGCTCCTCGTACAGCCGGCACAATCGCTCCATCGCGCCATGGATGTAGATCGGGTCGTGATGCCCGCGCCCTCGCAGCTCGGCGATCACCCTTTGCGCCTTGCCAAGCGCATAGGCGCCGACCAGCACGCAGCGCTCCGGCTCGGCGTGCAGCCGGTGCAGCAGCCGGTCGATCTCGCTGCCCGTATCGGGGTGGCGGAATACCGGCAGGCCGAAGGTCGCTTCGGTGATGAATATGTCGCACGGCACCGGCTCGAACGGCGCGCAGGTCGGGTCGGCGCGGCGCTTATAGTCGCCCGACACCACGACCCGTTCGCCGCCATGATCGAGGACGATCTGCGCTGATCCCAGCACATGGCCGGCGGGCACGAAGCCGACATCGACCTCGCCGATCCGCACCGTCTCGCCATAGGCGACGGGGTTCGCCGGCTGCTCGCCGTAGCGCACGCCCATGATCGCCAGCGTCTCGCTAGTCGCCCACACCGCGCCGTGCCCGCCGCGGGCATGGTCGGCGTGGCCATGGGTGATCAGCGCCCTCGCCCTGGGGGTCGACGGGTCGACCCAGGCGTCGCCCGGGCGGACATGGATGCCGTCGGGAAAAGCCTCTATCCAGGAACCGACGCGCGCCATTGCGAGCTATAGTCGATGAAGCGCCGGGCGGTTCCCGGGCAAGGAGAAGCTGGATGGACGTGGCACTGTCGTGGCTGATGAATATCGTCGGCCCGGTCATATTGCTCGGCTTGCTGCTGTGGCTGGCATTCTGGACATGGCGCAAGCGCAAGCCGCGCGACGACGCCCGGGCGGAACGCGCGACCCACGAGCTGTACGACGAAGAGGAGCGCCGCCGGCGCGAGGGGACCGACGGCCTCTGACCGGCGCGGCGGACCTCCCGCAAAATGTTCGCCGCTGGTTCGACGAGCGCGGCTGGCGGCCGCGTAGCCATCAGCTGGAGATGCTTCGGCTGGCGCGCGAAAGGAGAAGCGCGCTGCTGGTCGCCGCGACCGGATCGGGCAAGACGCTTGCCGGCTTCCTGCCGACCATCTGCGCGCTCGCCGAGCAGCCGGCCGAGGGGCTGCACACGCTCTATGTGTCGCCGCTGAAAGCGCTCGGGGTCGACGTCCAGCGCAACCTCCTCGGGCCGATCGGCGAAATGGACCTGGCCATCCGGGTCGAAACGCGCAGCGGCGACACGCCGTCGGACCGCAAGGCGCGGCAACGGGTGCGGCCGCCGCACATATTGCTGACCACGCCCGAATCGCTGAGCCTGCTGCTGAGTTACCCCGACAGCGCGCTGCTGTTCGCCGGGCTGAAGACGATCGTCGTCGACGAGCTTCACGCCTTCGCCCGGGAAAAGCGCGGCGATCTGCTGTCGCTGGCGATGGCGCGGCTTAGCGCGCTGGCCCCAGGGCTGCGCCGGGTCGGCCTGTCGGCGACGATCAGCGACCCGCAAGCTTATCGCGGCTGGCTGGCGCCGGACGGTGACATCGAGCTGGTCGAGACGGTCATCGGCGATCCGGGCGCCGAGCCCGACCTGTCGATCCTGATCCCCGACGGCCGCATTCCCTGGTCCGGCCACTCCGGACGCCACGCGGCGCGCGAGGTGATGCGGCTGATCGAGCAACACAAGACGACTTTGGTCTTCTGCAATACGCGGAGCCTTGCCGAGCTGATCTTCCAGGACCTGTGGGCGGTCAACGACCAGGGCCTGCCGATCGGCATCCACCACGGCAGCCTGGCGATCGAGGCGCGGCGCAAGATCGAGGCGGCGATGGGCGCCGGCAAGCTGCGCGGGCTGGTCGCTACCGCCAGCCTCGATCTCGGCATCGACTGGGGCGACGTCGACCTCGTCGTCCAGATGGGCGCGCCCAAGGGCAGCTCGCGGCTGCTGCAGCGGATCGGTCGCGCCAACCACCGCCTCGACGAGCCGAGCCGGGGCATGGTCGTGCCCGGCAATCGGTTCGAATATCTCGAGGCGCGCGCCGCGCTCGACGCGATCGACGACGGCGAGCTCGACCCGGAGATATTCCGCCCGGGGACGCTCGACGTGCTGGCCCAGCACATCCTCGGCATGGCCTGTGCCGGCCCGTTCGACGAGGCCGCGCTGCTCGACGAAATCCGTTCCGCGGCGCCCTATGCCGGGCTGAAGCGCGAGACCTTCCGCGAGGTCCTCGGCTTCATCGCCACCGGCGGCTATGCGCTGAAAGCCTATGACCGCTTTCGCCGGCTTGTCCCCGACGGCGAGGGGCGCTGGCGGCTCGCCAGTCCGGCCATCGCCCAGCAGCATCGGATGAACGCCGGTGTGATCGTCGAGCAGCCGCTGCTGGCGGTGCGCTTCAAAAATGGCCGCAAGCTCGGCACCATCGAAGAAGGATTCGCCGCGACGCTGGCTCCGGGCGACCATTTCTTCTTTTCCGGGCTCAGCCTTGAGGTGGAGCGGATCAAGGACGGCGATATCCTCGTCCATGCGTCGTCGAAATCGGCGCGGATCGTCACCTACGGCGGCCAGCGCATGTCGATGTCGACCCACCTCGCCGATCGCGTCCGGCAGATGCTCGCCGATCGCGGCGGCTGGCACCGCTTCCCCGACGACGTCAGCGAATGGCTGGAAGTGCAAGCGCAAAGGTCGCGGATTCCCGAGCCGCACGAGCTGCTGGTCGAGACGTTCGAACATCACGGCCGCCATTATCTGGTCGCCTACAGCTTCGAGGGATGGAACGCGCATCAGTCGCTGGGAATGCTGGTCACAAGGCGGATGGAGACGGCCGGGCTGAAACCGCTCGGCTTTGTCGCCAACGACTATGGCCTCGCCTGCTACGGGCTCGAGCCCATCGCCGATCCGGCGCCCCTCTTCTCGCCCGACATACTCGAGCGCGAGTTCGTCGAGTGGGTCGAGCAATCCCATTTGCTCAGGACCGCATTTCGCGAGGTCGCGGTGATCGGCGGGCTGGTCGAGCGCCACCATCCCGGCAAGCGCAAGTCGGGCCGCCAAATCAGCTTCTCGACCGATCTCATCTACGACGTGCTGCGCCGCTACGAGCCCGATCATCTGCTGCTGCGCGCGGCGTGGCACGACGCAAGGGCGCGGATGACCGAGCTTGGACGACTGGTGCGGCTGGTCGAGCGCGCTTCGGCGACGATGGTCCATGTGGCCTGCGAGCGAATCACGCCGCTGGCGGTGCCGCTGATGGTGATCGTCGGGCGCGAGGCGCTTCCTCCGGGCGCCGAGGCGGACGAAAGCCTGCTGGTCGAGGCCGAAGCGCTCGCCGCCGAGGCGATGCGCCTGTAGCCGGAGTCGATTGCAACTGCGCCCGGCATCTGCGATTCTGAGGCAATGAAGCCGCTTGTTCTGGTACCGCTGTTCGTCCTGCTCGGCGGATGCGTGATCGCCGACGTCGCCGAGACCGCCGTCGCGGTCGTCAGCCTGCCGGTCAAGGTCGCCTCGGCCGGGGTCGATGCCGCGACCACCAGCCAGGCCGAAGCCGACGCCAAGCGCGGCCGCGAGATGCGCGAGGAGGAGGAGCGACTCGGTCGCGAAGCCCGGCGTCTCGCCGAGCGGTGTCGCACCGGCAAGGCTCAACCAGGCGAGATTTGCCCCGCGTCGCCGCGCGACTGATCCCGAGTGCGCTATTTCCTCGACACCGAGTTCAACGGCTTCGGCGGCGCGCTGCTGGCGCTGGCGCTGGTCCCCGACGACGGCGCCGAATTCTATGTGACGCTGACCTGCGACGATCCGATCCACCCTTGGGTCGAACGCAATGTCCTGCCCTTCCTCGACCATGTCCCGGTCGGGCTCAAGGCGTCGCCGGTCGGACGCGCGGAAGCCGCCAATGCGCTCGCCGACTATCTGGCGATCGATCCCGAGCCCGAGCTGGTCGCCGACTGGCCCGACGACATCGTCCACTTCTGCTCGCTGCTGATGACCGGTCCGGGGACGATGGTTCCGGTGCCGCCGCTGGCGTTCCGGCTGATCCCGCTCGGCGGCTACAGCACCGCCGCGACCAGCACGGTTCCGCACAATGCGCTGCACGACGCCCGGGCGCTTCGCGAACATTTCCGCAGCCTCTTGGACTAGCGCGGTTTTTGCGCTTTACGTAAGGCGATGGTTCCCTTTTCGTTCGCCGGTGAAGACTTTCTCGCCTCGCCCGACGGCGCGCTTCACTGGCCGGCGCGCCAAGCCTTGCTGCTGGCCGATCTTCACCTCGAGAAGGCGAGCTGGTTCGCCCGCTTCGGCCAGTTCCTGCCGCCCTATGATTCGCTCGCGACCCTGAGCGCGCTGGCGGCGCTGGTCGCGACTACGCAAGTCCGCCGAATCTACTGCCTCGGCGACAGTTTCCACGACCGCTTCGGTTGCGACCGGCTGCCACGGCAGGCGCGAGCGCTATTGCTCGAGATGACCGGGGCGCTTGAGTGGACCTGGATAGTCGGCAATCACGACCCAGGTTTCGCCGATCATTGCGGCGGGATGCTGGTCGAGGAAGCCGAAGTGAACGGCCTCGTCCTCAGGCACGAAGCGATGCGCGACGATCCGCGCCCGGAAATCTCGGGCCATTTCCACCCCAAATATCGAGTCCGGCTGAAGGGCCGGCAAGTGTCGCGGCGTTGCTTCGTCGCCTCCGACCGCAAGCTGATCCTGCCCGCGTTCGGCTCGCTGACCGGCGGGCTCGATGCCAGTCACCCCGAGATCGTCAGGCAGGTCGGCGAATGCGCGTCGGCGCTGGTGCCGCTGTCCGACCGGATGCTGCGCTTTCCGATCGCCGCCTAGGCGAGCCGCGCCGGCACCAGCCCGTTGACGACATTGCCGACGAAAAAGCCGTCCGCCAGGTCGCCGGGCTCAACATCGCCCTCGACCGCGCGTCCGCTTTCCAGCAGTGTTTCCCTGAGAATTCCGGGGAGCACGCCCCGGCTCAGCGGCGGCGTCACCAGTTTCCCGTCGCGCTCGACAAAGACGGTCGTGAAACTGCCCTCGGTGACGAATCCGTCGGGATCGGTGAACACCGTCTCATATGCTCCGCCGGCCTTTCGCGCCTCATCGTAGAAGTCCCGATCGGTGGTCTTGAACCGCAGGCGCCGGTCGCCGGGGTCGACGGGCAGCGGCCGGATCGCAACCGGCACCGGACTATCGGGCCCGGCCTCAATCGGCTTCACCTCGATCGCCATCGCTCCGGTTGGCGACAACAGCAGCCGGGCGACCAACGACCGCTTTTTGCCGAAAGTCGCGGCCTGAAGCTCGTTGCGCGCCGCATGATGGTCGAACCGAAAACCGAGCGCGTCGGACGATCGCCGAAGCCGCTCGAGGTGACGGTCGAGTTGGACGATTCCCTCCTCGGGATCGAAGCGCATGGTCTCGATCAGGTCCGGCATCGTTTCGGCTTGGTCCACGCATCCCCCCTTCGGCGCTCTCGTTGCGACCATCGGCGGCATCGGCTCTGCCGACAAGCCCCCCTGACCAGCCCTCGGCTCGCATTTGCGCGGGCCTGGCTCCGCCCGTAAGGCTGCACCATGCCATTGAGAACCCTGCTTGCTAGCGCGCCGGCGATTGCCGCCCTGCCACCCGACCTCAAGCCCGAATGAGCGATATGGACCGCCCGCTCAACGCCGCGATCATTCCCGTCACGCCGCTCCAGCAGAACTGCACTTTACTGTGGTGCACCGCGACGATGCGCGGCGCCTTCGTCGATCCGGGTGGCGACCTGCCGCGCCTGAAGGCGGCGGCGAGCCAGGCGGGGGTGACGATCGAGAAGATCCTGCTGACCCACGGCCACATCGACCATTGCGGCTCCGCCGGCGTCTTCGCCGGGGATCTTGGAGTACCGATCGAAGGTCCGCACGAGGCCGACATTTACTGGATTTCCAAGCTCGCCGAAGACGGCCGCCGCTGGGGAATTCCGGGGACGCCGTTCGAACCCGATCGCTGGCTCGACGACGAGGACGAGGTCAGTGTCGGCAAGCTCAGCTTCGGCGTCCGCCACTGCCCCGGCCACACGCCCGGCCACGTCGTCTTCCACCATCCTGAATCGAAACTGGCGATCGTCGGCGACGTGTTGTTCAAGGGCTCGATCGGCCGCTGGGACTTCCCGCTGGGCGATCACCGGCAGCTGGTCGCTTCGATCACCGGCCGGCTGTGGCCGATGGGCAGCGAGACCGCATTCATTCCCGGCCACGGCCCAATGTCGACTTTCGGCCACGAGCGGGCGACCAATCCGCTGGTCGGCGACTCGGCGCTGGCGGCCTCAACGGCTTGCGCTTGAGCGTCTTTGCGCTATAGGAGCCGCGGTTCGCGACGATCCGGCCGCCGCCGCGGGAACTGTCCCGTTTTCCGGGACTCCCACGAGACTTGGCGCAGATCGTCGCTATTTTTATTCGTTCACTGATTGCAAGCAAGGTGCCGGAATGGCTGTTCCCAAAAGAAAGACTTCGCCTTCGAAGCGCAATATGCGCCGCAGCCATCATGCGCTGAAGCCGGCCAGCTTCCAGGAATGCCCGAACTGCGGCGAGCTCAAGCTGCCGCACAATTTGTGCACCGCCTGCGGCCATTACAACGGCCGCGAGATCGTCTCGAACGAAGCCTGAGCGGCGTTGCGGATCGAGGGCGCGGATCAATGAACGCAAGCCCGCGAATCGCAATCGACGCAATGGGCGGCGACGGCGGGCCGGCGGCGATGGTTGCCGGAGCCGCGCGGGCGCGGCGCCACGATTCGGCGCTACAATTTCAATTCTTCGGCGACGAGTCGCTGGTCCTGGCCGAGCTCGAGAAGCATAAGCTGCTCCGCTCGGGCACCAGCGTCGTCGACACGCCCGAGGCGATCACGCCCAGCGAGAAGCCGAGCCAGGCGATTCGCCGCGCCCGCAGCACCTCGATGGGCGTCGCCATCAACGCGGTTAAGGAAGGCCATGCCGACGCCGCACTGTCCGGCGGCAACACTGGCGCGATGATGGCCATGGCCAAGCTGGCGCTGCGGACCATGCCGGGGATCGACCGTCCGGCGCTGGCTGCGCTGCTGCCGACAATGGGCGACACTGACTGCGTCATGCTCGACCTTGGCGCCAACACCGAGTGCGATGCCCAAAATCTGGTTCAATTCGCGGTGATGGGCTCGGCCTATGCCCGCACCGTATTGAGCCTGGCCAAACCACGGGTGAAGCTACTCAACATCGGCACCGAGGAGCTGAAGGGCACCGAAGAGCTGAAGGTGGCGGCGGCGCTGCTGCGCGAAGCCGATTATTTGCCGCTACGCTTCGACGGCTTCACCGAGGGCGACCAATTGTCGCGCGGCAATATCGACGTCGTCGTCACCGACGGCTTTTCGGGTAACATCGCGCTCAAGACCGCGGAAGGGACCGCTCGGTTCGTCACCGACCTGTTGCGCCGCGCGTTCAAGAGCTCGCTGCGCTCGAAGGCGGGCTTCGCCTTGTCGGCGCCGGCGCTCAACCTGCTCAAGGTCCACCTCGACCCCAACAACCACAACGGCGCGGTCTTCCTCGGTCTCAACGGGCTGGTGGTGAAAAGCCACGGCGGCGCCAATCCCAAGGGCGTTGCCAACGCCATCGGGGTCGCGGCGCAGATGGTCCGCAACGACATCACCCGCAAGATCGGCGAGGACCTCGACAATTTCCGCGCCCATGCCTTCAACGAGGCCGCGCAATGACCCTGCGGTCGGTGGTTGCCGGCGTCGGCTCGGCGCTTCCCAAACGGCGGATGGACAATGCCGAGCTGGCCGAGTGGGTCGACACCTCCGACCAGTGGATCGTCGAGCGCACCGGCATTCGCAGCCGCTACGTCGCCGGCGAGGGCGAGACCACGGCGACGCTTGCCGCCGAGGCGTCGCGACGGGCGCTCGAGCACGCCGGGATCGACGCCGCCGAAATCGACCTCATCGTCCTTGCCACCGCGACCCCGGACCAGACCTTCCCGTCATCGGCGACCAAGGTGCAGGCGATGCTCGGCATTCCCGATTGCGTCGCCTTCGACGTGCACGCGGTTTGCACCGGCTTTCTCTATGCGCTCAGCGTCGCCGACTCGATGCTGCGCTGCGGAAGCGCGACAAAGGCGCTGGTCATCGGCGCCGAGACCTTCAGCCGGATTCTTGACTGGGACGACCGCGCGACCTGCGTGCTGTTCGGCGACGGCGCCGGCGCGCTGATTTTGACTACGGCGGAGGGCGACAGCGGAATCCTCGCCACCCGGCTCCACGCCGACGGGCGGCACAATGAGCTGTTGTTCGTCGATGGCGGTCCCTCGACCACCGGCACGGTCGGCAAGCTTAGGATGAAGGGCCGCGAGGTGTTCCGCCATGCGGTCGTCAATCTGAGCGCGGTCCTCGGCGAAGTGCTCGGCGCCGCCGGCCTTACGGCAGACGACGTCGACTGGGTGGTTCCGCACCAGGCCAATGCCCGAATATTGGAGGCGACGGCGCGCAAGCTCGGGCTTCCGGCCGAAAAAATCATCGTCACCGTCGACCGCCACGCCAACACTTCGGCGGCGTCGGTTCCGCTGGCATTCGACACCGCCGTCCGCGACGGCCGGATCAAGCGCGGCGACCTCATTGTCCTGGAAGCGATGGGCGGCGGCTTTACATGGGGCGCGGCGGCGCTCCGATATTGAAAATCCACGGCAATTGGTCGAAAGTCGATTTGCCGACACGGTAAATTTCCGTTACGCAACCACAGTTGCCGCAGCAGGGGGCGCGGCCAAGGGCGGGAGAATAACATGGCGGACCTCGGGATAGCTCGCGTGAACAAGGAAAGCGGCCTCGCCGGGACCGTGACGCGCGCCGACCTCGCCGATGTCGTGCATCGCACGCTGGGGCTGTCGCGGGCCGAGTCGGCAAGCGTCGTCGAGCGGGTCTTGCACCACATGTGCCATGCGCTGTCCGAGGGCGAGAATGTGAAGATTTCGGGCTTCGGAAGCTTCATCCTGCGCGACAAGGGCGAGCGGATCGGGCGCAATCCCAAGACCGGCGTCGAAGTGGCGATCGCGCCGCGGCGCGTGATGACCTTCCGCGCCAGCCAGATTCTGCGCGACAAGATCGCCAGCTAGGCGCTTCGGTGGCGACCGGCGAAAAGGCTCCGGACGCGTTCAGGACGATCGGCGAACTGTCGGGCGAGCTTGGAGTCGCCCAGCATATCCTGCGCTACTGGGAAACCAAATTCCCGCAGCTGAGGCCGCTGCAGCGGGCCGGCAACCGCCGCTATTACCGCCCCGCCGACGTCGCGCTCGCGCGCCGGATCGACCGGCTTCTCAACACGGATGGCTATACGGTTCGCGGCGTTCAGAAGCTGCTCCGGCAGGGCAACGGCCGCGCCGGGGCGGGCGAGCCTGAGTCGGCGCCGCGGCCTGCGCACCAGGCCAGAAATGTGCAGGAGCCCGGCGACCGCTCGCCGCTCGACTTGTCCCGGCTGGTCGCGGTCCGCGACCGGCTGGCATCGGCGCTCGACGACTAGACCGGTTCGCGCGCGGCGACCGGCGCCGTCGCGGTTGCGGCCACCCGCGCGATCGCCTCGTCGATCGGCACGCGATGCACCGGCACAGATGGCGGGAAGGCCGACAGCAGCCGCGACGGCATCGCCGCCGACAATATGACGAAGGTGCCGCGATCGCTCGTCCGGCGAATCAGCCTGCCGAAAGCCTGCGCCAACCGCGCCCGGACAACAGTGTCGTCATAAGCGCTGCCGCCCCCAACCATCCGGCGGGCGGCGTGGAGGACCGTCGGCCGCGGCCACGGCACCCGTTCCATCACCACCAGCCGCAGCGAATCGCCAGGCACGTCGACTCCATCGCGCAGAGCGTCGGTGCCGAGCAGCGAGGCGCGCGGGTCGTCGCGAAAAATGTCGACCAGCGTACCGGTATCGATCGGGTCGACGTGCTGGGCGAGCAGCGGCAACCCGGTGCGCGCCAGCCGGTCGGCGATCCGGGCATGCACCGCGCGCAGCCGCTGGATGGCGGTGAACAGCCCCAGCGTGCCGCCGCCCGACGCCTCGATCAACCGGGCATAGGCGCCGGCCAGCGCGGCGATGTCGCCATGCTTGAGGTCGGTGACGATCAGCACTTGCGACACGGCGCCATAATCGAATGGGCTTTCGGCCTCGAAATGCTCGGGTGGTCGCGGCAGATGGGCGGCACCGGAGCGCTGTTCGGCGCGGGCCCAGGACTCGCCGCCGCGCAAGGTTGCCGAGGTCACCAATACGCCATGCGCCTGGGCCAGCACCGCTGCGGCGAGCGGCCGGGTCGGGTCGAGCCAGCGGCGCTGGATGGCGATGTCATGCTCGCGCCCCTCAAACCGCTCGACCGCCAGCCAGTCGACGAAATCCGGGTCGGCCGCGCCGCCGATCCGGCCGAGCAGGGCGATCCACCCGGCGAGCGTGTCGCGCCGCCAGTCGAGGCCGCCTAACGCGCCTTCGACCCGGGCGCGGGCCTGCGAATCGAGCCAGTCGGGGGCGTCCTCGAGCACCGCCTCGAGTCTTCGGCCGAGCGCCGCCAGCGGCCGCTGCAGCCCTTCGAGCGAATCGAGCGCGCGGGCCGCGGCGGTGACCAGCGCGCCGTCGGGCTCGGCCAGTTCGGTCTCCAGCCCATAGCCCGCGTCCTGCGCCCTGGCGCGGGCGTAAACCGTACCGCGCACCTCGGCCAGCAAAGCCTCGATCGGGCCGAACGGCGCGCCGTCCGCGAGCCGCGCCACCCAGCCGTCCGATGGCAAGCCTCGCGCCGCCTCGACCGCCGCCTCCAGCGCTTGCGCACCCTGTTCGTCGTAGGAGGCGACGTCCATCAGCCGGGCCGCGAGGCCGCGGCGGCGGCCGCGCGAGCGCCCTTCCGGACCGACGATCCAGCGGCGCATCTCGATCGCTTCCTGGCCGCTTAAGGCGACCGCGAAGGTCGAATCGGCGGCGTCGAACAGATGATGGCCCTCGTCGAAGACGATCCGCTGCGGTGCCGATTCGCGGGCGCGGGCGGCATTGACCATCACCAGCGCGTGATTGGCGATGACGATGTCGGCGTCCCGGCTGGCCCGCTCGGCCCGCTCGATGAAGCAGCGCCGGTAATGGGGGCAGCCGGCGTAGACGCATTCGCCGCGGCGATCGGTCAGCGCCGTCGCTCCGGCGCGCCGGAACAGGCTCGGCAGCCAGCCGGGCAAGTCGCCGCCGGCCATGTCGCCGTCGCGGGAATAGGCGGCCCAGCGGCCGACCAGCTGGGCGAGGATCGCCGCCCGACCGGCGAAGGCGCCCTGCATCGCATCCTCGAGGTTGAGCAGGCAGAGATAATTTTCACGGCCCTTGCGGACGACGATCCGCTCGGCCCGTTCGACCGGATCGGCGAACAGGCGCGGCCCTTCGGCGTCGAGCTGGCGCTGCAGCGCCTTGGTGAAGGTCGATACCCACACCGGGCCGCCCGAGCTTTGGGCCCACAGCGATGCCGGCGCCAGATAGGCGAGCGTCTTGCCGATGCCGGTCCCGGCCTCGGCGAGCAGCATATTGGGAGCGCCCGGCGCCTTTCTCGGAGCGAAGATTGCGGCGGTCGCGAAGGCCATCGCCCGCTGGCCCTCGCGCGGCTCCGAGCTCGCGCCGGTGAGCCGGTCGAGCCGTTGCCGGGCCTCGTCCGGATCGACCGACACAGTGCGCGGCGGCGGCCGATCGCCGGCTTCGTCCCACTGCCGCAGCCGCGAGAACAGCATCCGCTCGCCCTGCTCCGGCCGTTCGAGCCGAGCGGCGATCAACGGCGCCCAGGCCCAGCCGAGCCGAGCCAAAGTCGCGTTCGCGGTCCACGCGCCTTCGCGCTCGACCCAGGCGTCGTCATCCAATACGCCAAGCAGCCGCCGGGCGATGCTCGGCAGCGCCGCCGCCGCCTCGGCCTCGCCGTCCGGCGGCGCGAGCCCGAGCGAGCGGCTCAGCCCGGCGACGGTCGGCACCGCGAAGCGCGCCGGATGCAGGAAGGCGAACAGCTCCAGCAGGTCGAGCCCCGACAGCTCGGGATAGCCGAGCCGCTGGCCGACCATAGGCGCGTTGAGGATGATGTGCGGGGTTTCCGCCGCGCGGGCGATCGCCTTGCCGCGCGACGCCTCGCGGCTGTCGCCGTCGGGCGCACAAATCCAGATGCCCGCATGGGTTGCGTGCAGCGCCGGAAGGGGCAAAGGAGCGGCCATTCGAGGCGATAGTGGCCACGCCGGAACAAAAGAGCAACGACAATTGGACCCCGAGACCATCAGATCCGCCGCGCTTGTGTCCAGGGCCTGGCCCTATGAGGAAGCGCGCAAGCTTCTCAAGCGTTGGCCCGACGGCGCCCCGGACGGGCGGCCGATGCTGTTCGAGACCGGCTATGGGCCGTCGGGCCTGCCGCACATCGGCACCTTCAACGAGGTGCTTCGAACGAGCTTCGTGCGCCATGCCTATGAAGAGCTGACCGGCGGCGCGCCGACCCGGCTGATCGCGTTCAGCGACGATATGGACGGGCTTCGCAAGGTGCCCGACAATGTCCCCGAGCAGGCGATGCTGGCCGAGCATCTCGGGCGTCCGCTTACCCGCATTCCCGACCCGTTCGGCAGCCATGAGAGCTTCGCGCACCACAACAATGCGATGCTGCGCCATTTCCTCGACCGCTTCGGCTTCGACTATGAATTTTTGTCGGCGACCGACTGCTACGCGAGCGGCCGCTTCGACGAAGTGATCAAGGCGGTGCTGCGTAACTGGGACGGCGTGCTCGGGGTGATGCTGCCGACGCTGCGCGAAGAGCGGCGGCAGACCTATTCGCCGGTGCTTCCGGTCTCGCCGACCTCGGGCCGGGTGCTGCAAGTGCCGGTCGAGGTGGTCGACGCGGACGCCGGCATCATCGCCTTCGCCGACGAGGATGGCTCGGCGGTCGAGCAGTCGGCGCTCGGCGGCCAGGCCAAGCTGCAATGGAAGGTCGACTGGGCGGCGCGCTGGGTGGCGCTCGGGGTCGATTATGAGATGGCCGGCAAGGATCTGATCGATTCGGTCGTCCAGTCGGGCAAGATCGCCCGGGTGCTTGGGCATCGCCCGCCCGAGGGCTTCAACTACGAAATGTTCCTCGACGAGAATGGCGAGAAAATTTCCAAGTCGAAGGGCAATGGGCTCAGCCTCGAGGAATGGCTTCGCTACGGCACCGAGGAGAGCCTCGCCTTCTACATCTTCCGCGAGCCCAAGCGCGCCAAGAGCCTGCACATCGGCGTCATCCCTCGTAGCGTCGATGAATATTGGCAGTTCCGCGGCAATTATCGCGACCAGCCGATCGAGCAGAAGCTCGGCAATCCGGTCCACCATATCCATGCCGGCAACGTCCCGGAGCGGGCGCTGCCGGTCACCTACGGGCTGCTGCTGAACCTCGTCAGCCTGCCCGGCGTCGGCGATACCGAAACCGCGTGGAAATTCGTCCAGCGCTATGCGCCGGGAACCTCGCCGGACGGCAATCCCGAGCTCGACTCGCTGATCCGCCTGGCGGTCAACTACGCGCGCGATTTCGTCGCTCCGACCCTCAAGCGCCGAGCGCCGCACGCCCATGAAATCGCCGCCCTCGAGGATCTCGACCGGGAGCTTGCGTCGCTGCTTGGCGATCCCGACGCGGAGGCGATCCAACACATCGTCTTCGAAGTCGGCAAGCGCCACCCGTTCGAAAGCCTGCGCGCCTGGTTCCAGGCGCTCTACGAGACCCTGCTCGGTTCCTCCCAGGGCCCGCGCATGGGCAGCTTCATCGCCCTCTACGGCATCGACAATATCCGACGCCTGATCGGCGAAGCGCTGGCGTCGGCGCGGCGCTAAAAAGAAAAGGCGCCGCGGATTGCCGCGACGCCTTCTCTCAGTCTTGCGCTTCCGGCTGTTACCAGAAGAAGTTGTGGATCACGTCGACCACCTGGCCCGAGTAGATGTTCACCAGCAATGCGTCGTCATAATAGCGGACCCAGCGGTACGGCCCATAGACGGGCGGAAGCCGGTACATCCACGGGTCGCTCAGCCAGTAGCGGCTGCTGTAATAGCTCGGCCAAAGCCGCCGACCGATGTGGTAGCGGCGATAGCCCCAGCCGAACGGATCATAATAGAAGCCGATCCGGAAATGCGACCGGTTGCGATCGCGATAGCGCCGCCAGTCGTAGCGGCGGTCGTTGCGCCAGTCGCCGCGCCAATGGCGGCTGGGGCGCGCGTGGCGGGTGGTCGCGGTCGCCGGAGCCGGCGGCTCGACGCCCTGAACCGGTGGTCTCAGCCGGCGATTGCGATCGAACACTTCGGGAGGCCGACGGGTCGGCTGCACCAGGCCGCTGCCCGGACGCTCGACCCGGCCCGGACGTCGCAGGTTGCGCTGCTCGATCGTCGTCGGGCTATCGGCACGCTGGCGCTCACTGACGCGCCAGTCGCGAACGCCGTCGCGCGGCGCCCGAACCTCATTGCGTTCGAATCGGCCGGCCGTGCGCTCCTGGATGCGCTCGACGCGCGCGGGCGGCCGGGTTTCGGCGCGCCGCGACGGCGTTGCCGGGACAGCCCGAGGCGTCGCGATGCGCGCCGGCCGCTGGACCTGGGGTTGCGGGCGCTCGGCCCGCTGCGGCCGCTCGGCTCGCTGTGGCCGCTCGGCCCGTTGCGCAGGCTCGGCCCGTTGTGGAGGCTCGGCGCGTTGCGGTCGCGCCTGTCGCCGCTCGCTTCGCGCTTTCTCGCGCTCCTGAGCGCGCTCGGCGCGCTCGGCCCGGCGATCGTCACCCCGTTGGGCGGCGGCGGCGGTCGGCATTGCGACGCTGGCGAACAGCGCGGCGATTAGAAGAGTACGCATTACTGATCCTCGATTCTGGACTCGTTATGTCGCTGTTATGCACGATTTCGGCTGTCCGCAGGCTGAACCGGATGCGCAGCCGTAACGACCACTCTCCCGCCTTGCAATGCGCCGGGCGCGGGCGCAGTTTCCTGGTCGAGTGGAACATGTTTCGACATCGTTCGGCAAAATCGGGTTCGCCGAAGCGGGCGGCGGCGACAGGCTGCCGCTGGTCTTCCTCCACGGGGTGGGATCGGACAAGCGCGTCTGGCAGCCGCAGCTCGACCATTTCGGGGTCGCCCGCCGCGCGGTTGCCTTCGATTACCCCGGCTACGGCGAAAGCGACCCGGCGCCAGCGGGCTGCACTCGCGACGATTATGCGGCGGCGCTGCTCGCGGCGATGGACTCGCTCGGCATCGCTCGCGCCCATATCTGCGGCCTGTCGCTTGGCGGAGTGATCGCCATCGCGATGCACGAGGCGGCTCCCGGCCGCTGCGCATCGCTGATCCTCGCCGACAGCTTTGCCGTCCATCCCGACGGCCAGACGATCCACGACCGGTCGGTCGACGCCAGCAACACGATCGGCATGCGCCAGCTGGCCGAACAGCGGACGCCGCTGCTGCTGGCGCCGGATACCGCACCCGAGATAAGGGACGCGGTGATTGCGACGATGGCGGGAATCGATGCGCAAGCCTATCGGATCGGCGCGCGGGCCGTCTGGCTGGCCGACCAGCGCGACCGGGCGGCGCGGATCGCCGTGCCGACGCTGGTCCTCGTCGGCGAGCGCGATCCCGTCACGCCGCCCGGCCTGTCGAAGCAGTTGGCGGCGCTGATCAATGGCTCGAGCCTGAAGGTTATCGCCGGCGCGTCGCACCTCGCAAACCTCGACCGGCCCGAGCCATTCAACCGCGAGGTCGACCGGTTCATCACCGAAGTGGATCAGAAAAGCCCTTAGTTACCACAGGTTTAACCATGTACTTGAACCCTGTTTTGGGGTTGCCCTGCGAAAAGCCGGGTCATGGAAACCCGCGCTTCACCCCGGCCTCTGGCCGTCATCGCCGCAGCCCTCGCGCTCACCCTTGCGCCTTCGGTCGCACACGCCCAGACCGCCGCTCCGGCGGCGCTGAGCAGCGCCTCGCTGGCCAAGAGCAACGCCATTCTCGGCGGATCGCAAAGCATGCTTGCCGAGATACTCGCCCAGCAGGGCGGTGTATCGCTTCCCGCTCAGGCATCCGTTCAATACGCGTCCCTGCGCCGGCCGGCGGCCTATCCGAGCCTCGTCCGGCTCGCTCCGGCGATCAGCCCGGGCATTACCAGCGGCCGGCCCGACATTTTCGGAACGGTCGCGCTTGCCGTCGACCGCACGCCGCTCGACCACCGTTGGCGCAAGGTGGCGAATGCGCGAGTCGGCGGATCGGCCGCCAACTATGCCTCCGACCTCCGCCGGCTCGATCCGATGGCGCGCATCGAGGCGGTCAACCGCTTCGTCAACGACCGCGTCCAGTTCGTCGACGATTCGCGTCAGTTCGGGCGCGCCGATTATTGGATGGCGGCGAGTGAGACGCTGCGCCGCGGCCGCGGCGACTGCGAGGATTATGTGATCGCCAAGATGCAGATGCTGCGCGCCGCCGGTTTCGCCGACGACGATCTTTACCTGGTGGTCGTCAAGGACCTGGTCCGCCGCTCCGATCACGCGGTGCTGGTGGTGCGGTCCTCCGGCCGGATGCTGGTGCTCGACAACGGCACGGACGTGATCCTCGACACGGAATCGGTGCGCGACTATCGGCCGGTGCTAACGTTTGCCGCCGATGGCGCCTGGACTCACGGCTACCGCCGCGCCCTGCCGCCGGTGACGATCGCTGCTGCAAGCCTGAAGCCGCTTGCTCCCGCCGCTTCGGCCGCGCCCGCCGATCAGCGCTCGCGAAGCGCTTCGTTCCTCGCCTTCATGACCGGCTTGAGCAGGTAGCTCAAAATGCTCTTGCGCCCGGTGATGATCTGGGTGTCGGTCATCATTCCTGGCGTAATCGGCAGCCGCACGCCGTCAGCCTCCAGATACGCCTGGTCGGTCTCGACGATGACGTTGAAATAGGCTTCCTGCTCGACCTCGTCGAAGATCGAGTCGGCCGACACCTGGACAACCTTCCCGTCGAGCCCGCCATAGATCGAGAAATCATAGGCGGTGACCGTTACCATGGCCTTGTCGCCGACCTTGATGAAGGCGATGTCGCTGGGCTTGATCCGAGTCTCGACGAGCAGCTTGTCACCGAGCGGGACGACCTCCATCACCTTTTCCCCGGCCTGCACGAAGCCGCCGATGGTCGTCACCTGAACGTCGTTGACGACGCCGTCGACCGGTGAGCGCAGGTCCATCCGGCCGAGGCGTCCCTGAGCGCCGCGCAGCGACTGCTCGTTGACGGCGATTCTCGAGTTGATCTGGCTGCGCTCGTTGAGCGCCTCCTGGCGGAAGCTGAAGGATGCCTCGCTTGCCTGAGCGAGCGCTTCGCGGACCGCGGCCTGGGCACGCGATTGCTGCTCGCGAGCGGCGGCGATCCGGCCCTGAAGATCGATGACTTCGCGGCGGGCATCGAGCAGTTCGGTTTGCGGAACGATGTTTTTCGCCGCCAGCGGCTCGATCATCGCGACCTGCTGCTGCGCCAGCGAAACGCTGCTCTGCAGGCTTCTGATCGTCGCCTGCGCCTCAGCCGCCTCGCGGCGGCGCTGCTCGGCGGTTGCGTTGAGCGCCGCGATCCGGCTCCGCAGCGCCGACTCGCGCACCTGCCGAAGCGCCGCCTCATCGGCGCAGTCGTCGCCGACACAGTTCGACGCCGCGCTCGTGCCCTCCGCCGCCAGACGAGCCGAACGGGCCGACAATGCCTCGGTTTCGGCCTCGATCTGACCGAGCTCCGACGCGCTCTGCGTGTCGTCAAGCCGCGCCAAGAGCTGGCCGCGCTGGACGCGCTGGCCCGAGCGCACCAGCAATTCCTCGACGGTCGCCGGTTCGGTCGCCTGGATCAGCTGGATCTTGCTCGATGGGATGACCCGTCCCTGCCCCCTCGTCACCTCGTCGACCTCGGCCAGCATCGCCCACACCAGGAACAGGACGAATGCCGCCGCGGCGACGACGATAATCAGCTTCGAGCCGGTCAGCGGGACCCGGGTTTTGCCGCGCGGGGCGATGAAGGGGATGTTCGACATGGGTTTAGGACTTACTCCAGCTTCGCGGCTCAGCGCGAGGCGATAATGGGCGTTGCCGTCGCGGCAACGGTGGTGGCGGGCCGGGGCCGCTCCTGCTGCGCGACCGTGCGCGACGCGCCTTTTATGTCCCCGGGACCGGGAATGTTCAAAGTCCAGCCCTTGGAGACATCCAGCAGCCCGCCGACATCGCTTGGCGCGCGGGCAATCGGCGGTCCACTGTCCGGTTCGGCGGCAGCCTGCTCAAGCGGCGCTTCGCCGTCCAGCGACGGCGCCGGGCGCAGCATCAGCGGGTCGCGGGGCTCACCGATGTAGCGGCCGGTGAATGCGTCGCGCCGACCCCAGCTTCCCGGCCAGCGATAGAAGATGTGCGTGCCCAGCTTGGTGATTTTGGTCAGCAGCGGCGCCCAGCGCGGAGCGACATAGTCGGCGTGGTAATGGGTGGCCGACCCGACCGAAGTCTCGACATGCCCGGCGAGCGCTGCGCGGGCGACCGCTTCCGATTGCTTCCACGCCCCTGCAGCCGGCCGGCGATCGAGCGAGCCGTCGCAGACGAAGCTGAACTGGCAGACCGGCGCACGCGCGACCTGATAGACGACCCCGCACACCGACTTGGGAAAGGCCGGGTGGCGCATCCGGTTGAGAACCACCTGGGCGACGGCGCGGCGGCCGGCAAGCGGTTCGAACCCGGCTTCATAATAGACCGTCTGAGTCAGGCACAGCAAAGCCCGCTTGTGATCGAGGTCGCCGCCGGCAAGCGAGAACGGCCGCGCCGACTGGACCGGAGTCCCGCTGAACGGCAGCGCCGCGTTGATCATCCGGGCGTCGTCGCCGAAGGCGCGAACATCGTCGGCCGAATCGCCGGCGGTCGCCGCGATCAACGCCGCCGCCTGGGCCGGCGGGAGCTGCATGCGGACTTGCGCGGCTGGCTGTGGCGAAGGCCCCCCGACCGCGAACAGCAGCGCGGCGAGCAGGCACAGCGAGACGACACCAAAGGCCAGCGCCTCGAGCCGCAACCCACCAGGCCCAAGGGCCAGCCGGCGGCGAAGTGCGGCGAGCGCGCTCACGACCCGGGATCCTTCTTGGCGGCCTTGCCGAGCTCGCTGAGCACTTCGTCGCGCGGGCCGTCGGCGATGATGCGGCCGCCGTCGATGACAATCAATCGGTCGAGAATCGACAGCATGTTGTGGCGGTGCGTGGCGACCAGCAGAGTCTGGTCGCTCGTCAGCCCGCTCTTGAGATGATCGATGAAATGCTTCTCGGTCTGGGTGTCCATCGACCCGGTCGGCTCGTCGAGGAACAATAGCTTGCTCGGCCGAACCATCGCCCGGGCAAGCACCAGCAGCGCCCGCTGGCCGCCCGACAGGCGCGAGCCGCGCTCGCCGACCGGAAGGTCGAACCCGGCGGCATCGCGCGACAGGAAGACGTCGGCGCCCGAGCGGACTACCGCATCGATCAGCTGCTGGTCGTCGGCCTGGGCGGCGCCGAGCATCAGATTGTCGCGCACGGTGCCGCTGAACAGCTCCGATTCCTGGGCGACGAAGCGAAAGGCGTCGCGCAGCTGATGCGGATGATATTGACGGCTGTCGACCGAATCGACGGTCAGCGCGCCGCCGGTCGGCGCGTAGAGCCCGCACAGCACCCGGCCGAGCGTCGACTTGCCCGATGCCACCCGGCCGATGATTCCGATCCGTTCGCCCGGCCGGATCGCCAGATTGATGTCGCTAAGCGAGTCCAGCGCCGCTCCGGGATAGCGAAAGTCGACATGGCTGAACTCGACATGGCCGACGCGGATTTCCGGGACGATGCTGCGCATCGCCGACTGGCGCTCGTCATTCGCTTCCATCATCTGCTGCAGCGTATCGAGCGTGGCCATCGCCTGGCGGGCGCGGGTAATCAGGAAGGCGAACTGGCCGACCGGCTGCAGCGCCCGGCCGGCAAGCATGATGATGGCGATGATCGCGCCCATCGACATCAGCCCGGCGTTGAACTGGTAGAAGCCGCCGATCAGCAGCCCGACGCTGATCATCTGCTGCGACGAGCCGGCAAGGTTGACCGCGACCGCCGTCAGCCTGCGCATCCGCTCCTGGGTGGTGGCGGTCATCGCCGAATAGCGGCGCCAGCGACCGAGCATCTGGCCTTCGGCGCGGGCCGCCTTCAACGTCTCGGCGCCGGAGATCGATTCGACCAGTATCGAATGCTGAAGGCTCGAGTCGGCCTGGGCGTCGACGGCCGCCTTGGCCATCGACTTTTGCAGGGAGAGGCCGGCCACCAGCATCAGCACCATGCCGACGATCGGCACCACCACCAGCCAGCCGGCAAGGACGGTGATCAGGATCAGGAACAGGAACAAAAAGCAGATGTCGACCGCCAGCACG
>CAYUWJ010000159.1:0-5271 GCA_964448315.1 uncultured Sphingomonas sp. | reverse complement strand
GCTCGGCCTGTCGCACGAATCACGCAGGCCAGCGCGCGGCATTACAGAGCGCGCACCCGCGGCGCAATCGCCATTCGCATCCGCCCGCCGGTCAAAATGGGTTCTCGGCACCGGGTTGCATTGACATATAAAGATTTCTTTATATCAGCAAAGATATGGATTTCGTACCGCTCGCCGACCTGCTGCAAGCGCTCGCCGACCCGACGCGGCTGCGAATCCTGTCGCTGTTGCGGCAGATGGAGCTGTCGGTCGGCGAACTGGCCCAATTGCTCGGACAGAGCCAGCCGAGAGTGTCCAGGCATGTCAGGATTCTTGCCGACGCCGGCGTTGTCGAACGGCGCAAGGAAGGCAGCTGGGTGTTCCTGACGATCGCCGGGCAAGACAAGGTCGCTCCGATATTCGCGCTGGTCGACAGTTGGGCCGACGAGTCCAGCGTCGCGACGTTCGCGCGGGATTCGGCGCGGCTGGAGCAGGTTCGGGCCGATCGCGCCGAGGCCGCGTCGCGCTATTTCGCCACCCACGCCCAGGTCTGGGACTCGATCCGCTCGCTGCACGTCGCCGAAAGCGAGGTCGAACAGGCGATCGAACGCGCGCTCGCCAGCCGGCCGCTTGGGCGTCTGGTCGATATCGGTACCGGGACCGGACGGATGCTCGAGCTGTTCGGCCCACGGGCCGAGCAGGCGATCGGCATCGATCGCTCTTCCGACATGCTGCGCGTCGCCCGCGTCAAGCTGGAGGCGGCGGGAATAGCGTCCAGCCTCCGCCAGGGAGACATGAATGCGCTGCCTTTCCCGAACGGCAGTGCCGACACGGTGATTATCCATCAGGTGCTGCATTACGCGCATTCGCCGGCTGCGGCGGTGGCCGAGGCGGCCCGGGTGCTGGCCCCGCGCGGCCAGTTGCTGGTTGTCGATTTCGCCGCCCATGAGCGCGAGGAGCTAAGGGTCCGCGACGCCCATGTCCGGCTCGGCTTCGAGGATCGGGCGATGATCGGCTGGTTCGAGGCGGCGGGCCTGTCCATGGATCAGGTCGAGCATCTCGAAGGCGGCGAACTGACGGTCACTCTGTGGCGCGGCGTCAAGTCCGGCGCGCGGCAGCGGAGGGCGGCGTGAACGGATCGGCCCAGGCCGGCGGCCGCGACAGCGTGCCTTTGTTTGCCGAGACGCGCGGCGATATCGCCGTCAGCTTCGAATTCTTCCCGCCCAAGACCGAGGCGATGGCCGAGATATTGTGGCAGTCGATCGAGACCCTGGCGCCGCTCGGCCCGCGTTTCGTCTCTGTCACCTATGGTGCCGGCGGCTCGACCCGCGAGCGCACCCACGCGACGGTCGAGCGAATCGTGCGCCAGACCGGGCTGACCGCGGCGGCGCACCTGACCTGCGTCGGAGCGACGCGCGCCGAGGTCGACGATATCGCCCGCGGCTATTGGGACGCTGGCGTGCGCCACCTGGTCGCATTGCGCGGCGACCCGCCGACGCCGGGCGAGCCCTATCGGCCGCACCCCGGCGGCTATGCCAATGCCGCCGAACTGGTCGCCGGCCTCAAGCAGGTCGCTCCGTTCGATGTTTCGGTCGCGGCTTACCCGGAAGTGCATCCGGATTCGGGAACCCGCGACGCCGATCTCGACAATCTCAGGCGCAAGGTCGATGCCGGTGCCGACCGGGTCATCACCCAATTCTTCTTTTCCGCCGACTGTTTCTTTCGCTTCCGCGACGCGGTCGCCGCGGCCGGCATGGACATCGAGATCGTGCCGGGCATTCTGCCGGTGTCGAACGTCGCCCAGACCCGCCGTTTCGCCGAGCTGTGCGGCGCCACTATCCCGGACTGGATGGCGACCATGTTCGAAGGGCTCGACGATCTGCCGGCGGCGCGGCAGCTGATCGCCGCGACGGTCGCCGCGGAGCTTTGTGGCCAGCTCTATGCCGGCGGCGTTCGCCACTTCCATTTCTACACGCTCAACCGCGCCGAGCTGAGCTACGCGATCTGCCACCTGCTCGGGGCCAGGGGACAGGCGACATGACCGCCATCGACGCCTTTCGGACCGAAGCGGCCCGCCGAATCCTGATCAAGGACGGCGCCTATGGCACGATGATCCAGGCCGAGCGGCTCGACGAAGCCGCCTTTCGCGGCGAACTGGCGCTGGCGAAGGATCAGCGCGGCAACAACGACCTTCTGAACCTTAGCCGGCCCGATCTGGTCGAGACGATCTGCACGCGGTTCGCCGATGCCGGCGCCGACATCCTCGCCACCAACAGCTTCAACGCCAATCGCATCAGCCAGGCCGATTACGGCGCCGAAGGGCTGGTTGCGGACATCAATCTCGCCGCGGCGCGAATCACGCGCCGGGTCGCGGATCGCCACAGCCAGAGCGACGGCAGGCCGCGCTGGGTGGCCGGCGCGGTCGGACCGACCAACAAGACGTTGTCGCTGTCCCCCGACGTCAACGACCCGGCCTATCGCGAGGTCGACTTCGATGCCGTCACTTCGGTCTATCGGGAGCAAATCGAGGCGCTGGTCGAAGGCGGGGTCGATCTTATTCTGATCGAGACGGTGTTCGACACATTGAACGCCAAGGCCGGGATCATGGCGGCGATCGAAGCGGGCAAGGCGCTCGGGCAAACGCTGCCGCTGATGATCTCGATGACCCTGACCGACCTTAGCGGCCGCAACCTGTCGGGTCATACGGTCGAGGCCTTCTGGGCGACGGTGCGCCACGCCCGGCCGCTCACCATCGGGCTCAATTGCTCGTTCGGCGCGGCGCAGCTCAGGCCGCACCTCGCCGCGCTTGCCGCCACCGCCGATGCGTTGGTGATGGCCTATCCCAATGCTGGCCTGCCCAACGATCTTGGCGAATATGACGAGGCCGCCGGGGAAACCGCGGCGCAGGTGCGCGAATGGATCGACGGCGGGCTGGTCAACATCGTCGGGGGCTGCTGTGGGACCACCCCCGACCATATCGCCGCGATCGCCGAGGCGGCGCGCGGACAACCGCCGCGCAACGTGCCCAAAGCGCCGGGCCACACGCTGCTCGCCGGCCTCGAGCCGATGGTGCTTGCGGCCTGACATGGAAGAATCGCCGATCAGCCGAGCCGCCGCCGGCGCGCGCTTCGTCAATATCGGCGAGCGGACCAATGTCACCGGCTCGGCGAAATTCAAGAAGCTGATCCTTGCCGGCGACTATGACGCGGCGGTCGAGGTTGCCCGCAGCCAGGTCGAAAGCGGCGCCCAGATCATCGACGTCAACATGGACGAGGCGCTGCTCGACTCCGAGCAGGCGATGACCATCTTCCTCAAGCGGATTGCCGCCGAGCCCGACATCGCCCGGGTGCCGGTGATGATCGACAGCTCCAAGTGGAGCGTGATCGAGGCGGGCCTCAAATGCGTGTCGGGCAAGCCGATAGTCAACTCGATCAGCATGAAGGAAGGCGAGGAGCCGTTTCTCGAACTCGCCGCCAAGTGCCGTGCCTATGGTGCCGCGGTGGTGGTGATGGCGTTCGACGAGGTCGGCCAGGCCGACAGCGCCGCGCGCAAGGTCGAAATCTGCGAGCGCGCCTACAGGTTGCTGGTCGCCGCCGGCACCGATCCGCACGACATCATCTTCGATCCCAACATCTTCGCGGTAGCAACCGGCATCGACGAGCATCGCCGCTATGCGATCGACTTCATCGAGGCGGCGCGCGAAATCCGCCGCCGCTGCCCCGGAGTTCATATCTCGGGCGGCCTATCCAATCTGAGCTTCTCGTTCCGCGGCAACGAGGCGGTGCGCCGAGCGATGCACAGCGTCTTCCTCTATCATGCAATCCCGGCCGGTCTCGACATGGCGATCGTCAACGCCGGCCAGCTCGACGTCTACGACGCCATCGACCCCGAGCTTCGCGAAGCCTGCGAGGATGTGGTTTTCGATCGGCCCCCAAAGCAAGGCGGCGATGCCACCGAGCGGCTGGTCGAGCTCGCCGAGCGGTTCAGGGGGACTGATGCCGCTCAGGAAAAGGCGCTGGCGGAGTGGCGCTCCTGGCCGGTCGAGCAAAGGCTTTCCCACGCGCTGGTCAAGGGCATCGACCTCCACGTCGTCGACGACACCGAAGAAGCGCGGCAACTGTTCGATCGCCCGATCGAGGTCATCGAAGGGCCGCTGATGGACGGCATGAACGTCGTCGGCGACCTGTTCGGAAGCGGCAAGATGTTCCTGCCGCAGGTGGTCAAGTCGGCGCGGGTGATGAAGAAGGCCGTCGCCCATTTGATCCCGTTCATCGAGGCGGAAAAAGAGGCCACCGGAGTCACCCAGGGCAAGGGCCGGGTGGTGATGGCGACGGTCAAGGGAGACGTCCACGATATTGGCAAGAACATCGTCGGCGTGGTCCTGCAATGCAACGGCTATGAGATCATCGATCTCGGCGTGATGGTGCCGTGGCAGGATATTTTGCAGACTGCCGAAGACAATGGCGCGGACATGATCGGCCTGTCGGGCTTGATCACGCCGTCGCTCGACGAAATGGTCACCGTCGCCGGGGAAATGCAGCGCGGCGGCATGACCATGCCGCTGCTGATCGGCGGCGCGACGACCAGCAAGGCCCACACCGCGCTTCGCATCGACCAGGCTTATGACGGGCCGGTGATCCATGTTGTCGATGCCAGCCGCGCCGTCGGAGTCGTCTCGTCGCTGATGTCGGACACCCAGCGCGAGCCGCTGATTGCCGCCACCGCGGAAGGCTATGACGCGCTTCGCAAGGCGCGCGCGCGCAGCGGCCAGAGCCCCCTTGCCAGCCTCGCGGAAGCGCGCGCCAACGCATTTCCGTTCGATCCCGAGGGCCAGGCGCCGCCGCCGCACCTGCCGGGCCTCCACCAGCTCGGCGAATGGCCATTGCGCGATCTCAAGGCGTCGATCGACTGGACGCCCTTCTTCCGCGCCTGGGAGCTGGCCGGCAATTATCCCGCGATCCTCGAGGACGCGGTCGTCGGCGAGAGCGCGCGCAACCTCTTCGCCGACGCGCAAGCTATGCTCGACCGGATCGTCGCCGAGCATTGGCTGGACGCCCGCGGCACCGTCGGCCTCTGGCGCTGCCGCCGCGAGGGCGACGACATTCTCGTCCTCGCGGGCAACGACGAGACCCGCCTCCCGATGCTCCGCCAGCAGATCAAAAAGCGCGAGGGCCGGCCGAACATGTCCCTCGCCGATTTCATCGATCCGGCGGGCGAGGACTGGATCGGCGGCTTCGCGGTCGCCATCCACGGCATCGAGCTGCATCTCGAGCGCTTCAAGGCGGAGAATGA
>CAYUWJ010000158.1:0-5387 GCA_964448315.1 uncultured Sphingomonas sp. | reverse complement strand
TGTGCCGAGCGACGCGGTCCGCGCATGGCAGGCGGGAGCTTGAGCGCGCGGCACTATTCGACTGCCCAGGCATTTATAACCGCGACCTATTTTGGAGAATTCGAGTGAAATCCCTTGCGGTGTGGCTGGGCGCGGCGTGCGCCCTTTCGCTGGTCTCGGCCCAGGCCCAGGCGAGCGAAATCTTCGGCGGCGTCTATGTCCATGACGTCGACACCTTCCTGACCAAGAGCGGTTTCGAGGACGGCCTCGATATCCAGCTCGGCTGGCGCGGCGACCGGATCGGCTCGACCGTGCTCCAGCCCTATGTGTTCGGAGCGGTGAACACCGCCGGCGAAACCCATTATGCCGCCGCCGGCCTGTCGGCCAAGTTCGGCGACCGCTTCTTCATCCGGCCCGGCGTCGGGCTCGCAATCCACACCGGATCAGACGGCAACGTCCATCGCACTGACCGGATCGCGTTCGGCTCGCGCATATTGTTTCAGCCCGAGCTTGGCGTCGGCGCCCGGATAAACGACCGGACGTCGATCGAGGCGAGCTGGGTGCATATGAGCCACGCGCAGCTGTTCAGCGGGCAGAACCCGGGAATCGACAATATCGGCGTTCGGCTGACCTACGACCTGCCCTGAGGGGCCCCCTCGCTCAACGCATCGCCCGCAGCTGGGCGAGATGGCGCTGGATGATCGGCACCGCCGCTTGCGCCACCGGGCGCAGCGTCGGGCTCGAGCCGGCACGGGCGTAGCCGCTATGCAGTTCGAGCGCCTCGCTGTGCGCAGCCTGCTGCTGTTGCAGGTAAGTCCGGTCAAAATCACCGCTCGCGGCAAGCGCGTCGAGCATCGTCTGATGATGCGGCAACAAGGTCGCCGACGGCAGCAGGTTGAGCCGCCGCCCGGCGAACGACAGCTGGGCGCTGGTGCCGTGATGGGCATCGATCATCGACCGTGCGAAATCGCGCAGCCGCGGATCGGTCGCCCGCGTCAGCGCCAGCTCGGAAGAGCGGATCTCGAGCAGGTCGAGCGACGAGGCCGCGGCCAGATAGGCGGCCGAGGAAAGCGCCGGCGCGACCGGGATCGGCACGACCGGGACCGATCGCGTCCGGTCCCCGGGCGCTTCGCCCGGACGGGTCGAGCAGCCGGCCAGCAGCGCCGCAGTCAGCGCTAGGGGAGCGTATCCGCGCATCATCGTCCCACCATATTCTCGGGCCGGACCAGCCGGTCGAACGTCTCTTCGTCGACCAGCTCCAGCTCCAGCCCGGCTTCCTTTAGGGTTTTGCCCGTCTTGTGAGCGTGCTTGGCGATCGCCGCCGCCTTGTCATAACCGATCTCGGGCGCCAGCGCCGTCACCAGCATCAGCGACCGGTTCATCAGCTCGCCGATCCTTTGCTCGTCGGGCTCGAGTCCTTCCAGGGCGCGCTTGGTGAAGCTCTCCATGCCGGTGCTGAGCAGAGTGATCGAGCGGATGATGTTGGCGCCGACCATCGGCTTGAAGACATTGAGTTCAAGCTGTCCCTGCATCCCGCCGATGGTGACGGCGACATGATTGCCCATCACCTGGGCGGCGACCATCGTCAGCATTTCGGCCTGAGTCGGGTTGACCTTGCCCGGCATGATCGAGCTGCCCGGCTCGTTCTCGGGAAGCTTGAGCTCGCCAAGGCCGCAGCGCGGGCCGGAGCCCATCAGCCTGATGTCGTTGGCGATCTTGGTCAGCGACACGGCGATCGTGTTGAGCACGCCCGACAGTTCGACCAACGTATCGTGCGCGGCGAGCTCGGCGAACTTGTTCGGAGCGCTGGTGAACGGCAGCCGGGTGAGGTTCGCAAGCTCTTTGGCGACCGCGTCGCCGAATCCCTTCGGCGCATTGAGCCCGGTGCCGACCGCGGTGCCGCCCTGCGCCAGCCGGTAAAGCCTCGGCAGGACCTGCTCGACCCTGACGATATTATCCCCGATCTGGGCCGCGTAGCCGGAAAATTCCTGCCCCAGGGTCAGCGGCGTCGCATCCTGGAGATGGGTGCGGCCGATCTTGACGATGCCGTCCCAGCGCTTGGCGAGACTCGCCAACGTCTCGTGAAGGCCGGTCAGCGCCGGCAGCAGGCATATTTTCACCGCCCGCGCCGCGGCGACGTGCATCGCGGTCGGGAAACTGTCGTTCGACGACTGGCTTTTGTTGACATGGTCATTGGGGTGGACCGGGTCCTTGCCGCCGCGGGTGCCGGTCAGCTTCTCGTTGGCCCGCCCGGCGATCACCTCGTTGGCGTTCATGTTCGACTGGGTGCCGGAACCGGTCTGCCAGATGACCAGCGGGAACTGGCTATCGAGATCGCCGCCCGCGACTTCCCCCGCCGCCTGCTGGATCGCTTCGGCGATCTGCGGCTCGAGCAGCCCCAGCCTGGCGTTCACCCGCGCCGCGGCCTGCTTTAAAAACCCCAGCGCATGGACGATTTCCAGCGGCAGCCGCTCGCGCGGGTCGAACGGGAAATTGTCGATCGAGCGTTCGGTCTGGGCGCCCCAGTAGCAATCCGCCTGCACCTCGATCGAACCGAAGCTGTCTGTTTCGCTGCGGCTGGTCATCTCGTCCCTCTCGATCACACCGGACCCGGTCCGGCTATCGTCTGCCAGCCGCGGCGATGCTCCGAAATGGACATTGAAACAACCCTGCCCAGAACGAAGGCGGCGGACTCACTGGGCTGTAAAACCCTTATTTCTTTCTAGTAAAATCGACCGAGACGACGTTTGATCCGTCCTCGTCCGACGGCGCATCGGCGCCATCATTCTCCGGCGCCTCCGGGTCCTCTCGCGCCTCGGCGGCGGCGTTGGCCTGAAACTTCAGGCTGAAGTCGACCGCCGGGTCGACGAAATCGGTGACCGCGGCGAACGGCACCTGCAGGATCGACGCGGCGCCGCCGAACGACAGCCCGACCGAAAAGCCGTCGTCCTCGACCTTGAGGTCCCAGAAGCGGTTCTGGAGGACGATCGTCATCTCGTCCGGGAAGCGCTCGGCGAGCTGCTTGGGGATCGTAACTCCGGGCATCCGGGTCTTGAAAGTGATGTAGAAATGGTGCGCGCCCGGCAGGCCCCCGCTGCGCTCGACCTCGCCGAGCACCCGCCCGACGACGTCGCGCAGCGCCTCCTGCACGATCTCGTCGTACGGAATCAGGCTTTCGGGAGTCTCGTCGCTCATCTCCGCTCGTGGTAACGAGCGGGCCATTTCGGTCAAGCGGAGTCCGCCATGCCCATCGATCCGACCAAGCCCTATGACGACGACAATATCTTCGCCAAAATCCTGCGCGGCGAGATTCCCTGTAAGTCGGTCTACGAAGACGAACATGCCCTCGCCTTCCACGACATCAACCCGCTGGCGCCGATCCATATCCTAGTGATTCCCAAGGGTCGCTACGTCAGCTGGGACGATTTTTCGGATAATGCCTCGGACGCGGAGATCGCCGGCTTCGCCCGCGCCGTCGGTAGAGTCGCGCGCGACTCCGAAATGGTCGCCCAGGGCTATCGCCTGCTGGCCAACGTCGGACGCCGGGCCGGGCAGGAGGTGCCACACTTGCACGTCCATATCTTCGGTGGCGAACCGCTCGGGCCTATGCTTACGCGTTAAGGGGAATTAGGAAGAGCGGAGCGAAGACGGAGGACGACGATGGTGACAGCTACCGGGACACCGCCCCAGGCCCATTGGTCGTCGCGAATGGCGTTCGTTCTCGCGGCGGTCGGCTCGGCGGTCGGGCTTGGCAATCTGTGGCGCTTTCCGAGCGAAGCCGGCGCCAACGGCGGCGGCGCCTTCGTCCTCGTTTATGTGCTCTGCGTCGCGCTGATCGGCGCCCCGCTGCTGCTCTCCGAGACGGCGATCGGGCGCCACGGCCAGCGCAATGCGATCGCGAGCACGGTTGCACTCGCGCGCCAGTCCAATGCGTCGGGAGGATGGGCAGCGCTCGCCTGGTTCGGAATGATCGCCGCCTTTTTCGTCCTGACCTTCTATTCTGTGGTCGCCGGATGGGTGCTCTACTTCATCGGAGTCACCGGACTCGACTGGTTCGGCGCACTGGCCGCCGGAAGTCCCTTTGCAGGCGCGTTCGCGCAAAGCTCCGTTGAAGAGGTGCAGGGCCTGATGCCCGCGCTGTTCGCCGATCCGGTCAGGATGATCGCGATGCACCTGATTTTCGCCGTGATCACTATCTTTGTCGTGGCGCGAGGCGTGAACCAGGGCATCGAGAAAGCGGCGACCTGGCTGATGCCGGCGTTTTTCGTCCTGCTGATCCTGATCACCATCTATGCCGGCTTCACCGGAGACTTCGGCGCCGCTTTTGCGTTCCTCTTCACTCCGGATTTCAGCCGGGTGTTCGAGCCGCACGTGCTGAACTCGGCTTTGGGGCAGGCATTTTTCTCGCTCAGTCTCGGCTCGGCGATCATGATCACCTATGGCGCCTATGCCGGGCGCGATACCAATCTCGCTTATTCGACCGGAACCATCGCGGCCGCCGACACGGCGGTTGCGCTCATCGCCGGCCTGGCCATCTTCCCGATCGTTTTCGCCGTCGGTCTGGACCCCGCCGCAGGCCCGACGCTGATGTTCCAGACATTGCCGAGCGCCTTTCATGCGATGCCGGCCGGCGCGCTCGTCGCCTTGCTGTTTTTCATCCTCGTCTTCTTCGCGGCGCTCACTTCCTCGGTGTCGCTGCTCGAAGTGTCCGTCGCCTGGCTGATCGGGCGCTTCGGCATCAGCCGGCGCGCAGCCGCTCTCTCGCTCGGCGTCAGCTTCTTTCTGATCGGCCTCGCCTCGGTGTTCGCGTTCAACATCTGGGCGGACCACCGACCGCTGGCGTTCGTCCCGGGGTTCGAGGACGCCAACTGGTTCGACGCGATCGACGGCGTCACCGGCCGGATCCTGCTTCCGCTGTCCGGGCTGATCACCGCCATCTTCATCGGCTGGATCGCCGACCGGAGACTGGTCGATGCCGAAACCGGTTTGCGGGCTGGCGGCATGTTGCCGGTGTGGCGCTTCCTGGTCGCCTGGCTGTGCCCTGTCGCGGTCGCGCTGATCCTGGTCTTCAGCCTGTTCCCGCAACTTATCACGAGCGGCTGAGCAAGCGCATTTTCCCGCTGGTGCGCGCTTCAAGCAATAGATAAGTAGTCGCCGCTGATTCTAGTTCAGGAATACTTCGGATGGCCACCAACTGGCGCGTAAAACCGCTCGACGCTATTCTTGCAACCGCCGAAAAGAAGTCGCTCCATCGCTCCCTGGGGGCGCTGCAGCTCACCCTCTTCGGCGTCGGCTGCATCATCGGCACCGGCATTTTCGTGCTCACGTCGGTGGGAGCGCAGAAGGCGGGCCCGGGGCTCACCATCGCCTTCATCGTCGCCGGCGCGGTCTGCGTCGTCGCCGCGCTC
>CAYUWJ010000157.1:0-11800 GCA_964448315.1 uncultured Sphingomonas sp. | reverse complement strand
ATCGCCAGCGCGATGCTGCTGGTGTCGCAAGCCGACGATGTCTGGGAAGTGGGGATGGTGCTTGGCGCGATCACCGTCGTCATCCTGCTGACCTTGCTTGCGCTGCTCTCCGCCGGGCCGCTGATGCGGCTGATCGGCGACCGGCTCGAGGCGATGATCACCCGCATCCTGGGTGTGATCCTCGCCGCGCTCGCCGCCCAGTTCATCGTCGACGGCATCCGCGAAAGCTTTCCAGGGCTGTAGCGGCCTGACCGGCCGCTGCCTGGAAAGCTTCCCAGGCCTTTTGTTGCTGACCCGCCACATCCGGAACGGCGACTTCTCCGGCAGCGCGACCGGTTCCAGCCAGTCGGGGACGTCGCCGCGCTCCAGCTGGCCGTAGAAGCCGCGCGGAGTCTCGGCCATGAAGATGGTCGAGGTCGACATATTTGGGCAGATCAGCAGATAGTCGGAGTCATATTTGGCGAGGATCGCCCGCGCCTGCTCGGGCTGCCCGCGAAATGCGTTCATCACATCGGCGATCTCCTCGCCATTGCGGTGGTAGGGCCCGGTCACGGCATCGTGATGGGTGACGGTAATCAGCCGCGGCCCGAGGTCGACGAAGCTGAACACCATTCCTTGCGGCTGCCTGGCGACGGCGCTCAGGCCGGCAAGCGAGGTGCATTGATTATTGGCGCGGGAGATCGCGATCTGGCGGGCGGTGCGCTTTTCGGCGGGAATGAAGCTGGTGATAAGTTCCGCCGTGGCACCGAAGCCGATCACCACCGCGACTGCCGGACCGACGGTGCGCAGGACGGAATATTTCGACCTGGCGGCCAACGGAATCACGAGCCAGATGATTGCCACCGCACCAGGGATTGCGAGCATCTGCGCGGCCGGTCCGGTGCGCGTCTGCCACAATAGCAGCGCGGCTGCCGCCAGCGCCGGCCCGGCGACTCCAAGCGTCCGCCGCAACCGATCGCGATCCGTCCGCGCCTGCCAGGACAGCAGCGCCCAGCCGATCAGTCCGGCCACCGGCATGGCCGCGATCAGCGCCGCCACGCGCCAGCCGTGCATGTAGATCGGCCGCGCCTCGCGGACCCGGCTCAGCCACAGCTCCTCGACTTCGGGCGACACCCCTTCCAGCCGCGACAGGCAATGCGGCCACATGCCGGCATGGAATGCGGCGAGCAGCACCGCCGCACCGGCCGCCAGCCCCAACCGCAGCTTCCAGCTTGCCGGCGAGATCATCGCCAGCACGACCAAAAGCGCACCGCCGAGCAGCGCGTTCGACAGCCACACCGGCGACAGCGCGTCGCACATCAACTGCCGGTTGGCGTAGGAGGCGAACACTAAATAGGCGAGCGCCGCGCCGCCCGCGACCGCGGCCGCATAGGCGACCAGCCGTCGTCGCTCGTCGCGCTCGACAACCCAGAACAGGACCACCGCGGCGCCGGCGATCGCCAGATAGATCAAAAGCTCGAGCCCGATCGCCAGCGACAAAGCGGTGGCGACGCCGAGCGTGGCGCCGCCGCGCGCGCGCCTCGAATCGGCGAGCCCGGCGACGCCAAGTGCAAGCAGCGCCAGCTGCCAGCCGTGATGATCGAGCCGCAAGGGACTGAACATCCCCAGCGTCGAGCCGGCGAAGAACAGCGCACCGAACAATAAAGGATAGGCGCGGCTGTCGACCAGCCGGCGGACGATGAGCGCAAGGCTGACCATCAGCAGGAGCAGCGGCAGCAGCGGCGCGATGGTCGCGGCGACGGTCTCGGCCGTAGCGCCGCCGACCAGCGGACGGAACAGCAGCATCAGCAGCGCCAGCGGCAGGTCGACCAGCCGGGTCCAATGGATGTCGGCCCCCGCGGGCGGGTTCAGCCGATACTGGCGAAGGTCGTACCAGTCCTGCCCGGCAAGCAGCGCCCGCACCTGGCTCATCCGCAGATTGTCGTCGGTGTCGGACAGTCCGAATGCGGTGATCGGTCCCCAGCGGCTGTAGATCAACCAGGCGCACAGCAGCAGCCAGACGAGCAAAGTGACCAGGCGCCAGTGGCTGGTGATCCAGTCGATGAGTCTGTTCAAGGCCGCCCTTCGCGAAAACACTTCCCGCTCTAACGGGGGCCGTCTAGAGAGCAAGGAGAAGCTGACCCATGATCCCGACAGCAATGCTCCCACTCGACCGCGAACGCCGCACCATCGCGCTTCAGGCTATGCGCTACGGCCTCGCTGGCATGATCATCACGCTGCTGGTGGCGGCGAGCTATTGGGCGATCGCCGAGTTTCTGGGCGTCGACCCGATGGTGTCGCTGACCATCGTCTTCATCGTCTTCACCTTCGTCAGCTTCTTCACGCATGGCGCCTTCAGCTTCCGCGGCCATGGCGCGCGCGACCGGCAGCATATCCGCCTGACCCGCTTCCTGATCGTCAATCTGATCGGCTTCGCGACCAACCAGCTGTTTGTCTGGTTTCTCGTCAAGCATCTCGGAGGACCCAATTGGTGGCCGGTGATACCGATCATCTTCGTCACGCCGGTCTTGACCTTCCTGCTCCACCGGCGATGGGTGTTCGGATGACCGCGCCCGTCCTTTCGCTGATCGTTCCCGTCAAGGACGAGCAGGAGTCGGTCGAGCCGTTCGTCGCCACTCTCCTCGACGTTCTCGCCGGGCTCGACGACCCCGCCTCGGCCAGCTTCGAAATCCTGTTCATCGACGACGGCAGCAGCGATTCGACGCTCGAGGCAATCCGTCGCTCCAACGCCGCCGATCGGCGCATCCGGGCGCTTTCGCTGTCGCGCAACTTCGGCAAGGAGGCCGCACTGTCGGCCGGGCTCGACCATGCGCTCGGTGAAGCCGTGGTGCCGATGGATGTCGATCTTCAGGACCCGCCCGAAATACTCGGCGAGATGCTGGCCAAATGGCGGCAGGGGTTCGAAATCGTCTACGGGGTTCGCAACGATCGCGAGACCGACAGCCTGCCCAAACGGCTGACGGCCGATCTTTACTACCGCGCCCACAATTGGCTCAGCAGAGACAAGATCCCCGAGCATGCCGGCGATTTCCGGCTGCTCGACCGCAAAGTCGTCGACGTCATTCGGGCGATGCCGGAGCGCACCCGGTTCATGAAGGGGCTGTTCGCCTGGGCCGGATTTCGCCAGGCGTCGGTGACCTATACCCGCCGCGCCCGGCAGACCGGCACATCCAAGTTCAGCTACTGGAAGCTGTGGACATTCGCGCTGGACGGCATCACCTCCGCCTCGACCGTGCCGCTCAGGGTATGGAGCTATCTTGGCGGCACCGTCGCGCTGCTGGCGCTGATCTATGCCCTTTTCATCATCATCCGCACCTTGCTGTTCGGGACCAGCGTGCCCGGCTATGCCTCGCTGATGGTGGCGGTCCTGTTTCTCGGCGGGCTGCAATTGCTGTCGCTCGGAATCCTTGGCGAATATGTCGGCCGAATCCTCGTCGAGGCCAAGCATCGTCCGCTCTACGTCGTGCGCGAAACAATCGGCGGCGGCGGCGAGTAATGGAAGCGCATGTCTATGAGCGCATGGCCGAACTCGACACCGCCCACTGGTGGTTCGTTGCTCGCCGGGACATATTGCAGTCGCTGATCGAACGCGTCGTCCGCCCCCCGCCAAACGCCCGAATCCTCGAGATCGGCTGCGGCACCGGCCACAATCTGGAGATGCTGGCGCGGTTCGGGACCGTCGAGGCCAACGAGTTGGACCCGAAAGCGAGAGAGCTTGCCAGCGCCCGGCTCGGCCATGCCGTACAATCGGCCGCATTGCCGAACCTCACCCTCTACCCCGACGCGCATTTCGACCTGGTCGCGCTGCTCGACGTATTGGAGCATGTCCGTGACGATGCCGCGGCGCTCGAAGCGATCCGGACACGGCTGAAGCCGGGGGGCAAGCTGCTGATCAGCGTTCCGGCCAATCCATGGATGTGGAGCGCCCACGATGTCTCCCACCACCATCACCGCCGCTATCGCCGGGCGCAATTGGCCAGGGTCGCGCGCGAGGCAGGGTATGAGATTGTCCTGATTTCCCCGTTCAACACCTTGCTGTTCCCGTTGATCGCCATAGCGCGCCTGGCCGGCAAACTCATCGGCCGGGAAAGCGCCGACGACGCGATGCCGCCAAAGCCGATCAATGCGCTGCTGCGGACGATTTTCGCGCTTGAAGCGCCGCTTATCGGCCGGTTTCCCCTGCCGTTCGGCGTGTCGCTCGCGGCGGTCCTGCGCCGACCGGATTGATCCGAAACAACGCCGAATCGCCTTCGCTCCACAGCCGCTCCAAGCCGTCGAGCCGTTGCCGGTCGAACTCCGGCGGATCGATCAGCCACAGATAGTCGAACGCGTCGCGCGGAAGCGTTCGCAGCGCCTGGTCCGGCGACCAATGTTCCGGGTTCGCGCATTCGGCCGGAACGACGATCTGCGAGGGATCGGAGCCGAACCTGCCCGCGTCCGGGAAGCGCAGCCGTAGCGGATTGAGTCCTTCCATCACCCACTGGTCGTTGGAAAAACCCTGCTTGCGCACGATCACCATGCCGCCGAGATGCGTGTCGCGCGCATATTGCCATGGCATGCCGCATTGCCGGCCGGCCAGCGTCGCGACGGCGGCGCCTTGGGGCACATGGTCCAGCGCGGTCAGCAGCTGCTGCTGTTCGTTCGATGCGATCGCCAGCGAGACTGTGTTGCCGCCGATCCGAACGAGGAAGAAGGCCAGCCCTGCGACGGCCAGCAGCTGCGCCGTGTGTCGGTGGGTGGCATCGCGAAATCGGATCGCCAGCAGGGCGACCGCGAAGATGTAGGGCGCCAGCCGCATGTCGGCATAGGCCGAGCCGAATATGATCCTGGGCAGCAGCACGAAGCACGCCGTCAGCACCAGCGCGGTGAACGCCAGATTGCGCGAAAAACCGAGCCGGCGATTGCGGATCGCTTCGATGACGACGAGCAGCGCGACCAGCACCGAGGCGAGGTCGAACCATTGCCAGCGATCGCGCAGCGCCCGCATCAGCCATTCGAGCTTGGCTTCCCAGTTGAACCAGTCGGCGGTGATCCCGGCGCCGGAGTCGGTCCGCCAGACGACCATCACCAGCAGCGGCAAGGCCATCACCGAGGCGTTGAGCGCGGCGGTGGCGCCCGCCTTCGCCCAGGCGACACCCCGGTCGTGGCGACGGACTGCCTCGGCCGAGAAGGCCAGCAAGCCGAGCGTTCCCCAGCCGAAAGCGTGGGTGAAGAAGATCAGGATCGAAATCGGCACGAACAGCCACGCCCGAAGCGCCGTGCGGCCGAGCCGACCCAGTCGCAGCCACAGGCCGAAGGCAAGGAAGGCGAGCGCCATCGACAAGGCGAAATTGACGAAGCCGAACATGAAGGGGTGGCCGTAGGCGAACGGCAGCGCGAACAGCGCCGTCGCCGGTAGCCGGCCATGGACTTCGCGGGCTACCCACAGGAAGCCGGCGACGGTCAGCGGCGGGATCGCCAGCACGACCAGCTTTACCGCCGCCTCCAGGCCGATGAGCTTGGTCAGCGGGAACAGCAGCAGATCGATCCCGAGATTGCCGATCGGCTGCCAGTCGAGCGCATAATATTGCTGCAGCCAAGGTGAGGTCTCGAGGTCGAGCTGGACCCGGAAGCGGCCCATATGCCCCATCATATCGACCAATGGCGGGATCGGCGGATAGAGCAGGGGAAGCGCCGACAGCAGGATCAGCGCGGCGATGAAGACGCGGCTTTCCCACCAAGGCCGCGGCCCGGGGCGTCGCGCCGGGGGCGGGCCCGCAACCATTCAGCTTTGCCCGCGCCGCGCCAGCAGCCGCAACCGCAACGCCTGCAGCCGGATGAACCCGTCCGCGTCCTTCTGGCCATAGGCGCCGTCGTCGTCTTCGAAGGTCGCGATCCGCTGGTCGTAAAGGCTCATCGAAGAGCGGCGCCCGGTGACCCGCGCCGCGCCCTTGTAAAGCTTCAGCCGAACCTCGCCTTCGACATGCTCCTGGCTGGCGTCGATTGCCGCTTGGAGCATCTCCCGCTCGGGCGCGAACCACAAGCCGTTGTAGATCAGCTCGGCATAGCGCGGCATCAGCTCGTCCTTGAGGTGGGCGGCGCCGCGATCGAGCGTCAGCTGCTCGATCCCGCGATGAGCGGCGTGGAGGATGGTGCCGCCCGGCGTTTCATAAAGGCCGCGACTCTTCATTCCGACGACGCGGTTCTCGACCAAATCGAGGCGGCCGATGCCGTGGCGCCTGCCAAGCGCGTTCAGCCGCTCCAGCAGCACAGCGGGGGAGAGCGCCTCGCCGTTGACCGCGACCGCATCGCCGCGCTTAAATTCGACCGTGATCTCCTCGGGCGTGTCCGGGGCATGCAGCGGATCGTCGGTGCGCGAATGAACATGCTCCGGCACTTCCGCCCACAAGTCTTCGAGCAGCTTCCCCTCGCTCGACGTGTGCAAAAGATTGGCGTCGGTTGAGAAAGGGCTTTCGCCAAGCCTGTCCTTCGGAACCGGGATCTGGTGCTTTTCGGCGAAGTCGAGCAGCGCCGAGCGGCTGCCAAGATCCCATTCGCGCCACGGGGCGATCACCCTGATGTCGGGCTCGAGCGCATAATAGCCCAGCTCGAACCGGAGCTGGTCGTTGCCCTTGCCGGTGGCGCCATGGGCGACGGCGTCGGCACCGACCTGACGGGCGATTGCGACCTGGCGTTTGGCGATCAGCGGCCGGGCGATCGCCGTGCCGAGCAGATAATGGCCTTCGTACAGCGCGTTGGCGCGCATCATCGGGAAGACGAAGTCGCGGACGAACTCCTCGCGGCAATCTTCGATGAAGATATGCTCGGGCTTGACCCCGAGCAGCGCCGCCTTGGCGCGGGCCGGCTCGATCTCCTCGCCCTGGCCGAGGTCGGCGGTGAAGGTGACGACTTCGCAGCCATGGCTGAGCTGAAGCCATTTCAGGATGACGCTGGTGTCGAGCCCGCCCGAAAAGGCGAGCACGACGCGCTTGGCCAACCCTGTCATTCCCCCTCCTTCTCCCGCTACCGACCGCGATGGCGGGAAATCCGCCATTCAAGCGCGATACAGTTTCGAACTGCTAGAGGGCAATCAGAACAAGGGAGGCTCATTGCCATGAATAACTTTCTTCTTGGCGGCGCTGCCGCTGCAGTCATGCTGGCGGTAGCGCCGGCCATCGCCCAGACCGCCGCACCGGCGCAGCAAACCCAGGCCGCGCAAGCGGCCGCGCCGAAAGCCGCAAAAGTCCATAGCCGCGCCGAGGTCCAGGCCAAGGTCGCCAAGCATTTCGCCCGGCTAGACGCCGACGGCGACGGCTTCGTCACCAAGGCGGAAATGGAAGCCGCCAAGACACAAATGCGGGCGAAAATGGCCGAGCGGCGGGCGACACGCGTCGAGCGAAGCGGCGACCTGTTCGACCGACTCGATACCAATCGCGACGGCGCGATCAGCCGCGCCGAATTCGACGCCATGCGCCAGCTGAGGATGAGCCGCCGCGGAACTGCCGCGGCACCGCGCATGATGATGCGCGGCATGCATGTGATGGGCGGGCGGATGTTCGAAATGGCGGACGCCAACAAGGATGGCCGGATTTCTCTTGAGGAAGCGAGCAACGCTGCGCTCCATCATTTCGACATGGCCGACACCAACCGCGACGGACAGGTGACGCCCGACGAGCGGCGCCAGATGCACCAGAAGATGATGTCCGAGCACCACCCGGGCTAAACGGTAAAAGCAAGCATTCGACTGAGGCCCGGCGCTTGCGCCGGGTCTTTTTTTGTGCACGGTCGCGCGACCCAAACTGCAGGAAAATCTCGTCATGAGCTTTGCCAAGCGCGCCCTCGCCGCCACCGTCCTTGCCTCGCTGCCGCTCGCCGCGGCACGCGCCGAAGAGGGGATGTGGACCTTCGACGTCTTCCCGACAGCGAAAATGCGCGCCGATCATGGCTGGGCGCCCGACCAGGCCTGGCTCGACCGGGTGCGCGCCGCCGCGGTGCGGCTGACCGGCGGCTGCTCGGCGAGCTTCGTCTCGGACGAAGGGCTTATCCTGACCAACCAGCATTGCGTAGTCAGTTGCCTGCAAAATCTGTCGACCTCGGACAACGACCTCGTCGCCACCGGCTTCAACCCGGCCGCCCGCTCCGCCGAGCGCCAGTGTCCCGGCCAGCAGGCCGAGGTGGTAACCGCGATCGAGGACGTCACCACTTCGGTCGAGCAGGCGGTCGGAACGGCCAGCGGCGAAGCGGCGGTCGCGGCGCGCGACGCCAGGATCGCCGAAATCGAATCGGAGCGCTGCACCGACCTTGCGACCACCCGCTGCCAGGTGGTCAGCCTGTACGGCGGCGGCCAGTACAAGCTCTACACCTATCGCAAATACAGCGACGTCCGGATCGCCTGGGCGCCCGAATTCGACGCGGCCTTTTTCGGCGGCGACCCCGACAATTTCAACTTTCCGCGCTACGCGATGGATGCCGCTTTCCTGCGAGCCTATGAGAACGGAAGGCCGGTCGCGACCCCGGCGCATCTTAAGTGGAGCCCGCGGGCGCCCATCGACGGCGAGACGACCTTTGTCGTCGGCAACCCCGGGTCGACCCAGCGGCTGTCGACCAGCGAGCAAATCGCCTTCCAGCGCGAAGTCGCGCTGCCGGTGACACTCACCATTTACAGCGAACTTCGCGGCCGGCTGATTTCGGCGATGGATCAAAGCCCCGAGCGCGAGCGCGAAGGAGGCGACACCTTGTTCGGCGTCGAGAACAGCCTCAAGGTCTATATCGGCCGGGTGAAGGCGCTCGGCGACCCCGAGTTCACCGGCCGGCTCGCCGCCGCCGAGGCCGACCTCAAGCAGCGCAGCGCCGGCAATGCCGCGATCGGCGATCCCTGGGCCGACATCGCCGCGGCGGTGGACGCCTATCGCGACATCTATCTCGCCAACCGCTTCATCACGCCGAGCGGCGACCTCTACTCCTGGGCGGCGACGCTGGTGCGGGCGGCCGAAGAGCGCGCCAAGCCCAACAGCGAACGGCTCCCCGGCTACACCGAGAGCGCTCTTCCGCTGCTCGAGAAACGGCTGCTCGACGCGCGTCCGACCTATCCCTGGCTCGAGGAGCTGAGGCTGGAATGGTCGCTGTCCAAGGCGCGGGAATATCTTGGCGCCGACGATCCGCAGACCCGGCTGATGCTCGGTCGCGAATCGCCCGAGGGGCTGGCAGAGCGGCTGGTCGGCGGCACCCGGCTCGCCGACCCGGCGGTGCGCAAGGCGCTGTGGGACGGCGGCAAGGCGGCGATCGCCGCCTCGACCGATCCGATGATCGTTTATGCTCGCACGCTCGATCCCGAGCGCCGGCGACTGCAGAAGCTGGTCGATGCGCACTATGACGCGCCGGTGACCGACGCCGCCGCGAGGCTCGCCGACGCGCGCTTCGCCGCTTATGGCGACAGCGTCTATCCCGATGCGACCTTCACGCTGCGGATCAGCTATGGCCGGGTCGCCGGCTGGACCGAGCGCGGCCAGGAAGTGCCGACCCGCACCACGCTCGGCGGCACTTTCGACCGGGCGACCGGCACCGAGCCGTTCGAGCTGGCGAGCGCTTTCGCCGCCAACCGGGAACGGATCGACGCGGCAGTGACCTATGACTTCGTCACCACCAACGACATCATCGGCGGCAATTCGGGATCGCCGGTGATCGACCGGTCGGGCGCGGTGATCGGCACGGCGTTCGACGGTAACATCCATGCGCTGGGCGGCAACTATGGCTATGACGGGAATTTGAACCGCACCGTCTCGGTGTCGGCCGCGGCGGTCCAGGAAGCGCTGGAGACGATTTATCCGGCCCCCGCGTTGGCGGCCGAGCTGGCGGGGAACTGACGGAGGCGAGGGCCGGGTGGGCCTAGCCCGCCCGGTAGCGCTGTTCGGCTTGAGCCATATAGTCGCGGGTTATCGGTAGCGCCCGGCGGTCGCGGACATATTGCAGCTGGTAATTGCAGCCCGAGCCGGACTCGAACATCACGATCCCGCCGGCGAGATAAAACTCCCACATCCGGAAGAAGCGCTCGTCGTACAAGGCGATGATCTTGTCGCGCGATTGCGAGGTCCGTCTCAGCCATTCGCGAAGCGTGTAGGCGTAGTGAAGCCGCAGCATCTCAACGTCACTGGCGATCAGCCGTGCCTTCTCGCTGGCCGCGCTCATCTGGCTCAATGAGGGCAGATGGTAGCCGGGGAAGATATATTTGTCGGTGAACGGGTCGGGCGCGCCGCTGGTCGAGCCGAGCCGGCCGATGGTGTGGAGCAGCATCACGCCGTCGGGCTTCAACAGATCGCGGCACTTGGCGAAGAATTCGTCATAATGGGCGGCGCCGACATGCTCGAACATGCCGACCGAGACGATCCGGTCGAACTTTCCCGTAACCGCCCTAAAATCGACCAGCTCGAAGCGGACATGGTCGGCAACGCCGGCCTCCTCCGCCCGGCGGCGGGCGACCTTCAGCTGCTCCTCCGACAAGGTGATGCCGAGCACGTCGACCCCCGCCACCTGGTGCAGATAGAGCGCCGTTCCGCCCCAGCCGCAGCCGATGTCGAGAATAGTCTGGCCCGGCTCCAGATGAAGCTTGGCGGCGATGTGCGCCTTCTTGTCGGCCTGCGCCTGTTCGAGGCTGTTGCCGGGGTCGGTGAAGTAGGCGCAGCTGTATTGCAGGTCGTCGTCGAGGAACAGGCGGTAGAGCGCGTTGCCGATGTCGTAATGGTGAGCGACGTTGCGCCGGGCGCGCTTGGGGCGATTGCGGCGGAAGAAGCGCTTCAGCCGGGACATGCCGCGCTTGCCGATCAGCTTGCGGCCGCCCGCGCCCTGCTCCCACGGGACCGACGCGGTGATCATCTCGAGCAGGTCGAGAATATTGCCGTCGGCGATGGCCAGGCGACCGTCCATATAGGCCTCGCCGAGGCCGAGCCGCGGATTGCGGACAATGTCGAACGCGACCCGGCGGTCGGTCAGCTCAAGCGTCAGCGACTTGCCGCCGCCCGGGCCATAGGTCGCGCGGCTGCCGTCCGGCTGGACTATGGTGAGGCTGCCTTTTGCGAGCAGCTTGTCGATGAGTTTGCCGATCAACGTCATGAAGCAGGGAGTGCCACGGCGCTTCGCGCCTCGCAATGACCGTCAGGCGTTTGCCGTCACCGCCCGGCTCCGCCGAGTCCGTTGCGCCGCGGTTCGAAGCTGCCCGCAGGCGGCGTCGATGTCGCGGCCGCGCGGGGTGCGCACCGGCGCCGAGATGCCGGCCGCGAAGACAATGTTGGAAAAGGCGCGGATCCGCTCCGGGTCGGAGCATAGATAGCCGGCCCCCGGCCAGGGATTGAACGGGATCAGATTGACCTTGGCCGGCAACTTGTACTTGCGCAGCAGCCGGACCAGCTCGCGCGCATCCTCGTCGCTGTCGTTCTTGTCCTTCAGCATCACATATTCGAAGGTGATCCGGCGGGCGTTGTTGGCGCCCGGATAGGCGGCGCAGGCCGCGAGCAGCTGGTCGATCCCATATTTGCGATTGAGCGGCACGATCTCGTCGCGCACTTGCTTTGTCACCGCGTGCAGCGACACGGCGAGATTGACCCCGATTTCGTCGCCGGCCCGCGCCATCATCGGCACCACGCCCGAAGTCGACAGGGTGATGCGCCGCTTCGACAGGCCGAGCCCGTCGCCGTCCATGACGATCTTCAGCGCGTCGCGGACATGCTCGAAATTATAGAGCGGCTCGCCCATCCCCATCATCACGATATTGGTCAGCATCCGCCCCTCGGGCCGGGACGGCCATTCGCCCAGGGCGTCGCGCGCCAGC
>CAYUWJ010000156.1:0-2679 GCA_964448315.1 uncultured Sphingomonas sp. | reverse complement strand
AGCAAGGGACTTGTCCGCTCGAGATGGAGGTTGATCGTGGTTCGGCCGGCATCGCTGATCATCAGCCGCGTCAGGTCGAGCTCGGTCTCGCTTCGCCCGCCCGCGGTCGGTAGCTCGGCGTCGGCGCGGACGCTGGTCGATCGGAATCGCGGCCGCAGGACAATGTTGACGACGCGTTGATCGGCGCGATAGCCATATTTGAGCGCGACTTCCTCGGGCAGGATGTCGATGCGCAGGATCGCCTCGGGGGGAAGCGAGCGAATTTCGCGAAAGCCCGAAATGCGCTGTCCGTTCAACAGCGTGATGGGCGGCCCGCCGGAACCGCGGGCGCTTCCGGTTTCCGGCGCAATCGCCTCGAGCAGCTCGCCGATGTCGGCCGCGCCATAGGCTCGTATGTCGCGCGCATCGAGCTGGTTTTCGGGCGGAATGTCGCCGATTACCGCCCCGCTCAGCCGCTGGCCGACAATGATGATCGCGTCTTCCGCTTCCTCGTCGAAATAATCGTCTTCGAAAAGCGGTGGCTGTTCGGCACTTTCGTCGGGCGAGTCTTGCGCCCATGCCGCCGCCGGAACTGCGAGCAGAAATGCCGCGCCAGAGAGGAGGAGGAGCCGGCTTGCGGTCGATTGCGTGCGGTGGATCATTCACCGATGCCTTGACCGGCACGAATGAACCTCTGCTGACATGTCGCCATCGTTCGACGAACGGCATTCCGGCGGCGGCGAACGAGGGTCATTCTTCCGACTGGATCAAGACCGTCTCGCCGATCAAGAGGAAAAGCATGAACGGCGCCCAGGCCGCCAGCAGCGGCGGATAGGCGCCGACATTGCCCATCGCCAGGCTGAAATTGTCGGCGACGAAATAGGCGAAGCCGAGCGCCATTCCGACGGTCGCGCGCAGAAGCACATGGCCCGATCGCGCCAGCCCGAACGCAGCGACGGCGGCAAGCAGCGGCATCAGCATGGTCGACAGCGGCGACGAAATTTTGTGCCACATGCCGGCTTCCGCTTCTTCGGTCGGGCGGCCGGCCCGTTCCAGCTGCCCGATCCGTTCGCGAAGCGTGAAGAAATCGATATGGTCCGGATTGACCTTGGCAAGCATCAGCCGTTCTGGCTCGAGGCCTTCGAGGCCGCGCAACTCCTGCTGACGGCGGATGAGGTTCATCCTCGTGTCGTAGGTGCTGACTCCTTCGAGCAGCCATCCGCCGGACTCTGGCGTCGCTCGGTCGACCTCGATGATGCGCACAAGGGCGCCGTTCTCACGGTCGTAAATCGTAACATTCTCGGCGTGAAACGTCGCGTCGCGGCCGCCGACATGGCGCGCCTGGACCAGATCCTCGCCATGCTGCACCCAAACGTTGCTCAGTATTCCGGTTTCGGGCGGAATCGGATGAAAATCATTGTCGCTCCAGGCGGTCACGGCACGGGCCGAGTTGACGACGACCGTTTCGTTGAAGGCAAAGACGACGCCGGCGATGCCGATGCTGGCGACGATCAAGGGAGCGAGGATCTGGTGCGCTGAAATTCCCGCCGCCTTCATTGCGATGACTTCGCTGTGCTGGTTAAGCGCGGCAAAGGCGATCAGCGTCCCGAGCAGCGCCGAAAAAGGCAGGAACTGCGATATCAGCAGCGGCAGCCGGAGCGACACATAGGTCCATATCTCCGCTTCGCCGTTGCCGGGAACCGCGAGGATCTTGCCCGACTCGCCGAGCAGGTCGAGGGTCATCAGGATCAGCACCAGCGAGAACAGGACCGCCAGGCTGCGGGTGAGGAACAGCTTGACCGTGTACAGCGCGATCCGGCGCGAGGGAAAGAAGCGCAGCTGGCTCAAGCGCGCTCGAACCTGGGCAACAGCCCGCGAACGAACTTGACGATTTGGGCGAAGCTGCGCTCGAGCGCTCCGATTGGCTGTCCGCCCGGCCGGTGCGCCAGCACATGATACATCCACAGGATCGCCACCGCGAACAGCAGCAGCGGCACCCATAGCGCCAATATTGGATCGAGCCGCCCCTGGGCGCCGGCCTGCTCGGCATATTGGTTGACCTTGTGGTAGGCGACGACGATCACGATTCCGAGGAAGATGCCGAGCGACGAGGAACTTCGCTTGGGCGGCACCGCCAAGGCGACCGCGAGGAGCGGCAGCATCAGCATCATCAGCACTTCCACCAGGCGGAAGTGGAAGTTCGATTGGGCCGCGCGTCGCAGGTCGGCAGGGGTAGCGGACCCGTACCCGGCCTGGACCAGCTCATGCAGGGTCATTTCCTGTTGATCGTTGCCGCGTTGCCGGAAGGGGTCGACTGCCGGCAGTCCGATCGGCAGGTCGTAGCTGTCGAACGACAGCGTCCGCGGCGTTGTGAATTTCGGCGATTGCTGCACCAGCCGCCCGTTATTGAGCCGAAACAGGATCGTATCGCTATCGTCGGTCGACAGGAACCGCCCGTGCTCGGCAGTCGCCGCCACCGACGTTCCCGCCCGATCCTCGACCTGGACAAAAATTCCGTGAAGCTGGGTGCCGTCGTTCTCGCTGCGGTCTATCCTCAGAGTGAGGCGCTTGCCGAGCTGGTTGAACTCGCCGACCTTGACCGATGCGCCGAGCGCTCCCGAGCGCAGGTCAAACCGCAGCCCTTCATAGCGGTAGCGGGCGTAGGGATCGATGTAGCCGACGATCACCAGATTGAGCAGA
>CAYUWJ010000155.1:0-6166 GCA_964448315.1 uncultured Sphingomonas sp. | reverse complement strand
GGCGTCGAAGTGCTGGATGCCGCCGGCGGCCTGTTCGAGCTGAGCTTCGGCGGACGCACGATCCGTTGCCGCGAATCGCTCACCGACCTGACCAGCGCGGTGTCGCTGTCGATCTGCGACGATAAGGCGATGACCCGGCGGATCGTTGAGGCGGCCGGGGTCGCCGTGCCCGACGAGATCGAGGTGAAAGACCCCGACGCGGTGCGGGCGATGCTCGACAAGCATGGATCGGTGGTCGTCAAGCCGGCGCGCGGCGAGCAGGGCCGCGGGGTCGCCGTCGACCTGACCGAGATGGAAGAAGTCGAGCGGGCGATCGCGGTCGCCGAACAGGGCGGCGGCCGGGTGTTGGTCGAAAGTTTCCACAAGGGCGACGATCTTCGCCTGATCGTGATCGGCTTCAAGCTGGTCGCGGCGGCGGTTCGGCGGCCGGCGTCGGTGGTCGGCAACGGCCGCGATACGGTGCGCGAACTGATCGAGCGGCAGTCGCGCCGCCGCGAAGCTTCGACCGGCGGCGAATCGATGATCCCGCTCGACGCGGAAACCGAGCGCTGCGTGCGCAAGGCGGGGCACGGGCTTGAGGATGTTCCGGCCGAGGGCGAGGCGTTTGCGGTGCGCAAGGCCGCCAATCTGCACACCGGCGGCACCATCCACGACGTCACTGGCCTGGTCCACCCGCGCCTCGTCGAAGCGGCGATAAAGGTCGCCCGGGCGATTGACATTTCGGTTGTTGGGGTCGACCTGATCGTGCCCAACCCGACCGAGCCCGAATATGTCTTCATCGAAGCCAATGAGCGGCCCGGCCTAGCCAACCACGAACCGCAGCCGACCGCCGAGCGGTTCATCGACCTTCTTTTCCCGTTGAGCATGCCGGCCACCGCGCGCCGGCCTCGGAGGACCAATGCCGCCAGCGATTGACGCCGAATATCTGACGGACGTACTCGGACGCCTGCTGGCGATGCCGAGCCCGACCGGCTACACCGACGAGATCGTCCGCCTGGTTTCGAAAGAGCTGGGGCGGCTCGGCATCCCCTATTCGGTGACTCGCCGCGGCGCGATCCTGGCGATGTACAAGGGACAAAAGGACGAGGGCGCGCGCGCCGTCGTCGCCCACCTCGACACGCTCGGCGCGACGGTCAAGATGATCAAGGACAACGGCCGGCTCGAGATGGTGCCGATCGGCACCTGGTCGGCGCGGGCGGCGGAGACCAGCCGCTGCACCGTATTCACCGACACCGGCTCGTTCCGCGGCACCATCCTGCCGCTGAAAGCGTCCGGCCATACCTTCGGCAAGGAGGTCGACACCCAGCCGGTCGGCTGGCGCCACGTCGAGGTGCGGGTCGATGCCGACGGCAACGACCGGGCCGGCACCGAGGCGCTGGGGATCAACATCGGCGACCATGTCGCGATCGACCCCGGCACCGAGATGCTCGACAATGGCTACATCGTCTCGCGCCATCTCGACGACAAGGCCGGCTGCGCGGCGATGCTGGCTGCGATGAAGGCGATGGTCGACGCCAAGATCGTCACCCCGGTCGATATCCATTTCATCTTCACCATCGCCGAGGAAGTCGGCTCGGGCGCTTCGGCGGTGCTGCTCGAGCATGTCGTGTCGATGGTGTCGATCGACAATGGCGCCACCGCGCCCGGCCAGAACAGCGCCGAAACCGGGGTCACCATCGGCATGGCCGACCAGGTTGGGCCGTTCGACTATCACCTGACGCGCAAGCTGATCCGGCTATGCGAGGCCGGGGACATCCCCTTCCAGCGCGACGTTTTTCGCCACTATCGGTCGGACAGCGCTTCGGCGCTGGAAGGCGGCGCCGACGTCCGCACCGCGCTGATCACCTTCGGCATCGACGCCAGTCACAGCTATGAGCGGATCCACGTCCATGCGCTGAAATCCGTCGCCGAGCTGGTCTGCGCCTATGCCTCAAGCCCGGTCCAGATCGCCCGCGACATGGAGGAGCTGGCCGGGCTCGAGGGCTTCACCACCCAGCCGACTGAGCCGGCGCCGGGAAGCGGCGAGGACCCGTTCGAGGAATAGGGAGGCTGGGGAGAGGGCCACGCGCGTCCGGGCACCGGTTGAACCGCAAGGGCGCCTTATATAGGAAGGGTCTGTGCGTTTTATGACGACGGCAAGAGCGCCTGAGTGACCACCTCTTTCGTGATCGTCGACGATTTTCTGGAGAATGCGGCGGCACTGCGCGACGCGGCGCTCAAGCTGACCTATCCCGACCTCCAGGGCGCCTTTCCGGGCCGAAACTCGCTCGAGCGGATCAACATCGCGGGCCTGGCCGAGGAAGCGTCGCGGCTTGTCGGCGAGCCCTTGAAGCCGGTCTCGCCGCTCGAATCCCACGCCAAATGCAGGCTGACGCTGGCCGGCGACAAGGGGCGCGCCCGGGTCCATGTCGACCATTCGCATTGGTCGGGCATCCTCTTTCTCAGCCGCCCCGAGGATTGCCGGGGCGGCACCGAATTCTTCCGCCATCGCGCCACCGGCACGGACCGCGCGCCCGACACGCTCGAAGCGGTGCGCGCGCTGGGCTTCGACTCCTACGAGGCGATGCACCGGGAGATCATCGAGAAGGACAGCGTCGACGACAGCGCCTGGGACATGATCATGCAGGTGCCGATGCGCTTCAACCGGCTGGTGCTGCTGCGTCCCTGGCTCTGGCACACCGCGGGCCCGGCGTTCGGCGACCGGCCGGAGAACGGGCGGCTCGTCTATCTTATGTTCTTCGATTCGGCGCGCTGATGGGCTCACTTGTAGCTCACCGACTTCGCACTTCGGGAAGCGGGATGCGGGGCGCTGTCGCAAACGATCCATTGGCGCCATTCCGACCGGTTCGGTTGAACCCGCCGATTCCGGACTATATAGGCCCTACGCCGAGGGGCGTCCGGAGACGTGGGTGAGTGGCTGAAACCAGCGGTTTGCTAAACCGCCGTACGGGGAATTCCCGTACCGAGGGTTCGAATCCCTCCGTCTCCGCCAACACAAGCGGATATTCCGGCTAACAAAGCTTAATGATCCAACGGCAGTCTATCGGATGACATCGTGCGATAGGTAGCAGCGACCCGGCGCGATTCCCGGTCCCAAGTGTAGGCTGCGCTCGCTCGGCGGGCAGCAGCGCCAAGTTCACGTCGCCATTTGGGCTGAGCGATCAGGGAGAGGATTGCTCCACCATAGTCTTCTTCATCGGAACACAGGATGCCGGTCCGGTGGTGCTCAATCAAAGCTGTGGCGCTGTCGGTTTTGGCGCAGACAATCGCAATGCCAGACGCCATGGCTTCGAGAACGACATTGCCAAATGATTCGGTCTTGCTTGGGTGCAAAAGGATGTCGGCGCTTGTTACCGCTCGGGCGAGCTCCGAACCTTCAAGATGTCCAGTGAAGACCGCTTGCGGAATTGTTTTCAGTAAGTGGGCTGCTGGACCCGCACCGACGATCAGAGGTCGGATCTGCTTCTGACTGCGCTGCAGGCGGCGGACAGTAGACGCGTACGCAAGCACGCTTTTTTCGAGGACGAGCCGCCCAAAGAATAGGACGACCACATCGTCCTCCGCCCAGCCGCAGGAGCGCCGCCAATCGCGGTCTCGGCGTTTCGGGTTGAAAAGCGTTCGGTCCACGCCCCTGCTCCACAGGCTCACTTGATCGTCGCCGCGCACTAATTTCAGATCAGAGACCAGCGCAGGCGTCGGCGCCAGCACATGGTCGCAGCGGCGATAGAAGCGCCGCAGGTGGGCGTCGACCACCGGGCGAGCCCAGCCGAGACCATAGAATTCGAGATAGGTCTCGAACAGGGTGTGGAGGCTGGCGACGATCGGAATGCCGCGCCGCTTCGCAAATGTCTGCGCCCGCGTGCCAAGTATGTCGGGCGTCGAGAGATGCACAATTTCCGGCGAGAAGCGCCGCAGATCATCGCGGATGGCCCTGGGTATTCCGAGCGCAAGGCGAAACTCAGAACGGAACGGGAGCGGGACCGATCGCACCGGCACCAAAGTGCCTGCCGGTTCGAATGCCGGACTATCGGTTACGGGCGAGTAGACACGGACCTCATCGCCGGCACGTTCCAGATATTCAACCAGCCGATTCAGAGCCTGATTCGCCCCTTCACGCAGGTAATTGTAGTTCCCGGAAAACAGGGCGATGCGCATGCCGCTTACAAGCGCTTGAAGTTTAGCATGGCGTTGAGCAGGAACATGGCGAGGCCGGCGAACACCGAGACCACGACCCGGGCGACCAGATAATTTATTGAAGTCCAGCGAAGGAAAGCCGCGAACAGGCCGATCGTTATCACCAGGCCGATGCCGGCGTTGACCAGGAAGTAGGCGTAGCCCGACGCCACCCCGCGCTCGGTTCCGCGGTAGATCCAGGCTTGGCCGAATGCATAGTGGATCGAGTTACTGACGAGGAATCCCGCGGCCGCGGCTAGCAGCTTGTTCACGCCCCACAGCTCGACCAGCGCCCACAGCAGCGCGAGGCCGATGCCGAACACCAGGCAACTGACCACGGTGTTTCGAGCAAGCAGAACGGCCGAATTACGCGAAAACAGGCGGTCGGCGAGTGCGGTCAAATTGCAGGCTTAAGTACAGCCGGTGCGGCGGTCGCCGGATATCCGCCCGGCTCCTCCCCTTCCTGCGCGTCCGCCCAGTCGGACCGCCGAGGGAGGCGCGGGGTGAATAACAATACCGGAAGTTTGAGGAACAGCAGTTCGGAATGAATGAAGCTGTCGATCGCGCGCTCCCACCAGTTCGCTCGCCGCTTGCCGTGCGCCTCGAGCCAGCCCTCGTACGGAGCCCAATGATCGGGCTCGTCCTGGCGGATGATCTGGAAAATCTTCATCAGCATTTTGTCGGTGCGGACGATCCCATTGCGAAGCAGGATTTCAACCTGGCGGTAGCCGCGCTGCTCGGTCAGCGAGATCACCCTGCACAATCGCTCGAACAGATGGTCGCGGCCGATGATCAGCTGCGGGTCGAGATCGTCGATCGCGGACCGGAACATGATTCCGACGAACCGGTCGATATGGCCACAGGTGCGATCAACGGCAAACGGCATCTCGCCTCGACGTTCGAACCAGCGGCGGAACATCAGGTAATGTTTGCGCTCGTCGGCCCGGTGCTTCTCGATCTGGGCGATGAGCGCGGCGTCGTCGGGCCAGCGCGCCCGCACGGCCTCCAGCACTCGGTCGATCGCCGTGTAGCCGCGATGCTCGTTATAGATGTAGATCGAGCAGAGAAGATCCAGATAGCGACGCCGAAACCAGCTAGGCATATCCAAAGTTTACGTGGTGCCGTCCGCGAATCAAAGGACTAATGTCCGCAATGGGTGGAAAGCGGACTGCGGACGACCGACCCCTTGGTGACCTCGCTACTTGCCAAGCGCTTCGACCAGATCGCCGCCATGGTCAGGTGAGCCAAGATCGCGACAGCTAGGCCTTCAGCTCGGCGGCGCGCATTTCGGCTTCGCGCTTGAGGTTGCGGGCGAGCTGGGCCTGGCCGGCGAGATACTGCGGCGGGACGTGGATGTCCTGATAGTCGAGCGCGGCGGCGGCGCGCAGCGTCCACATCGGGTCGATCAAATGCGGCCGGGCGAGCGCCACCAGGTCGGCGCGGCCGGCGGCGAGGATCGCGTTGGCATGGTCGGGCTCGTAGATGTTGCCGACCGCCATCGTCGCCAGCCGCGCTTCATTGCGCAGCCTGTCGGAAAAGGGCGTCTGGAACATGCGGCCGTAAACCGGCTGGGCGCCGGCCCAGGTCTGGCCGGCCGAGACATCGATCAGGTCGGCGCCATGCCGAGCAAAGGCTTCGGCGATCTCGACCGCTTCGTCGGGGGTGATGCCGTCCTCGCCCGCCCAATCGGTCGCCGAGATGCGCACCGACATCGGCTTGTCCGACGGCCAGGCGTCGCGCATCGCCGCGAATATTTCCAGCGGGAAGCGCAGCCGGTTTTCGAGGCTGCCGCCATATTCGTCGGTTCGATTGTTCTGCAGCGGCGTCAGGAAGCCGGACAAAAGATAGCCGTGGGCGGCGTGCAGCTCGACCATGTCGAAGCCGGCGTCGAGGGCCATGCCCACCGACGCGACGAACTGGTCGCGCACCGAATCCATGTCGGCGCGGGTCATCGGCCGGGGACGCTGATTGTCGGGCGACCAGGCGACGTCGG
>CAYUWJ010000154.1:0-6562 GCA_964448315.1 uncultured Sphingomonas sp. | reverse complement strand
CGTTTCGTTGTGGGATGGAATCATTTTTGGAGACGATGCCCGTGAGCGACAGCAAGAAAGACAGGTTCGACGAGGATCCGGCGTGGGTTAACGAAAAGCCGGGTGCGGAGCTGGAGGAAAGGCTGCGCAGGAACCCGTGCGACAAGGACGCCAAGGTCGACCTCGGCTCCGCTGAATCGATGGACGCGTCCGATCCCCCATCCGTCGTCCAGCCCGATCATGACGAGCCGGTGCCCTCCTCATGCTCGCCGAAAAAGACGGAATCGGACCGCGACTGAACGGATTTTTCGCGTTGCAAGAAATCAACAGTCGCCGAGCTTGCGACGAAAGGTGACATTTTAACATTGCCGCGAGCCGCCCCCTCTGATTCAATCATGAATGGGGGGTGGGACAAGTGGTTAAGCAATACGTAACCCTAAAAGCCGCATGATCCCGCTAAGGCGAAAGGAGTCGGGGTCATGATCACGCGGACCAGCCAGCCAGCCAATGGCGCAGTGCTGCTCTCGGAAATGAAGGAATTCGCGGGCTTTCCGAAGGCGACGCAGCGCTATGTTCGGCGCAGCCTCGATGTCGCCTACAGCCGCCGCGATCCGATCGAATGCTGGGCGCGCGACGAAGGCGAAGCCGCGTCGATCCGGGCCCAGGCCCGGCTTTACAAGCAGCTCGATCACCTGCGGATGCAGGTTCCCGACGACAGCGGGCTGGACATGATCGAGCCGTTCGTCGGCATGCTGATCACCGTTTCGGCCTTCGACCTCGGCCAGGACCGGCTGCTCAATTTCGCCGCCTACCGCTTCTTATACGAGCGGCTGATCGGCGCTTCCTCGCGCCCCTGGCTGCCGGCCGCCTTTTGCGCCGCCGCCGCCCTTCCCCACCTCCACCCGGACCGCCGCCGGACTTTGCTCCAGTCGATCAGCGAGAGCGCCGCGACCGCGCCCGGCTGGTCCAACCGCGAGCCGGCGTTCTGGCCGGAATGGGTCGAAAAGGTCGACACCAAGGCCGCCGCCTAGCCAGCCCGTTCAAGGTCTATCGACGGGAAAATCGGCTTCAGCTGCCTGAGGCTGTCGATCGCATTGCGATGATGGATGAAGATGCCGCCGGCATTCTCCCACAGCGCGCGGTGGTTTTCCCGGTCGTCCACCAGAACATCTCCCGGCTCCATGTGCAGATGCTTGTCGCGGGCCATGGTGGTGATGATCGGCACTCCGGGGAAATGCGCCGCCGCCCAGCGCTGTTTCTGCGGCGCGGCCCATTTGCCAAGTGGAAGCCCGGTCAGGATGGTCGGCTTAAGGTGCCTGACCGCCCCGAACAGCATCTGTGCGTCGGGCATCTCCTCAAGCGCCCCGTAGAAATCGGGCGCATTCGCCAGCCGCTTCCAGAAGCCGCCTCTGCCGTGCTTCGTTTCGAAGGCGCTCGGGCTCATCCCGAGCAGCGCCTTGGCGCCGGCGTCGAAATCGGCAAGCACGCCATCGCAGTCCAGAAACAGGTGCGGCACCGGGGTCAGAACCGCGCCGGCTGAAGGGCGATTGGGATCGGATCGGCGATCCGCTGCCATCCCCGCTCGCGAAGCAGGTCATTGCTTTCCTTCGCTTCGCGGCCGGGGCCGAGCGACCAGGTGATGTGCCAGGTCGAGCCGTCTGGCCGGTCGGTGGTGCCGCCGATCTCGACCACCAGGCATTCGAGGCTGTCGCCGTCATTTGCCCGGCCGACCACAATCCCGCGGTCTTCGCCGGGTAATGGAGTGTCAGGCTCCACGCCCACCTCGAAAGTGACATGGTCGGCGATGGTGCGGGCATAGCGCGGCGGGAAGCGCTCGAGCAGCGCCCTGCGCTCGTCCTGCGGGAGCTTCCAGCCGGTCACGGTCCCCGGTTTTGCCATGACGGTGCAACGCGGGCGACAAAATGCGGTTTCACTCAACGCGAGCGCCAAGCCTCTCGACAAGCTCCTGGGCGAACAATGCGAGCGTGTCGTCGCGGGCGCCCATGATCAGGATTCGGTCGCCCGGCTTGGCTTGCGCCAGCAGAGCCTCGCCGATCCGGGCCCGGTCCGGCAAATGGACGGCATCGCGGCCCTTGCCCTTGACCGCCCCCGCCAGCCAGTCGGAGCCGCGCGAGCGCTCGACGGTGCCGCCCTGATAGACCGGGTCGGTCAAATACAGCCGGTCGTCCGCCGCCATCCCCTTAGCGAAGCTGGCGGCAAGCTGGTCGCCCATCCGGGCGATGGGGCCATAGCCGTGCGGCTGGAACAGGATCAGCAACCGGCCGGGCTGACCGCGAAGCGTCGCCATGGTCGCGTCGATCTTGTCCGGATTGTGGGCGAAATCGTCGATCACGGTGACGTCGCCGGCGGTGCCGACAATCTCCAGCCGCCGCTTCAGCCCTTCGAAGCGGGTGAGCGCCTTGGTGGCATCCGCCAGCGGCACCCCAAGCAAATGCGTCGCGGCGAGCGCGGCGAGCGCGTTCGACGCATTGTGCCGTCCCGGCTGAGCGAGCTGGACCTCATGCACCTCCCCGCCGAACACCAGGTCGAACCGGACTTGGTCGGCAAGCAACCGGACGTTCCTGCCCATGATTTTTGCCGACGGGCTGTCGAAGCCGAAGCCCATCAGCCTGTCCGGCGGCAGCGCCTCGGCGAGCGCCCGGCTTTCCGGATCGTCGAGGTTGAGGACGGCTTTTTCGGCCTTGCCGATGAAGCCGCCGAACAGCGCCCGAAGCTCGCCCATCTCCTTGTGATCGAGGCTGATGTTGGTCAGCACCGCGATCTCGGGCGAATAGAGCGCGATCGAGCCGTCGCTTTCGTCGACTTCGCTGACGAACAATTCCGGATCGCCGACCAATGCACTTGCGAACAGCGCCGACGGAGTGACGAAATTCTTCATCACCGCGCCGTTCATCACCGTCGGCTGGCGGTGGCAGGCCTGCAACATCCAGCCGATCATTCCGGTGACCGTCGACTTGCCGCTGGTCCCGCCGACGGCGACGCTGCGCCGCGCTCCATTGAGCAGGCGAGCGAGGAATTCCGGGCGGGTAAGGTGAGTGAGCCCGAGCTGCCGCGCGCGGACGACATCCGGCACGCTGTCCTCGACCGCCGACGAGGTGACCAGCGTCATGCCCGGCTCGAGCCCGGAACCATCCTGGGGGTGGAGCGCGATGCCGAGCGAGCGCAGATAGTCGAACTTGGCGGCGAGACGACCGGCGTCGAGCGAGCGGTCGGACCCGGCGACCTTGCCGCCGGATGCGCGCACGAGGCTGGCCAGCGGGAGCATGCCGCTGCCGCCGATGCCGCAGAAAAAAATGCTGGAGTCGGTCACCGCGCTGCCCCTATTGGCTGGCGGCGCGTCTGACAATTCGGCCGGGGGGAAAGCGCATGAAAATCGCCGTGGTCGCCCCAAGCTGCCCGCTCAGGCGCGACGCGGCCGAGACGCTTGCGGCGCTGGCCGGCGAGCGCGGCGACTGCGAGCTCGCCATTCACCCGCAATCTTTTCTTGCCGAGGGTCATTTCGCCGGATCGGATCGGCAGCGCCTCGACGCGCTGCGCGAAGTGATGGCGGATGCTTCGGTCGACGCGGTGTGGTTCGCGCGCGGCGGCTATGGCTCCAACCGGATTGCCGAAGCCGCTCTCGCCGACCTGCCCGACGCGGCCCACGCCAAGCTCTACATGGGCTACAGCGACGCCGGCTTCCTGCTCGCCGCCTTCCACAAGGCCGGGCTCAAGGTCGCCCACGGGCCGATGCCGCAGGACGTCCTGCGGCCAGGCGGCAAGGCGGCGATCCATCGCGCGCTCGACTGGATCGTGCGCCGCGACAAGGGCGTGCTCGAGCCGGACCTTGAGCCGCCGGCGATGGCGTTCAACCTTACCGTCCTGTCGATGCTGCTCGGAACGCCGCTCGAGCCGGACTTCACCGGCGTCGACCTGTTGATCGAGGAGATCAGCGAGCAATATTACCGGATCGACCGGCTGATGTTCCATGTCACGGCCAGCGCCAATGTCCGCCGCGCGGCGCGGATCAGGCTCGGCCGCGTCGGCGAAATCCCGGCCAACGAGCCGGAATTCGGAAGCGACGAACGGGCGATCGTCCGCGACTGGTGCGAGCGCGCGAATATCCCCTTCGCCGGTGCCGCGGACATCGGTCACGACTCCGAAAACCGGATCGTCCCGTTCGACTTGTCCGAATCTTCGTCCATCTCCGGCTGAAACCATTGCATTGAACGGGGCTTTGCGCTCTATCTAGAGGGGAACAACAGGAGGGCCTGATGGCAGAAAGCAAAAGCGGGACTGGAAGAAAGGCAGGGGGCGGCCTCGCTCGCCCGGTTCAACCGTCGCCGGAGTTGGCGGCAATCACCGGCAGCGATCCGCTCCCGCGGAGCCAGGTGGTTTCGAAAATGTGGGATCACATTCGCAAGAACAACCTGCAGAATCCTCAAAACAAACGGGAAATCATCGCCGACGACAAACTGCGCAAGATCTTCGGCAAGGACCGCTGCTCGATGTTCGAGATGAACAAGCATCTTTCGAGACATCTGAAGTAGGCGACGCCTTACATTTCAAAAAAGGGGATTCGCGGTCGCGCGGGTCCCCTTTTTCATGTGCGGCGCAGCGCGAATCACTTCGTTCAACGGCACAGTGTCCAGCCGCTTCGGCCCCGGTTCGCCATGTCGAGGTGCAGATGATCGCGATGCGCCGCATTATAATCGGGTGACAGCACGGTCGGGAAAAGTTGGCAGGCGCCGTCACGTACCTCCGCCAGAAATGCCGCCTCAGCATCGCCGCCCGACCAGTCGGCAAGCACGCTGATGCGACTGCCGTCGGCCAGGCGGAAGCCGGTGATGTCGAGCGCGTTGGCGGTGGCGTGCTCGCTATAGTCGCCGACATCCCGGCCGTAGAGCCGCCTGCAGCTGTAGCTTCCGGCATGGTCGATGGCGTTGACTTCGCTGCCGAGGTGGCGGGCGGCGGCCGGCCGGATGACGCGCTGTTCGAGAAGCAAGGCCGCCGCCGCCACCGGGCAGCTGGTGACCAAAGGCGCCGGTCGGAAGGGCAGCTGCCGCGCGCCGCCGGCCGCCAGTTGCATGCCGTCTGCATAGCCGCAGTCGGGCCCGGCTTCCCTTGGCGCCACCGGTTGGTCGGCGACACCCGCGCCGGCAAGCAGCAACCGGCATTGCCCGGGATCGTCGCGCAGCGCGGCGAGCTTACCGCTGGTGAACCGGCCGATCGGGTCCTCGAGGCTAAGCTTAGTCCACGGCACGTCCTGCGGATACCGCTCGATATAGTCGCGCGCGAACAGCCCGGCGACGGCCAGCAGGACGAGCAGGAACAGGCAGCCGAAGGCATAGCGCATCAGCCGCGCCAGAGTCCGTCGAGCTTCTCGCGGGTGACGGGAAAGCCGAGCCCGTCGGGAATGGCAACGTACTGCTCGCCGCCGACCTCTTCGATCCAGGGCGTGATACGCTCGACCGTATGGGCCTTGGCGTCGGCGCAGATCGCCGCGTAGCCGGCGTGGAGCGCAAGCCGCTCGAGCGTCCGGCGGGTCGGGAAGATCAGTTTCGCGTCGCTCAGTCGTTCGCGCTCCAGCGCCTCCTCGGCCGAAAGCCAGAAGGCACCGGTGCATTCGCCGGCAAGCGGCATGGGCTGCCAATCGCCGGGCGGCGCCCGGGCGACGAAGAACAAAGTGTCGAAGCGCCGCGCGGTGTGGAAGTCGGGCACCCAGCGGGCGAACGGGGTCAGCGCTGCGGCGTCGAGGTCAAGGCCTTCGCGCTTTAGGATCGCCGCGAAATCACCGCCCGCCGCAACCGCTTCGCGGATCGCGAGCGCGGCCTTCGCCGTCGGCACGGGTTCCAGTCCGACCGGGACGGCGGTCTCTTCGAGGCATTCGCGGACCGCCGCGATCCGCGCCGCGCCGTCGTCCGCGCCATCGTCCGCGCCGTCGTCCGCCGGGCTGCCGCCGGCCATGATCCTGTCGCCGGGATCGATGCGACCGCCGGGAAAGACCAGCGCCCCGCCGGCGAACGCCATGTCGCTGGCGCGCTCGACCATCAGCAGTTCGGGCGGTTTGGGAGCCCGGTCCCGAACGACAATCACCGTGGCCGCCGGAATCGCTCCCTCGCTCATCGTCGAGCGGGTGGTCACATTCCCTGAACGTCGTCCTCGACGTCGGAAGGCTCCGTCGCGACATTATCGGTCACGCTGTCCTCGGCCTGGTCTTCGGCCTCGAGCTGCTGCGCCTGGTTGCCCAGCGCCCCCGTCTCGGCTTCGGTAGCAGCGTTCTCGGCCAGATAGTCCAGCTCCGCCTGGTTGTCATAGGCTTCGACATTCTCGACGGTGTCGTCCTGCCCGCTGCAGGCGGCGAGCCCGAGCATGGCGGCGGCGGCGATTGCGAAGTGGAATTTACGCATGATTCTAGGATCCTCTGTGTTTCTCTGATTGCTCAGCGGGCATAACAGCAGACCGGCAGGCAATTCCAGCGCGATCGAATGAGACACGGGGTCGCCAAGCGCCCGCGCTTGTGAGCAAAGGCCATAATCCCTATATGCAAGGGGCCGGGGCAACCCGGCTATGTCGGTAGAGT
>CAYUWJ010000153.1:0-24457 GCA_964448315.1 uncultured Sphingomonas sp. | reverse complement strand
AAATACGTTGGGATCGGGCAGCATGGACAGGCAGAAGGCACTCGAGGCGGCGTTGGCGCAGATCGACCGCGCCTTCGGCAAGGGCTCGGCGATGAAGCTCGGCAGCCGCGAGAAGATCGAGATCGACACCATCTCGACCGGCAGCCTCGGGCTCGACATCGCGCTCGGCGTCGGCGGCCTGCCGCGCGGCCGGGTGGTCGAAATTTACGGCCCGGAAAGCTCGGGCAAGACGACACTCGCGCTCCACGCCATCGCCGAAGCACAGAAGGTCGGCGGCACCGCGGCGTTCGTCGATGCCGAGCACGCGCTCGATCCCGGCTACGCCAAGAAGCTTGGGGTCGACATCGACGAGCTGATCGTTTCTCAGCCCGATACCGGCGAGCAGGCGCTCGAGATCGTCGACACGCTGGTGCGGTCGAATGCGATCGATGTGCTGGTGATCGATTCGGTCGCCGCGCTGGTGCCGCGGGCCGAAATCGAGGGCGAGATGGGCGACAGCCATGTCGGCCTTCAGGCGCGGCTGATGAGCCAGTCGCTGCGGAAGCTGACCGGTTCGATCAGCCGTTCGCGTTGCACGGTCATTTTCATCAACCAGCTCAGGATGAAGATCGGTGTGATGTACGGCAATCCCGAAACGACGACTGGCGGCAATGCATTGAAATTCTACGCTTCGGTCCGGCTCGACATCCGCCGCACCGGCCAGATCAAGGACCGCGACGACATCGTCGGCAACTCGACCCGGGTGAAGGTGGTCAAGAACAAGGTCGCGCCGCCGTTCAAGCAGGTCGAGTTCGACATCATGTACGGCGAGGGCGTGTCCAAGGTCGGCGAGATTCTCGACCTCGGGGTAAAGGCCGGGTTGATCGAAAAATCGGGCGCCTGGTTCAGCTATGATTCGGTGCGGATCGGCCAGGGGCGCGAGAACGCCAAAGCCTATCTCAAGGAGAATCCCGACGTCGCCGACCAGATCGAGCGGTCGATTCGCGGGCGCACCGAAGAGGTCGGCGAGGCGCTGATGGTCGGCGAGGACGCCGACGAACTCGAAGCCTAGGGTTTGGCGAAAGGCAGGGACGCCCGGTCGCCGGGCTCCCTGCGCACCGCCGGGCCGGCGAACAGCCGCTTCGGCTCGGTCAGCAGGACGATTAGGAAAGCCACGGCGGCGCTCGCCGCCGTTCCCCACAGGAAGGGTGAAACGGTGCCGTCGAACGCCTGGCCGATGGCAAATCCGATCAGCGCCGCGAAGATGGTGCCGAACGCGCCCTGGACCGACGAGGCGGTGCCGGCGATCGGCCCCATATGCTCCATCGCCAGCGTGCTGAGATTGGCCGAGGTGAAGGCGAAGCAGATCATCACCAGCGCCTGCATGACAATGAACAGCGCCAGGCTTTCGAGCCCGGCCGAAGCCAGCGCCGCGTGTGCCAAGGTGACCAGCGCGAATCCGAGCGCCGCCGAATGGCCGACCCGGCGAACTCCGAAGCGGCTTACCACGCGCGAATTGGTGTATGACGCCAGCGCCATCGGCGCGGCGATCGCGGCGAACACCAGCCCGATCGCGTCGGGCGCTGCGAACGCCTCGAACACGATCTGCTGGATCGAGGCGATATAGGCGACCAGCACGCCGAAGGCCGCGGTCATCGCCAGCGTATAGCCGCGCGACTGCGGTTCGCGGGCGGTCATCGCCATCGCGGTTCCGATAGAGCGCAGGCTGAGGCTTCGCCGATATTCCGGATGCAGCGTCTCCGGCAGCCGGATCCACGACCATAGCAGCATCGCGAATCCATAGGCGGCGAGCACCAGAAAGATCGCCCGCCATGGCGCGAACAGCAATATTCCCTGCCCGACCAGCGGCGCCAGCACCGGCACCACCATGAACACCATGAACACCAGGCTCATGGTCCGCGCCATCGCCTCGCCGCTGAACAGATCGCGGACCATGGTGACGACCAGAACGCGGGAGACCGCCGCCGAGGCGCCCTGCAGCGCCCGCGCCGCGATCAGCAGCGCAAAGCTTCCTGCGATCCCGCACAGCAGCGCGAAAATCGTGTAGAGGGCAACCCCGGCGGCAAGCACCGGCTTGCGGCCGAAACGGTCGGCGAGCGGCCCCCAGATTAGCTGGGTCGAGCCGAAGCCGATCATGTAAGCGATCACCACCAGCTGACGGTGGTTGTCCCGCGATACTCCAAGCTCCTCGCCGATCGCCGGCAGCGCCGAAATCATCGCGTCGATGGCGAAGGCGTTCAACGCCATCAGTCCGGCGAGCAAGGCGACGGTCTCGCGCGGGCCGGGGACATTGCGGGCAGCCGAGGGGAATGGCATCGGGGGCTGCTGGCGCAAGGCGGGCGAGCGTGCAACAGCTTTGATGGTTGCGAAGGACGCGAAGGACGGGCGCGATGATGCGGACGGGATTGGCACGGCGGACGCTGCTCAAAGGGGGCGCTGCGGCAATCGCCGCGCCGCTGCTCGCGGCAGGCGGGCTCGGCGGCGCGCTGGCGGCGGTCGCCGAGACTGCGCCGATCGCTTTTCCGCCCGCGATCGGACGCGACGAGCGCTTGCGCCGGCTGGCCGCCGCGCGCGAATTGATGCAGCGCAACGGCATCGGCGCGATCATCGTCGAGCCGGGTGCCAGCCTCGACTATTTCACCGGCGTGCAATGGCGGCGCTCGGAGCGGCTGACCGCCGCGGTTATCCCGGTCGCGGGCGAACCGATCATCGTCACGCCCTTTTTCGAGAAGCCGTCCGTCGAGGAAAGCCTCAAGATCCCGGCCGAGGTCCGAGTCTGGCAGGAGCATGAAGAGCCGCTGAAGCTGGTCGCCGATTTCCTTCGCGAACGGCGCGTGGCGGATGCTGCCGTCGGCTTCGAGGAGACCAACCGCTATTTCATTCTCGACCGGCTCAAGCAGCAATTGCCGGGGCTTCGCGTGGTCAGCGCCAACCCGGTCGTGGGCACGCTCAGGATGATCAAGTCGGCGTCCGAGATCGCGCTGATGCAGGCGGCGAGCGACGTCACCATCGCCGCCTACGACCGCATCTATCCGCAAATCCGCGAAGGCATGACTCCGTCGGATATCGGAGCGCTGTTCTCGGCAGCCGTGACGTCACTGGGCGGGACCAACCCCTGGGCCTTGATCCTGCTCGGCGAGGCAAGCGCCTATCCGCATGGCACCGGCAAGCCGCAGCGTGTCGCCCGCGGCGAGGTGGTGCTGCTCGACAGCGGCTGCGAGGTTCGCGGCTATCAGTCGGACATTTCGCGCAGCTTCGTGTTCGGCGCGGAGCCGACCGCCGAGCAGCGACTTGTGTGGACGCAGATGCGCCGCGGGCAGGACATCGCTTTTGCCGCGGCCAGGGTCGGAGCGCCCGCCGGCTCGGTCGACGATGCGGTTCGCCGCGCCTATGAAAGCTGGGGCTACGGACCCAGCTACAAGCTTCCCGGCCTGTCACACCGCACCGGGCACGGCATCGGCATGGAAGGCCATGAGCCGATCAACCTCGTCCAAGGCGAGACGACGCCGCTCGCGCCCGGCATGTGCTTTTCCAACGAGCCGGGAATTTATTTGCCCGGGAAGTTCGGGATCAGGCTGGAGGATTGCTTCCACATGACCGCCGACGGCCCGAAATGGTTCAGCAGCCCGCCGCCCTCGATCGACGACCCGTTCGGCCGAAGTCCGCCGGCATGAGCAACGACCGGGTTGGCGAATGGCCCGCCAAAGCGAACAGGGGAACGCAATGATCACCGTTCATCATCTCGAGAACAGTCGCTCCCAGCGCATCCTGTGGCTGCTCGAGGAGCTTGGCCTCGACTATCGGATCGAGCGTTACGCCCGCGACCGCAAGACTATGCTGGCGCCGCCCGAGCTGCGCGCCGTTCATCCGCTCGGCAAGTCGCCGGTCATCGACGACGACGGCCTGGTGATTGCCGAAAGCGGTGCGATCGTCGAATATCTGGTCGACAAGGCGGGCGGCAGCTTCGGCGCTCCAGCCGATCCCGCCGGGGCGCTGCGCTATCGGCACTTCCTCCATTATGCCGAAGGATCGCTGATGCCGCCGCTGCTGGCGCTGCTGGTCGTTCGGCGGCTCGGTTTGCTGGGAATACCGGCGCGCAAGCCGCTGCTCGGCATGTTCGCCCGGCATCTCGATTTTCTCGATCAGGAACTGTCCGGGCGACCCTGGTTCGCCGGCGACGCGCCGAGCGCGGCCGACGTGATGATGAGCTTCCCGCTGGAGGCCGCCACCAGCCGCGCCGGGCTCGGCCCGGACCGAAAGGCGATCTGGAGCTGGCTCGAGCGGGTGCAGGCGCGCCCGGCCTATCGACGCGCCATCGAGGCCGGCGGGCCGTACGCCTATTCGCTCGCGTATGCTTGACAAGCCAAGGACCGGGCCGCGATGCCGGAGAGGAGAGGGAGAGCGATGACCGACCGGACCAAGAAGCGCGGCCTCGAGCTGCAATGGCAGATGCTGATCGGCTTCCTGATCGGACTCACCGCCGGGCTGATCGTCTACACCGCGCAGCGCGACGCCGCCTGGGTTGAAATCGTCACCACCTATGTGACCCAGCCGATCGGTCAGATTTTCCTCCGGCTGCTGTTCATGCTGGTGATCCCGCTGCTGTTCTCGGCGCTGGTCGTCGGCATTTCCGAGATGGGCGAGGCGCGATCGCTGAAGCGGATCGGGCTGCGGACTCTCGCCTATACGGTAATCGTCTCCACGATCGCCGTTGTGATCAGCCTTGCCGTCGTCAACCTGTTCCAGCCGGGCGCCGGCGTCGACCGCGCTGCGGCCGCCGAAATGCTCGTCGAATCCGAAGGCCGGGCCGGCGAAATCGTCGAGACCGGCCGCGAGCAGCCGTCTGGAATCGACGCGTTCATTACAATCATCCCGGACAATCTCGTCGACGCGATGGGCAGCAACAGCGCCATTCTTTCGGTGATGTTCTTCGCTTTGTTCTTCGGCATCGGCCTGCTGATCACCGACACGCCCAACACGCGCGCGCTCAAAAAGGGATTCGAAGGCGTGTTCGACGTGACGATGCGGCTGATCATGATCGTCATCAAGCTCGCTCCGATCGCCGTCGCCTGCTTCATGTTCAACCTTGCCGCGCTGTTCGGCTGGGACTTGCTGATACGCCTGTCGGCCTATGTCGGCGTGGTATTGCTGGCGCTCGCCATCCAGATGTTCATCGTCTTCCCGATCCTGCTGTCGACGCTGGGCAAGAAGAACCCGCTGGCCTTCTTCCGCCAGACGCAGGAGGCCAGCCTGATGGCCTTTTCGACGGCTTCGTCGAATGCCACCCTGCCGACCGCGCTTCGGGTCGCCGATGAACAGCTCCATTTGCCGCGGCGAATTGCGCGCTTCGTGCTGACCATCGGCGCCACCGCCAACCAGAACGGCACCGCCATGTTCGAAGGCGTCACCGTCCTCTTCCTCGCGCAGTTCTTCGGCATCGAGTTGACGCTCGGGCAGCAGATCATGGTGATGCTGGTTTGCATCCTCGGCGGAATCGGCACGGCCGGAGTCCCCGCCGGGTCATTGCCGGTGGTCGCGCTGATTTTGGCGATGGTCGGGATCGACCCGCAGGCGATCGCGCTGGTGCTCGGCGTCGACCGTTTCCTCGACATGTGCCGGACGACGCTCAACGTCGTCGGCGACCTGGTCGCGGCGCAGGTGATTTCGGCCCGCGAGCCGAGCGAGGAAGCGGCTTTGGACGTTGCCGCATCAATGCCCGAACCGCACCCGGTGTAATGGTGGATTGCCGGCTGCAACCGATCGAACGGGCGCTGTCACAAGCAGGTATCGCGTGAGCGCACTCGATGCGCTCGACGCGCGCTACGAACTGATTCTGTGCGATGTCTGGGGCTGCGTCCATGACGGAGTGGAGCTGTATCCCGGCGCGGCGGAGCGGTTGCGGCAATGGCGCGGCGAGGGGCGTACCGTCGTCCTCATCACCAACGCACCGCGCACCGCCGAGGCGGTCCAGGCGCAGCTGGTGCGGATCGAGCTGCCGCGCAATGCGTGGGACGCAGTCGCGACCAGCGGCGATGCCGGCATATCCGCATTGAAGGCGCTTGGCCGGCCGGTCGGTTTCATTGGTACAAGGTCCGACCGCGATATCCTCGAGGACCGGCGTGTCGCGATCACCGACGACGGCTTCACCGACCTCGCCTGCACCGGTCTCGACGAGCATCGGCGCGAGGTGGGCGATTATGAGCCGCAGTTGCGCGCGCTCGCCGATGCAAACGTGCGAATGCACTGCCTGAACCCGGACCGCCTCGTCATCCACGGCGGCGTGCCAGTAGTCTGCGCCGGCGCGCTTGCCGACATTTACGAGACGCTCGGCGGGCGCGTCGCATGGTACGGCAAGCCGCACGAGACGATTTACCGGCACGCGCTTGGGCTCGGCGGCAACCCCCGTGCGGATCAGGTGCTGGCGATCGGCGACGGGCTCCAGACCGACGTGCTGGGTGCCGCTCGGATGGGCTTCGACTGCGTCTTCGTCACCGGCGGAATCCATGCCGGCGAGCCGTTCCCGCCCGATTTCGGCCGCGACAACGGCCTTGGCGACTGGAGGCCGGTAGCGGTCGTCGACTCGCTTCGCTAGATGGCTGGCCATGCAGAAGGTGAAGAAGGCGGGCTTCGCGGAGATGGACCTGTGAACCGAAAGTTCGGCCGGCCGATAGGGTCCAACACGTGTTGATGGATTTGCGAGAGGAATGCCCGGAAGTTCTGCAGGCGGATGTCGCAATTGTCGGTTCGGGGGCCGCCGGCAATACGCTCGCGCGGAGTCTGTTGGGCAGGGGATTCACTGTGCTGCTGCTGGAAAGTGGCGGCCTGGATTTTGAGCAGGAGACGGCGGACCTCAATCGCGGCAGGAACATCGGCCAACCCTATTATGATCTCGATCAGTCGCGGCTTCGCTTTTTCGGCGGAACGACGGCTATCTGGGGCGGCCGTTGCGCCGAGCTGAACGCGATCGATTTGGAACATCGTCCGTGGGTGCCGTTTTCAAGCTGGCCGATCACGGCGGACGAATTGCGCCCCTGGTATGCAGAAGCGCGCGAAGGTTTGGGCGTCAGTGGTGACGAAAGCGCCATTTCATCCGGGCTGCTGGACAGGCTCGCCGGACCGGAGCTTAAGGTCCGGCATTGGTCGTTCGATAGCGCTTCCGACCGTTTCGGAGCGGCGAAGAACCGCGATCTGATCGAACACCCCCGCGCGCTGGTCGCAATCCATGCGACCGTTAGAGAGATCGTTCCCTCGCCGGACGTCAAGAGCGTCGATCATCTGGACATCCGTTCGCCAGCGGGTCGGAAACATCGGGCGAAGGCCCACACCTACATTCTTGCCGCGGGCGGGATCGAGAATCCGCGCATATTGCTGTCGTCGAACTCGGTAGCCCCCGCGGGCCTCGGCAACGCCCATGGACTCGTCGGACGTTTTTTCATGGAGCACCCCCATGCTCGAGGCGGCCGCATTGTCGGCGCGCCTGTTCGGGATTTTCTGAACGCATTCCGCCGGAAGAAACAAAAGGGCATCGAGAGTGCGCCGTTGATCACACTTAGCGAAGAGGCTCAGCGCCGGGAAAGCCTATTGAATGGCGCTTTGACGATTGCCGCGCGCCCGCCAAGCAGCGGACGCATGCCGGCGGGAAGAAAGCTGTATGAATTCGTCAAGCATAACACTGCGCCGACCGATCGGGGACGGGCGTTCTGGCAAATCTATCGCCGCCTGAAGCGAACGGCAGCCCCGATTGGATCGATCGCCGCCGCCGCGCTCTGCCACAGCGGCATGAAGGAGCTTGCCATCATTATCCGGGCGGAACAGGCGCCCAACCCCGACAGCCGTGTTGCGCTGTCCAATGAAGTCGATGCGACGGGCATGCCGCGGATCAACCTCGACTGGCGACTGACCCGACAGGATGTGGAAAGTGTCGCTGCACTTGTCGATATGTTCGCTCGAAGAGTCCGGCAGGCGGGACTGGGGGAGGTGGACGTTGCGCCATGGTTGCGATCCGGAACGCAGGAATGGATTAGCGATCCATTGATCAGCGCGCACCCGATCGGCGGCTACCACCATATGGGGACAACGCGCATGGCCGATGACCCAAAGCACGGTGTGACCGATCGCTGGGGCCGCGTGCACGGCATTTCGAATCTCTACGTCGCTGGAAGCTCGCTGTTCCCAACGAGCGGCTGGGCCAATCCGACTCTCACCATCATCGCGCTCGCGCTTCGGACCGCCGACCGCATAGCTTCGCGGAGTGCATGACCTGCGCGCTTGCTGAAGTTCAAACCATCGGTGAACTTCGGACCCGTCTGTACTCACCCCGAAGCTGCACCATGAGCGCAACCACCATCGCCGCGAAACCGAACACAAATGCGCCGGCGGCCCCGATCAGACCGAACTGCCACGACAAGGGGGCGACGATTGCGAAATAGAGGATTGTGCCGATCAGCCGAGCCTTGAGCGGAGCGTCGGGACGGTCGAGTGCATATAGCATCGGCACCAGTGGGAAGCTGATCGTGGCCAGCAGCGGGGCGACGATCAGCACCATCAGCGCCGGAAAGGCGGGTATAAATTCGCTGCCGAAGACCGCGTCGAGCAGCGCCCGCCCGCCGAGCAGCAGGACGACGACGGCGAAAATGCCGACCGCTACCGCCAACACAGTTCCGCGCGCCATCAGCTTCCACGGCCGCCTGGTCGCCAGGTCCATCCGCACGACCTCGGGATAATAGGCCTTGGCGAGCAGGTCGGCGGGCTTCTGGGCGGCGTCGGCGAGGCTCGCCGCTACCCTGTACAGCGCCGCCGCGCTCGGCCCGAGCAGGCCGCCGACGATCAGCCGGGCGATCGGGCCCCAGGCCGAGATCAAGCTTGCGGTGAGGTTGACGTGGATCGCGAACCGCCATGCGCCGGGCAGGCCGTCGGGCCGCAAGCTCGGCTTGATGCCGGTCAAGAGGTTGCGGCGCTTGAGTTCGCGCCAGGCGAGAAACCACAAATAGAGGTCGCCGCCGAGGTCGGTGACGTACCAGATGACGACATAGGCGACGAACGGCGCTTCCAGCCACCAGGCCACGCCGGCAAGGATCGCGCGGGCGATCGGGTAGGTGGTGCCCTGCCAGCTGATCAGGTCGAACCGGTCAAGCGACCTGAGCACGCCGACCGGGGTCGCCGCCCCCATCGTCGGCAGAAGCGTGCAATAGAGCATCGCCAGAAGGAGATGGTCGCCGCTGAACCCGAACCACGACCCGACCAGCGGCAGCAGCGCGATCGCCAGGATCATGCCGCCGATCCCGCTGACGACATCGAGCGCGAAGGCGAAGCCGGTCGCCGCCTTGAAGTCGCGCGGGTCGGGGGAGGTCAGCGCCTCGCCGCCGTAGCGGACGATCAGCTGCCACGACTGGAACTTGCTGAGGCCGCTCGCCGCCTGGGCGTAGCTGGCGATCAGCACCAGCATCCCGAACAATGCGAGGCCCAGCCCGCGCCCGGCGAAAGCGAGGGTAGCGAGCCCGGCGACCGCAGCGACCGCCTTCGACGCTGCCAGATAACTGCTGTTCTTCAGCAGCGAGCGAAAAGGCCCGTCCTTCAGCCAGTGCTTCATCGCCGCAGGGCTTAAGCGAAAGCGCGCGGGCTGTCGCGCCCTAGGCCGGTTCGAGTGTGTGCTGCTGCACCACCTTGTCGGCGAGGTTGCCGTTCAATTCGGCGAGATGATCGAGCTCGGCCTCATAGGTGGCGAGTCCCTGGCTCTGCGACCGGAATTCCGCTTCCAGCCCGCCAAGCTCGCTTTCGGGAACCAGCGCATCGATCCGGTCCCAGCCGGTCCAGCCGTCGCGCGGCACCATGCCCAGCATCTGGCCGCGCCGGCTGGCGATTGCCGAGGTTACGCGGCTGCTGGCATTGGATGGGCAGACCACGGTCAGCTTGTGCACCGGCTCCAGCAAATGCGGGCTGGCGGCGGCAAGCGCTTCCGACATGGCGATCCTGCCGGCGAGGCGGAAGGCCAGCTCGGAGCTGTCGACGCTGTGGTAGCTGCCGTCGACCAGGGTCACCGCGACATCGACCACCGGGAAGCCGAGCGGGCCCTTGCGCATCGCGTCGCGCACCCCCTGCTCGACCGCGGGAATCCATTGCTTGGGGATTGCCCCGCCGTGGATTTTCTCGTCGAAGCGCAAGCCCTCGCCGCGCGGTAGCGGCCGGATTTCAAGCACCACGTCACCGAACTGGCCATGGCCTCCGGACTGCTTTTTGTGCCGGCCCTTCTGCGTGACCTGGCGGCGGATCGATTCGCGATAGCCGATGGTCGGCGTGTGCGAAGTCACTTCGACTCCATAGCGTCGCTTGAGCCTCGCCAGCACCGTGTTGAGATGTTCGTCGTTGACGCCTTTCAGGCGCACTTCATGGCTTGCCTCGTCATGCTCGAGGATCAGCGCGCTGTCCTCCTCGAGCAGCCGCTGCAGCGAGCTCGACAGGCGGACGTCGTCCTTGCGGTCGGCGGGCTCGATCGCCAATGCGCAATTGCGGGCCGGGAACTCGATCTCGACGTCGGGCGGGAGCGCCCCGCCGCCAAGCCACTGGCCGGCCTTGACCTGATCGACCTTGGCGACCGCGACGATGTCGCCGTCCGCCGCCTCCGACATTTTCTGGGTCTTGTCGCCCTGCATCCGGAACAGGGCGCCGAGTCGCGAGGCGTCGCCGTTGCGCGTCCGGACATCGGATCCTTCGGATATGCGACCGCCGAGCGCCCTTGCAAGCGCCAGCCGGCCGACCGAGCCGCCGTGATGGATCTTGAACACATAGAGGGCGGGATCGGTCACCTCGAGCCGGCTGGCGGTCGATGCCGGCTCCGGCGTCTCGTGGCGAAGCGCCTTGAGCAAACGTCGCACGCCCCAGCTGCTGTTGGCCGAGCCGAACAGTACCGGCACTCCAAGGCTCTCGCCGGTTTCGCGGGCGAGATCGGACAGGATACGCTCCTGTTCGGGAGTCTGGTCCATCAGCAGTTGTTCGAGCAGGTCGTCGTCATGGTCGGCAAGCTGCTCGAGCATCTGGGTCCGCGCCGTCCGTTCGCGGTCCTGCAGCTCCTGCGGAATGTCGATGCGCTCCGATTCGCGGTCGGTGCGGTAATGGAACGCCCGCTCCAGCGCGAGGTCGATGAAGCCGGTGACCTTGTCGCTGTCGCGAATCGGAATCTGGCGGGCGATCAGCGGTGAAACGCTCATCGGCTGGAGGGCGGAGAGGAGGTCGCTGATCTGGCCATAGGCCTGGTCTATGCGGTTGACGAAAATCAGGTGCGGAATGCCGAGCTCGTCGAGCGTCCGCAGGGCAGGGGCGGCCAGCGGCGCCCGCGCCGGGTCGGGATCGACGACGACGATCGCCATGTCGGCGGCGGCGATCGCCCGCGAGCCGTCGGCGGCGAAGCCGACCGAGCCGGGACAGTCGAGCAGTGCGAAGCGGTCGCCGAGATAGTCGAAATTATAAAGGTTGAGTTCGGTCGAGCCGCCGCGCGCTCGCGCCTCGGGGCTGGCGTCGCCGATGCTCGAGCCGTTGGCCGGCGAGCCGTGGCGATCGGTCGCCCCGGCGGCGAACAGCATGGCTTCGGCAAGGCTGGTCTTGCCCGCGCCGGCCGGTCCGACCAGCGCGATAACTCGAGTGCCGTTGGTTTTACCTCCGTTGGTATGTGCAGGCATGCGACTCTCCTCCGTCCGTGTCAGCGGGCGCGCGAGTCGCAGTTAGCGACCAGCGCTCTGCAATCCGACAGCGTCGGACTCTTGGCGACGATTGGCAAGTGGGTAGAACGAGCGATTCGCCGCGCGGGACTGTCGATTGGGCCGGTCAGTCGGCGCGCGGAGCGGCAAGCAGCCAGTTCATCGCCTGCCGATAGGCGTTCGGCATGTCGGCCGCGTGAGTGCCACCCGGGAGTTCGATGCTCTTGAGCAACCAGGGGCCGGGCCGCTGCTGCCAGCGCTGCAGAAATTCGAGCGTGCCTGCCCGAATCTGCGGCCGGTCGTTGGTGCCGCTCACTACCACGAGCCGCGATAATACCCCGACGGTAGTTTGCGGCGATTCGCCGAGCAGTAAGTCGCGGTGGACGGGAAAGGAGGGGTTGCTCGCGATCCTCGCCCAGAAGAGCGCGGGATCGGTCAGCGCCGAATAGAGTGCGAAACCGCCGCCGCGCGATTGACCGACGAGGATGCGCCGCTGCGGATCGGCGCGCGTGCGGCGCTCGATCTCGGGGATGAGCTCCACTCTCAGGAAGCGCTGAAACGCGGCCGATCCGTCGCCGAAGTCATGGTCGCGCCGGTTTACCGGCGGTGCGAAGCTACCGTAGGCGATGCCAACCAGGATCGCCTCGGGCAGCTTGTCATCATAGGTGAGGAACAAGTGGTGCGGCGCGAGGTAAGGGTAGAGGCTGTCCCCATCGAGCAAATAGACGGCCGGATAGCGTTGCGCCGGTCGTTCGGCATAGCCTTCCGGATAGCGGACATAGATGTGGTAGCGATGGCCCGACTCGCGGCTGTCGAGCGCGAAATAGTCGCCGGCCAAAGCCGGCAGATGGTCGAGCGGCACGGCGGCGCGACCGGTCGCCTGGGGCGCCGACGCGCAGCCCGCGATGGCCAGCGCGGCAAGCGCGGCAAGTGCCGAAACATACGCTCTGCGCATGATTACCCCCCCGCTTGACCGAAGGAAGTTTAGACCGAAACGGGCCGCCGGTGCCAGCCTTGGGCAGCGAGGAAGAGAAAGAGTGTCCCGAAGCCGCTCAAGTCGCCGGCAATAGCTTCTTCTCGCCCGCCAGCCGCAGCAGAGCGGCCTGCAGCTTCTCGAACGCGCGGACCTCGATCTGGCGGATCCGCTCACGGCTGACGCTATAGACCTGGCTCAATTCCTCGAGCGTCTTGGGATCGTCGCTCAGGCGGCGCTCGGTGAGGATATGCTTTTCGCGATCATTGAGCGCATCCAGCGCCTCGATCAGCAGGTCGTGGCGGACCCGGCTTTCCTGGTCCTCGGCGATCTGCTCGTCCTGCAGCGGGCCGGTGTCGACCAAAAAGTCCTGCCACTGGCTTTCGCCGCCTTCGTCGCCCTTCAGCGTCACGTTCAACGACGTGTCGCCGCCCATCGCCATGCGGCGGTTCATCGACACTACTTCGTCCTCGGTGACTCCGAGGTCGGTGGCGATCTTGGCGACGTCCTTGGGCTTGAGATCGCCCTCTTCGAACGCCTCGATCTGGTTCTTCATCCGCCGCAGGTTGAAGAACAGCTTTTTCTGCGCCGCGGTGGTGCCCATTTTGACCAGGCTCCACGAGCGCAGGATGAACTCCTGGATCGAGGCGCGAATCCACCACATCGCATAGGTCGCGAGCCTAAAGCCGCGCTCGGGCTCGAACTTCTTGACGCCCTGCATCAGGCCGATGTTGCCCTCGGAAATCAGCTCGCTGACCGGCAGGCCGTAGCCGCGGTAGCCCATCGCGATCTTGGCGACGAGCCGCAGGTGCGAATTGACCAGCTTGGCCGCGGCGTCGGTGTCGCCATGCTCGGTCCAGCGCTTGGCGAGCATATATTCCTCTTCCGGCGCGAGAATCGGGAATTTCTTGATTTCGGTCAGGTACCGATTCAGTCCCGCCTCGCCGCCCGAAGCGGGGATCGAAACGATGCCTCTGGGTTGTGCCATTGTCTTCCTGCGTCTCTCTAACGGGCGTGAAGTTGTTTTCGCGCCCTAGCTTCTAAAGTCCTATACACCAAGAGCAGTGAACAGTTCCTGCATGTCGGGTGGCATGGCGCTGTCGAACGACAGGCGGCGCTTCGTTACGGGGTGGACGAAGCCAAGTCGAGCGGCGTGCAGTGCCTGGCGATGAAAATTTAGACTTTTCAACAATTCGCGATGCGACTTTGTGATGCGACCGTAAACCTGATCGCCGAGCAAGGTATGGCCGATCGAAGCCATGTGCACCCGAATCTGGTGGGTGCGGCCAGTTTCGAGCCGGCATTCGACCAGCGCCGCGTCGCGCAGGATTTGCAGCCTGGCCCAATGGGTTACCGCCCTGCGACCCCGGCCATCCTCGACGATGGCGATTTTCTTGCGATTGCGCGCCGAGCGGGCGAGGGGGGCGTCGACCGTGCCGGAGCTGGTCTTCGGCACGCCCGAGACGATCGCCAGATAGCGCCTGTCGATGCTGTGCGCAGCGAACTGCCGGGCCAGCCCTTCATGGGCGACGTCGGTCTTGGCGACCACCAGCAGCCCTGACGTGTCCTTGTCGATGCGGTGGACGATCCCGGGCCGGGCGACCCCGCCGATCCCCGACAGGCTGCCGCCGCAATGATTGAGCAGCGCGTTGACCAGGGTCCCGTCGAGATTTCCCGCCGCCGGATGGACGACCAGCCCGGCGGGCTTGTCGACCACCAGCAGATGCTCGTCCTCGAACGGAACGTTAAGCGGAATGTCCTGCGGCTGGTTGTGGGTCGGGGTCGGTTCGGGGACGGTCAGCGTGAAACACTCGTCGCCGCGGACCTTGATTGCGGGATCGCGGACCGCGCCTTCCGGGGACTGAAGCGAGCCGCCCTTGATCAGCGCCTTCAGCCGCTCGCGCGACAGGCTTGGCACGCCATCGGCAAGCGCGCGGTCGAGCCGCCAGCCAGCGTGGCCTGACTTGAGCGTAATGGCGATGATCTGCTGCCCCCCGGCCATGTCGCCGCCGATATGGGCGTCTCCGGCGGCGGTTCAATGGCCGCCACCTTGCGCGCAGGTAAACTCTGCCCCATCACGCCGGCGATGAAAGCGGTCGACCTTGCAAGCTTGCTGTGTTCGCGCCTGTGCCACGATCTGATGTCGCCGGTCGGGGCGCTCAACAACGGCATCGAGCTTATGGCCGACGAGCAGGACCCGGAAATGCGCGCGCGCTGCCTCGAGCTGCTCGCTGACAGCGCCCGGGCATCGGCTGCCAAGCTGAAATTCTTTCGTCTCGCGTTCGGCGCCGGCGGTGGCTTTGCCGAGCAAGTCGACACACGCGAGGCGCGCACCGCGCTCGAAGGCATACTCGGGCCCGAGCGGCGGATCGAACTCGGCTGGCTGGTCGGCCCGGACAAATTGCCCAAGGGCGCGGTCAAGCTGCTGCTCAACCTGGCGTTGATCGCAGGCGATGCGCTGGTCCGCGGCGGCCGGCTCGACATCGATGCCGAAAACACCGGCGACGGGCTGGAGATTGCAATCCGCGGTGAGGGACCCCGAGTGTTGCTCGATCCGTCGTTTCGCGAAGTGCTCGCCAACGGCGCTCCCGAGGGCACCGAAATTGAGGCCAGGGCAGCCGGCGCCTGGCTGGCGCACGCGCTTGCCAACGAAGCAGGCGGGACGGTGCGGGTATCCGAGCCCGAGTCCGACGTGCTGGTGATCGGAGCGGCGCTTCCACTTCAGGGCTAACGCGGCATTAACTCCTCGGCTGCATAAGCGCGGGTGGAGAGGTGGGACCGCGCGCCGATGGACGATCTGATTTCCGATTTCATCGCGGAGTGCCGCGACATGCTCGAAGCGCTCGGCGGCGAGATCGTCGCCTGGGAAGCCTCGCCGGACGATCGCGCGCGGCTCGATTCGATCTTTCGCTTCGTCCACACCGTCAAGGGCAATTGCGGCTTTTTCGATTTTCCACGGCTCGAGGCGCTCAGCCACGCCGCCGAAGATGCGCTGGCCGACGTCCGCGCCGGACGGCGGCAGGCCGACGGCGCGCTGGTCAGCGCGGTGCTTGGCATCATCGACCGCATCGGCGAGATGGTTGCCGCGCTTGAAGCCGGCGAGGAGCTGCCGGCCGGCGACGACAGCGCATTGATCGGAGCCCTTGATCGCAGCGGCGACGCTCCGCCGACGCCGGTCGCGACTACCGTCCAGGAAGCGCAGAGCAAGGTCGCCGCGCCGCGCACCATCCGCCTTTCGGTCGAGTTGCTCGACCGGCTGATGAGCGGCGTGTCCGACATGGTGCTGGCGCGCAACGAGCTTGCCCGGCGGCTGCGCGAATCGCCGACCGACGTGCCGATCGACGGAGCGTTCGAGCGCTTGTCCTCGATCATCGCCGAAATGCGCGACGCGATCACCCGAACCCGGATGCAGCGGATCGAGAATCTGTTCGTCGGGCTTCCCCGGATGGTCCGCGACCTATCCGCCGAGCTTGGCAAGCAGGTGCTGGTCGATATCGACGGCGGCGACGTCGAGCTCGATCGCGAAATGATCGAGATGATCCGCGACCCGTTGACCCACATCATCCGCAACGCCGTCGACCATGGCATTGAAACCCCCGCCGAGCGGATCAAGGCCGGTAAGCGCGAGATCGGCATCGTCGCGGTTTCGGCGCGCCAGTCGGGCAACCAGATATTGATCGACATCAGCGACGACGGCCGCGGCATCGACGCCAAGCGGCTGGTCGAAAAAGCGGTTTCCGCCAAGCTGATCGAGAAAGCGGACGCGAAAGATCTGACTCCGCGCGAACAGCTGGCGCTGATCTTCGAGGCCGGACTTTCGACCGCGAGCGAAGTCACCGCAGTCTCCGGTCGCGGGGTCGGAATGGACGTGGTGCGCTCGAACGTCGAACGGATCGGTGGGCTGGTCGAAGTCGACAGCAGGCTCGGCGAGGGCACGCGAATGACCCTTCGCGTGCCGCTGACCCTGACCATCATTCCGGCGCTCACCGTCTCGGTCGCGGGGCAGCATTTCGCGATCCCGCGCTCGGCGATCGACGAAATCGTCCGCGCCAACGGCGAGGCGGTCACGCTCGAGCGAGTCGGCGGTGCCGGCGTCGCCACCATCCGCGGGCGACGAGTACCGGAAATTGCGCTCGCTGATGTACTGGGTGTCGAGAGCGACGTGCCCGACGAGGCCCGGACCCTGGTCGTGCTGCGGCCGGCAGGCGGTGACGTCTATGCGCTCGCGGTCGATCGAATCCACGATCATGAGGAACTGGTCGTCAAGCCCGCCGCGCCGGCGGTGATGGCGACCGGGCTCTATGCGGGCACCACGCTGGCCGACGACGGCAGCCCGATATTGTTGTTCGATCCGGCCGGGCTCGCCCAGGTCGGCGGTGTCCGGCTCGAGGCGCACGAGCGCGCCGCCCGAGTCGCCGAGGAGCCGGCAGCCGCCGGGCCGCAAGCTATTCCGGTGCTGCTGTTCCGCGGCCTCGACGGCGCTCGTCGCGCGCTTCGCCTCGCCGTGGTCGACCGGATAGAGGAAGTGCCCGCGGACGATATCCGGCCCGGTGCCGGCCAGTTGCGAGTCCAGCTTGGCGAGGCGATCCTGCCGCTCGCCGGAGTCAATGGGGCGATGCCCGAGGACAAGGTTCGGCTGTTCCGGTTGAACGACGGCGCTCAGGAGGTCGGTTACGCTTTCCGGGAGGTGATCGACCTGTCTTATGTCAGCGGCGATGTGATCCCGGCGGCAGTGCCGGACGAGATCTCAGGTGTGGCGCTGATCGCCGGCGAGCCGGCCGAGCTGATCGATGCCCATTGGCTGTTCGCGAACCACGGCGCCGCGGCGCCGATGGCGGTCGCGGATCGGCCTGTCTGCCGGATTCCGGCGGACGACACGTGGATGCAGAACATGCTTCGGCCGATCGTCGAGGCGGCCGGTTACACGGTGATTTCCGGCAGCGACGAAGGCGAAGCCGATATTGAAATAGTGTCGCAGGGAGCGGCCGCCCCGCAGGGCAAGGCCGGCCGGACGATCTGGCTGCGGTCCGATCCGGACGCGGCGTCGGACGATGCCTCGACCATCTACCGCTACGATCGCGCCGGGCTTCTGATGATATTGAAATCCGCCGGAGGGAAAGGCTGATGGCTGAGCTGCTGCTGATCGTCACCATTGCCGGCGAGCGGGTCGCGCTGCCCGCTGCGGCGATCGAATCGGTGGTCGAGCTCGACACGCTGATCCCGGTGCCGCGCGCCGCGCCGCACGTCGCCGGACTGTCGGCGCTGCGCAGCCGGGTACTGACGGTGATCGACTGCCGGCGCAGCCTCGACCTTGGCATCAGCGACTGCTCGAACGGCATCCGCGAAGCGGCGGTGGTCGAGCTCGACGGCCATAATTACGCGCTGATCGTCGACCTGGTCGAGGATGTCGTCGAGGCCTTGTCGCAACCGGCGCCGATGCGCGCGGCAATGGGGCCGGGCTGGGAGCGGGTTTCCGCCGGCATGGTCGAGACCGAGGCCGGGCCGCTGTTGCTGGTCGATGTCGCCGCGCTGGTCGGCGGTAGCGAAGCCAGGGCGGCCGCTTAAGCTCTTCGTTACTGTTGCGGTTTACACGGGCTCAAGAAGCCGAGCGGAAAGCGGAAAAAAGCATGAAGAGCTGCCTTATCGTCGACGATTCGAAGGTGATCCGGAAGGTCGCTCGCCACATCCTCGAAACCCTCGAATTCGAAGTCGACGAGGCGGGTGACGGCCGCGAGGCGCTGTCGCGCTGCGAAACCAAGATGCCCGATGTCGTCCTGCTCGACTGGAACATGCCGGTGATGAGCGGGATGGAATTCCTGCGGCTGCTCCGCCAGCGCGGCCATGAGGATCAGCCCAAGGTCGTGTTCTGCACCACCGAAAACGACATGGCGCACATCCGCGCCGCGCTCGAGGCCGGCGCCGACGAATATGTGATGAAACCCTTCGACCGCGAGACGCTGCACATCAAGCTTCAGCTCGTCGGCGTAGCCTGAGCGCCCGCATAATGGAGCCGGCGCTCGCCTATTCGCGGGACCGCAAGGACAGCCCGAGCCGATCTGACCGCCGGATTCGCCTGATGATCGTCGACGATTCGATGGTCGCGCGCGCCGTTCTGTCACGAATGATCGAAAGCGACCCTGCATTCGAGATCGCCGCCGTCGCCGCCACCGCCGAGGATGCGATTGACGCGCTTTCCGCAGTGCGAGTCGACACCATATTGCTCGATCTGGAAATGCCGGGCGCCGGCGGATTGAAATCGATTCCGCGAATTCTCGACGCCGCCGGGGGCGCCAATGTCATGATCGTCTCCTCGCTTGCCGACGAAGGCGCCGAGGAAACGGTTGCAGCGCTAGCGCTCGGCGCCGCCGACGCGCTGCCGAAGCCCGGAACCGGACGCTTCAACGGGCGCTTCTCGCAGATATTGCTGGGACGGCTGAAGGCGCTCGGATTTGCCGACGAAAGCCGCCCGTCGGTGGCGGCGGTCTCGGCAGCGCCGCCGCCGCTGCCGCTTCGGGCGATGTCGCCCAAGCCGGCCCAACTGCTGGCGATCGGTGCGTCCACCGGCGGCATTCACGCTCTCAACAGCCTGTTTGAAACCCTGCCGCGGCGGATCGGAATTCCGATCCTCGGCACCCAGCATCTGCCGCCGCTATTCATGCCGGTATTCGCGCGGCAATTGTCGATCACCGCCAAGCGCGAGGTGCTGGTCGCCGAAGAAGGCCTGCCCCTGCTCGCCGACCGAATCATCATCGCGCCCGGCGATGCCCATCTGGCCATCGCGGCGAGCAGCGAGGGGCCGATCGTACGGCTTGATCACAGGCTTGCGCCCAGCGGCTGCATGCCGTCGCTCGATCCGATGTTCGAATCGGCGGCGGCGCTGTTCGGCGACACGGCGGTCGGCGTGGTGCTGACCGGAATGGGCCGCGACGGAGTGCTGGGAGCCGCGCTGCTGGTCGAAGCCGGCGGATCGGTGCTAGCCCAGGACCAGGCCAGCTGCGCCGTCTGGGGCATGCCGCGGGCTGTGCTGGAAGCTGGGCTCGCCTGCGCGGTGATGCCACCCGACAGGATCGGCCGCAGAATCGGCTCGCGGACCGGAGAGCAGCCTTGCAGATAAGCGATAGCTCGAGCCGGATCCTGGCCGGCCTGCTCGAAGCGCGGACCGGACAGCAGCTGACAATGAGCCGGCGATGGCGGATCGAGACCGCGCTTTCGGCGCTGTTCCGCGAGCGCGGGATCGCCAGCCTCGACGAGCTGATTACGATCCTCGTCATGGGCAAAGAACCGAGTTTGTCGGACCAGGTAGTCGAGGCCTTGTTGAACAACGAAACCTATTTTTTCCGCGATCGGGCGCCGTTCGACCTCTTGGCGCGCCATGCTCTGCCGGCGCTTGCTGCGAAGCGGGCATCGAGCTGCCGGATCCGGATCTGGTCGGCGGGATGCTCGACCGGCCAGGAAGTCTATTCGCTGGCGATGCTGTTCGCCGAGGATCCGGCCGCCTGGCGCGGCTGGACGATCGATATACTCGGCACCGACGTGTCAAGCGCCGTCATCGATCGGGCGCGAAGCGGGCTCTACACCCAATTCGAAGTCCAGCGCGGGCTTGGCATCGCCCAGACCATCCGCTGGTTCGAAGAGTGCGAGGGCGGCTGGCGCGCCGTCGAAGCCTTACGCAAGCCGGTCCGCTTTCAGGTCCACAATCTGCTCGAGACGCCGCCGCACCCGGGCGACTTCGACATCGTTCTGTGCCGCAACGTGCTGCTCTACCTCTGCGCCGAAAAGCGGGCGCAGGCGTTCGAGCGACTGGCAGCGAGCATGGCCCCGGACGGCTGGCTGATGCTCGGCGCTGGCGAGACGGTGATCGGCCAGACCAAAATGCTGGAATCGGACGGCAGTGCGCGCGGCCTCTACCGGCTGGTCGGCGGCGGTACCGCGACCGAGAAACGGACCGCGACCGCCGATCGGAGAGCCGTCAGGGCTTGACCGGCACCGCCATGCCGTGCGCCATTGCGCGATGGATATCATCGACCGGCCATCGCCGAATTTCGACGCGCGGGTGCTGCCGGTCTCGATCATTGTGCTCCATTATACCGGGATGCCCGACGCGCAGGCGGCGATCGACCGGCTGACCTCGCCCGATTCCCGGGTTTCCAGCCATTATCTGATCGACGAGGACGGGCGCGTCCTGCGGATGGTCGACGAATCCAAGCGCGCCTGGCACGCCGGCAAGTCGCGCTGGCGTGGCTCTCCGGACGTAAATTCGGCGAGTGTCGGCATCGAGCTGGTCAACCCGGGTCATGAGTTCGGCTACCGGCCGTTTCCGGACGAGCAGATAGCCGCGCTGATTCCGCTCGTCGCGTCGATCAAGGAGCGGCACGGGATCAGCCGCGGCAATGTCGTCGGCCATTCCGATATCGCCCCGGCGCGCAAGGAGGACCCGGGCGAGCTGTTTCCGTGGGAAGCGCTGGCGCGGCGGCGGCTGGCGCTGCCGAGCCCGACGCGGGACCTGATCGACCCTTTCTGGACCGACGCCGCCTTTCTTCTGGCGCTCGAGCGGTTCGGCTATGACGTCACCGAGCCCAAAAAGGCGGTGATCGCCTTCCAGCGGCGCTTCCGGCCGGACATGATCGACGGCATCGTCGACGGCGAGTGCCGCGCCAAGCTGCTCGCGCTCTTGTTGCCGCGCCCGCAATGAACTTAGGTCGCGCTGGCCTTCGCAATTGCTTCTGCTTTCGACTCATTGCGGACGGCAGGCCTCAGTGCCGTCGGGGCAAATCGGGCTATTTCCGGTTTGATGTTCGTTCAGCCTGAAGATTGTCGGAACGTCGACGCACGATGCGGATTGGCTAGCTGTCACGGTCTCAAGGACACCATGGCTCCGACAGTCTTTAACGCGCAGATTCAAAGGAACCCGTCATTACCCACATGAAAGCAGCGATATTCGTCGAGCCGGGTAGGATCGTTCTCGATCAAAAGCCCATACCGGACGTTGGCGCGACGGATGCTCTTATGCGCATCACCACCACGACGATCTGCGGCACCGATGTCCACATCCTCAAAGGCGAATATCCTGTCGCCAAAGGCCTTACCGTCGGACACGAGCCAGTGGGCGTGATCGAGAAACTCGGTTCCGCGGTGACCGGCTACGAGGAAGGACAGCGCGTCATTGCCGGCGCGATAACGCCGAGCGGGCAAAGCTATGCTTCCCTGTGCGGATGTCTCTCGCAAGACGGCCCGGAAACGCGTCACGGCTTCAAACCGATGGGCGGCTGGCGATTCGGGAATACGATCGATGGTTGCCAGGCGGAATATGTCCTGGTGCCGGACGCGATGGCCAATTTGAGCCCGATTTCAGACCAGCTAACCGACGAACAGGTCCTGATGTGCCCGGACATCATGTCGACGGGCTTTGCCGGCGCGGAACGCGGAAAGGTGAAGATTGGCGACACCGTGGCGGTGTTCGCGCTGGGCCCGATTGGTCTGTGCGCCGTGGCCGGCGCGAAGCTGATGGGTGCGACGAACATTATCGGCGTTGATACCGTGCCGGCACGGATGGAAGCGGCGAGGAAGTTCGGCGCCGACCATGTCGTCGACTTCGCAGCATCAGATCCGGTGTCCGAAATCATGCGGTTAACCGAAGGTCGCGGCGTCGACGTCGCGATCGAGGCCCTCGGTTCGCAGGGCACGTTCCAGTCAGCGCTGCGGGTGCTGCGGCCTGGCGGCACTCTGTCGAGCCTCGGTGTTTACTCGGGCGACCTTGTCATTCCCGCGGATGCTTTTTCCGCCGGTCTTGGCGACCACAGGATTGTGACTTCCCTCTGTCCGGGCGGCAAGGAGCGGATGCGCAGGCTAATGGCCGTGATCGATTCTGGCCGCGTCGACTTAGGGGCGATGGTGACACACCGTTTCTCCCTCGACCGCATTGAAGAAGCCTATGAACTGTTCGCAAACCAACAAGATGGCGTCCTGAAGGTCGCCCTTACACCTTGACGGCTGAACGCCCCTCTTCGCCAGGAGTCAAAGCAGACTATCGGTCCAAACTCGTTTCGGCCGAAACGGCGGTCTCCCAGATCCTTTCCGACTCCGACATCGCCATGGGAATGGCTGTGGCCGAGCCGCCCGCTCTTTTAACCGCACTCGCCGCTCGGGTCGAACAGGGGTCCGTCAGCGCCTTGCGCTTGTGGTATTTTCACTCGCTCGATCATGCCGCAAAGACAGTTCTTCGCTACGAATTGCTCGACCGCATCCGGCCGCGCTGCATGTTTTTGAGCAAGGTAGAGAGAGCACTTATTAAACGTGGCGATGCTGAGGGCTGGCAGCCGATCGATTTCGTGCCGACCGCTTTTAGTGACTCTCCTCGGTTGCTCACCGAAAACGTGCTGGTCGACACGTTCCTCACAACCGTGTCGCCAATGGACCGGCACGGGTGGTTCACCTTCGGCACCAGCAACGACTATGGCACGAGCGCCGCCCGAAGCGCTAAACGCCTGGTTGTAGAAGTGAATTCGAACATGCCGCGGGTATTCGGCGATTCTTTGCTTCACATTTCGGAGGTGGACGCCGTTGTCGAAAACAATGTGCCACTAACTGAAATCCTGGAAGCAGAAGTCGCCCCTGAAGATAGGACGATCGCCACGATCATTGCCGATATGATCCAAGATGGCGCCTGCCTTCAGATGGGAATTGGAAGCCTGCCAAACGCGGTCTGTGCGATGCTGGAAAGCCGCACGGATCTTGGCATCCATACGGAGTTGATGACGCCGGCGCTGGCACGGTTGATTGAGTGCGGTGCTGTCACCAACCGGTTGAAAGCGACGCATCGCGGCAGAAGCGTGTTCACATTCGCAATGGGGAACCGAGAATTCTACGAGTTCCTGGACGATAACCCTTCAATGCACAGCGCTCCCGTTCAGGTCGTGAACGATCCACGCCATATCGCAAAGAATGACGGGGTCGTTTCAATCAACGCCACACTGCAGGTTGATTTGAGCGGCGCCTGCAATTCGGAGCATTTACTGGGAAAGCAATATAGTGGCTCAGGCGGACAGCTCGATTTCGTCCGAGGCGCATCGGCATCGAAGGGCGGCAAGTCCATTATCGCTTGCAGGAGCACGGCTAAGGGCGGCTCCGTTTCGCGAATTGTCGGTAAGCTCCAGGGACCTGTAACCACACCGCGGAACGACACTCGCATCGTCGTCACGGAGTATGGAGCGGTCGACCTCAAGGGCAAGTCGCTTGGCGAGCGAGCTGAGGCATTGATTTCCATAGCCCACCCCGATTTTCGGAAGGAGCTTGGGGAGCTGACCAACTAACCTAGCTATTCGTCGTTTCGTTAATTGGTGGTCGGCAACTGCTGACTGGACCCCTGACTCGATAAAGCCGCGGCTATCACCTATATCGGCACGGCCAGAGGGCCGGGCGGCCGCGTCGGGGATACGTCTCCGCCGAGGAAAGTCCGGGCTCCGCGGAACAACGGTGCCGGGTAACGCCCGGCGGAGCGGCGGCTTCGGCCAAGGCTTCAGGGACAGTGCCACAGAAAGCAGGCTGCTCGTCTTCGGGCGGGTCAAGGCGAAAGGGTGCGGCAAGAGCGCACCGCGCGCGCCGGCAACGGCCGCGGCACGGTAAACCCCACCGGGTGCAAGACCGAATAGGGGCGGCGCATGAGCCTGGTTCCGGCTCGTCGCCCGGGTTGGTCGCTTGAGGGGCAGGGCAACCTGCTCCCTAGAGGAATGGTCGCCCATCCCCGGTTCCGCCGGGGTGGACAGAACCCGGCTTACAGGCCCTCTGGCAAAATTTT
>CAYUWJ010000152.1:0-14144 GCA_964448315.1 uncultured Sphingomonas sp. | reverse complement strand
ATGGTTTGGCGGAGCCCATTGGTAGCGTCCTGATCTTAGGTCGAGCTTGGATCTCGGCCTGCTGACGGTCAATCGGCAAGGCCAACACGGCGTTGTTCCTCGCCGCCTGCTCTTCCGAGCGCCCCGCCGTTAACGGACTGTTGATCATAGTTGTTATTCGCGAGTTAGCTGGCCGGGCATTAATGCAAACCTGCCATGAGATGGATTGCACAGCTTTTGTCCGACGATCGCGGAGTTTCCGCAATCGAATATTCGCTGCTCGCCGCGCTGATCGGGCTCGGCCTGATTGCCTCGGCACAGGCGACCGGATCCAAGCTCGGGGATGGCTTCGAAACCGTTGAAGCGGAGCTCGAGGTAGCCGCTGGGATAGGCAAGGGAAAGCCCGACAAGCCGGGCAAACCCAAGAAACCAGGCAAACCGGACAAACCGGGCAAGCCGAGCAGTTAGATATGTATGTCGGACCCTCGAGAAACTCCACGCCGCACAATAACTGCTGAAGTTCAGCTTAAGCGCAGCGTCGCGGCCAACTACACCGTTCATGCCTATGATCTTTCGGAGCGTGGCTGCAAGGTGGAGATCGTCGAGCGACCTATGCTTGGCGAGACTGTTTGGGTCAAATTCAAAGGCCTGGAGACTCTGCGAGCTACTGTCCGCTGGACCAAAGACGCCAACGCCGGGCTTGAGTTCGAACATCCGATCGACCCGCGCGTGCTCGAGTGGCTGGTTAGCCAACTGCGCTGACGTATCGAGACATGACATTGGCCGCGAACGCCATGTCCTCTTTCGACCCATTGCGGACGTTCGAGGAATTTGCGCAAAAAGGCCCCGGAGCATTGCTCCGGGGCCTGTCCTGCGCGCGGGGAGTGGGGAACTAGGCGACGCGCAGCGTTCCCACCATCTCGATCGGCTGGGCCATGTTGAAGAAGTTGGGGGAGGTGGCCTGAACGGCCGCGTGAATCTCCTCATACTGCTCCGCGGTGCCCTCGCCGTACAGCGAGACGGTATAGTTGATCCGGCGGTAGCCGGCGGGCACCTTGTCATCGAGTCCGAGGAAGCCGCGAAGGTCGAGCTCGCCCTGGGTCTCGATGGTGCAGCTTTCGAGCGGGATCCCGCGAACCGCAGCCTGGGCGACATAGCCGACCATCATGCAGGCGTTGACGGCGCTCATCAGCAGTTCCTGCGGATTGGGAGCGCTGTTGGCGCCGAGCAGTTCGTGCGGCTCGTCGGCGACGATCTTGAAGCTGCGGGCGACTTCCTTGCCGCCGATGCGGTAGCCGTCGACCGTCGATTCCGATCGGGTCTGGCCGAGCCATTCCGTCTTCACCCGGAACTGCACGTTGGCGCAGCCGGCGTCCTGGTTGATCGCCTCGACGGTCTCCTCGAGCGCATCGAGATCGAGTCCGTTGACGATGTTTTTCGTGGTGGTGTCGAGCATTGGTCTTCTCCTTGGGTTCAGTGGTTCAGCAAAAAGCCGGTGCGACTTCGGCAATGCGGTCGCGGGCGGCGGGGGACATCGCGGCGAGGGTCGCCACGAATTTCGGGTGGGTCATGCCGGTGCCGATGTAGGTCCAGCGCAGCGCCTGGTGCTGCTGCTCGATCAGCGCCTGCCGGGCATCGCCGGCGATGGCCGTGCCGGTCGCCGTCTCGAGCGCGGCGATATTCATCTCGGCCTGGGCCTTGACGCCGTTGTCGAGAAACATCCCCATCTCGAGATATTCGTCGAGCGCCTTCTGGATGCCGGCCTCGTCGCGGCCTTCGACCAGGGCTGCGACCATCAGCGTGTCGAGCTTGGCGTGCTGGGCTTCTTCGATCCAGTGATGCTTGAGCAGGCTCTTGAACAGCGGATCGAGATCGCCGTCGTCGCGGACGCTTTCGACATAGTGCCGCTGCGTCATCCATTCGATGTGGAGGATCAGCAGGGCTACCGCGAGCGGATCGTGGCGGAGCACTTCCGCTGCCACCGCCTCGGGCGGACCGATCACGTCGCACTTCGTCCCGAAAGCGTCGGTGAAGCGCTTGTGGAACAGTTTGAACAGATGGATGTGCTTGGCTTCCTCGCCGGCGAAGTTGAGCAGCGCGCGGACGCGCTCGTCATCGTCGTTGAGCTGCGGCCGGGCATGGTCGAGCACGAACGGCAGGATGAATTCCTCGACCAGGCCGAAGATGCAGAGATATTCGTGGCCGCGGATCTGGTTGAGGACCAGACGCTGCTCGGCCGTCAGGCCCGGCGCCGTAGCGGTGCGGGCGAGGTTCTCAGGTAGAAATTCCCGGCTGAAATCCAGCTGCGCTCCTTCCGGGAGGACGTCCTCGATCTGCCAAGCGGCGCGTTCGGAGGTGGCAAGCACCTCGGCGAAATTATAGTTGTGAAACATCGTGTCTTCCTTTTTTCGCGGTTTGAGGTTGCTTGATGGCGGCGCATCCGCTGCTGCGCTCTCCTAGATTCCGGTCGTTGGAGCGAGCGTTTGAGCGAGCGTTTGATTTCGGCGCGGCGCCGTTGGAATTAAGTTCAGGACGGCCGCTGATCCGGCATTTTCAAATGCAGGTCAGCGCCGTGATTCAGTGCGGCCAGCGTCCCGCTGATGCTTGCGCAAGTGCAGCCGAATGCACAGGTGAAGATCAGCATCAGCTGAGTCCGCTTCTTTCGAGTCATCAGTTCCATCATCATCTTTTCATTTCCCGTTGCTGAGACCCGATGCGGATGCGTTGTTGCCGGGTCCGACGCGGCGGCTTTTGCGATGGCGTGGGGCAAGAAGTCCTGCGACGTTGCTGGAATCTTCTGAGTCATGACTTCAGCCGCCGCCATTGCTGGACGAACGGGAATATCCGTTGAATTCCAAGGGTTTGACTGTCCATCTGGTTCGACCGGGCAATCTGTTCTATTCTGAGGAAGTTCTGAGGAGGCTCGTTATCCGGGCCTCGGAGCGGTCGAATTGGGCATGTTTCGGCGCGGCATATGACGCAGCATCGTTATCTGGTCGCGGGGCCGATTCTGCTCGACTGTAGGGACGAGCGCCTTTGGCATGACGGCGCCGTCGTCCGCCTGGGTGGAAAGGCGCTGGCGCTGCTCCGCACGCTGATGGAGCGGCCGCGGACGCTGGTGACCAAAAGCGACCTGTTCGACAGCGTCTGGCCCGGAGTGGCGGTTTCGGAATCGGTGCTGACCACGGCCGTCAAGGAAGTCCGCCAGGCGCTCGGCGACGACGCGCGCTCGCCACGTGTCGTCGAGACGGTCCACGGACGCGGCTATCGCTTTTTGCTCGACGTCGAGGCGCGCGACACGCTGCCTGAGCAAGCCGAGGCGAAACGGCGGGCAAGAGGCTTTTCCCCAAGACAGTGGATGGCGGCGGCACTGGTTGCTTTGGCCGCGCTGACCGGAGTAGCCGTCTATCTTTTGCAGGGCTGGGAAGTCCGTCCGGGTGGCGCGCCGGCGGAGGCGGCTGTGGCGACGCATCCCAAATCGATTGCGGTGCTTCCGTTCGACGATCTTTCGCCGGCCGGGGACCAGCAATGGTTCGCGGCGGGGCTGACCGAGGAGATATTGAACAGCCTTGCCCGGACGCCCGACCTGCACGTGGCCGCCCGCACCTCCACTTTGGCGCTCGGTTCGGGAGACATCAGGGAATTCGGCCGCCGCTTGAACGTCGCCCACGTCCTCGAAGGATCGGTGCGGCGCGACGAGAATCGCGTGCGCGTCACCGCGCAGCTGATCCGCGCGTCCGACGGCTTTCATCTCTGGTCGCAGAATTTCGACCGGCCGGCGAGCGACGTCGTGTCGATCCAGGAGGATATTGCGGTTGCGATCGCGCACGCGCTGAAGACGGTGATGACTCCGGAAAGCCTGCAGGCGATGGTGCGACTGGGGACCCGCTCGGTCGAGGCCTATGAGGAGTATCTCAAAGGACTTGCCTATTCGCGGCGCTCATTGGTTTCCGGCTCCGACGCCGATGTTCAGCTCGCGTCTGCGGCCTATGAACGGGCCCGCGCAATCGACCCCGCCTTCGCCGCCGCCCAGTGGCAGGCGGCGCAGGGCTGGTTCGGCAACAGCACGCGCGTGGGAGCGCTCTCTACCGAGCGACGCGGCAGCGAGGACCTACGCCTGAACGAGTATCTCGCTCGCGTCGACGCCGCCATTGCTTCGAGCCGGGGCCAGCCGGAGAATTACAGGTACCGTTCTGCCCGAGCGATAATGGACCTGAGGTTCCGCGAGGCGCTTGGTCTGATGCAGGCCTATCTGCGCGAGCGGCCCCGCGACATCGACGCCTGGGAGGAGATCGTCGCTCTTGCCGGCTATGCGGACAACCGGCCGCTGATGGCGCGGGCCGCCGAACGGATTCATACGCTTTCGCTTGAAAGCGGGACGCCGCTGTCCCGAGCGATCACGGCTTCGGTCTTGTCGCTCGATATTCGCAACGCCGTCGCCCGCGCGCGCCGCCAGATGGCCCGCAGCCCCGAGGAGGCGATGATCCAGTACCAGGCGCACCGGGCGCTGCTGTGGGGTGGCCAGCGGGACGAAGCGCGAGAAGTGCTCGAGCGGCTCCGCCGCACCGCCATGCCGAAAGACAGTATCGTCCTGGCCGAACTGCGCCAGGCCTGCGCGGACGGCACCCCGGAAGCGCGCGAAATCGCCACCCGGATGGATCGGATGCCGGAAGCCTCGCTGTCGAGCCGCTGGCACGCGGCGATGCTGATCGGCGATCGGCGGCGAGCGACCGAACTGCTGATGCCGCTGCACAGGCCGGAGCGGCTCACCACCCTGATGCAGTATCTGGTCTATCCAAGCTTCGATGTGCGGCCGTTCCCCGAGCTCCAGGACAGGCTGCGGGCCGACGGCATTTCGCGGGGGCCGCCGGTCCGAATTCCCTATGCCTGCACCGGCGGGAGGGTCCGGACCGCCTAGCGCACCCGTGGGCCGCCGAACGGCATCGGCGGCGGCGGGCGGCGGTCGCGGCGGGGGAGCTGCGCCTGATAGGCAACGCCGCAATGCTGGACGCAATAAGGGTAGCCGGGGTTGGCCGGTGCGCCGCAGAAGTGGAAGTCGGGCTCGCCGGGATGGCCCATCGGCCATTTGCAGATTCGGTCGTTGAGGTCGAGCAGGCTGGTCTTGTCGGCGACCTCGGGGCTTGGCTTGGCCGGCACCAGGCGGCGCGGCGGCGCCGGCGGGATCGGCGCCTGGGTGTCGCCCGGGCCCTGGCGGATGAAGCCGCCCGGGCCTACCGAGCGATACTGGATCGTCGATTCCGAGGCTTTGCCACCGCCCGGCCGCGGCGCCCCGCCGGGAGCCCGGTTGGCGGCTGCGGACGGCGACGGGCTTTCGGCGGCGGGTTCGGATGGCGCCGGCGCCGATTTCGGAGCGGGCGCGGCGGCCGGCTTCTTGGCCTTTTCCTCGCCCGGCTTGACCGGCGACGGCCGCGCCTCGAGGCCGAGCCTGTGGGCCTTGCCGATAACCGCGTTGCGGCTGACTCCGCCGAGATCGTCGGCGATCTGACTGGCGGTCGCGCCCTTGGCCCACATCGCCTTCAGCCGGTCAATTCTCTCATCAGTCCAGGACATAGCTACTCGTTTCTTCAAAATCCGCCGCGACCCGCCGCTGCTTGCAGCCCGCAGCGCCAGCCGATAGGCGCTTTGCGGGTGAACAGGCCACCGCCCTCCGACCGATCGCCAAGCTGGGTGCAAACCCCGCCAGGCGAGCCGGTCTTGAGCGGCGTCAACTGGGTCGGGCTCAAGACCCTCTATATCAAGGAGGTGCGGCGCTTCTTCAAGGTGCAGATGCAGACCGTCTGGGCGCCGGCCATCACAACCTTGCTTTTTCTGGTCATTTTCACCGTCGCTTTGGGACGCGGCGGACGGACGGTGATGGGCGTGGATTTCGCCGACTTCCTCGCGCCCGGCCTGATCGCCATGGCGATGATCCAGAACGCCTTCGCCAACGCCAGCTTCTCGCTTCTGGTCGGCAAGATCCAAGGCAATATCGTCGATTATCTGATGCCGCCGCTGTCGACCGGCGAGCTGATCGCCGGGCTGGTCGGGGCGGCGGTGACTCGGGCGCTGCTGGTCGGCTTCGCGGTGTGGCTGGCGATGCTGTTCTGGCCGGGGGTGTCGGTGGCGCCCGACAATCTCGCGTGGATCGCCTGGTTCGCGCTGATGGGCTCGGTGATGCTGGCCTTCCTCGGTCTGATCACTTCGCTGTGGGCCGACAAGTTCGACCATGCGGCGGCGGTATCCAACTTCGTCGTCATGCCGCTGTCGCTGCTCTCGGGCACCTTCTATTCGATCGAGCAATTGTCGCCGCTGTTCCGCGACATCAGCCACGCCAACCCCTTTTTCTACGTCATCTCGGGCGTCCGATACGGCTTTCTGGGGGTCAGCGATTCGCCGATCCTGATCGGCGCGGCCGGGCTGCTGCTGCTCAATATCGCGCTGTGGGCGCTGTGCTATCACCTGCTGAAAAGCGGGTGGCGGATCAAGAATTGAGCAAATCCAAAGAGTTGCCGCATCGGGCTAGTTGAACGGGCGATAACCGGCGCATTCAGCCTCGCCTCAAGCCGCATCGCCCATAAAGGCGCATCAATCGCTCGAAAGGAGAGCCAGGATGCGTAGTTTGATTTTCACCCTCGCCGCCGCCGCTTCGGCACTTGTCATCGCCAGCCCGGCATCCGCCCAGCTGCGTCCGCCGGCGCATTACGGATATGGCGCGCCGGCCTATGGCGCTCCGAGCTATGGCGCGCCCTACGGCAACGCTTATGGCTACAACCAGAATCGCGCGCCCTACGGCAATGCCTATGGCTACAACCAGCACGGCGGTATCCAGCGCTGGGCGCAGCAGCTCAACCAGTTCCGCAACGATGTCTATCGCCTGTCGCGGAGCGGACGCTTCACCCGCGCCGAGCATCGCCAGTCCATGCGCAACATCGATGTGGTCGAGCGGGCGCTGAGGAAATACAGCCGCAATGGCATCACCCAGCGCGAGGCGTGGGACCTGGATCGCCGGATGGCGAACCTGCAGCGGTCGATCATGCGTTCGGCCAACGACAATGACGGGCGCCAGCAGCGGCGCTGGCGCTAGTGCCGGGCCGGCATCCTTTGCCGGCTTGCCAATGACGTCACAAGGAAGGGGCGGGCGCCATGCTCGCCCCTTTTCCTTTGCGCCGATCCCGCCTTATAGGCGCGGGGGAAACAAGCGGCGGTTCGGGCCGTCGCCTTGCCGCCAACTTTCCGCCGGAGGACTGCTCAGCTTATGGCCATCACGCCGCTCATGCCCGTCTATCCGCGATCTCCCGTCCGTCCGGTGCGGGGCGAGGGCGTCTATCTCTACGGCGAGCAGGGCGAGAAATATCTCGATTTCGCCAGCGGCATCGCGGTCAATTTGCTTGGCCACGGCCACCCGCACCTGACCCAGGCGATCCAGGAGCAGGCGGCGCGGCTGATGCACGTGTCGAACCTCTATGGCAGCCCGCAGGGCGAAGCGTTCGCCCAGCGGCTGGTCGACCTGACTTTCGCCGACACGGTGTTTTTCGCCAACAGCGGCGCCGAGGCGGTCGAGTGCGCGATCAAGACCGCGCGCCGCTACCACCATGCCAAGGGCCGGCCTGAGCGGCACGACCTGATCACCTTCACCAGCGCCTTTCACGGCCGGACGATGGCGACCATAAGCGCCACCGACCAGGCCAAGCTGCGCGACGGCTTCGAGCCGCTTCTGCCCGGCTTCAAGGTGGTCGCGTTCGACGACCTCGACGCCGCCCGGGCGGCGGTCGACGGCAACACCGCCGGCTTCCTGGTCGAGCCGGTCCAGGGCGAAGGCGGCATCCGCCCGGCCAGCCGCGAATTCCTGCAGGGGTTGCGCGCGATCTGCGACGAGCAGGATTTGATGCTGGTGCTCGACGAGGTGCAGTGCGGGGTGGGGCGCACCGGGACCCTGTTCGCCTATGAGCAATACGGCATCGAGCCCGATATCCTCGCCAGCGCCAAGGGTATCGGCGGCGGCTTCCCGCTCGGCGCCTGCCTGGCGACCGAAAAAGCGGCGAGCGGCATGGTGATCGGCACCCACGGCTCGACCTATGGCGGCAATCCGCTGGCGATTGCCGCCGGCCAGGCGGTGTTCGACGTCGTCGCCAACGAGGAATTTCTCGCCCAGGTGCGGCAGAGCGGCGAGCGGCTGCGCTCGGCGCTCGAGCAGATGATCCCCAACCATGATCATCTGTTCGAAAGCGTTCGCGGGATGGGGCTGATGCTCGGCGTCAGGATGAAGAGCGACAGCCGCGCCTTCGTCACTTTTCTGCGCGGCCACGGGCTGCTGGCGGTCGCCGCCGGCGACAATGTGATGCGCGTGCTGCCACCGCTGATCATCGAGGAGGAGCATATTCGCGAGTTCGTCGACCGATTGTCGAAGGCGGCGGCACAATATGAAGTGCCGGCGGCGGCAGCCTAGGAGCGGCTGTAGGCGCCGACGCCCTCGCCGAGATGCGGGTTGTTCCGTTCCCGCAGCCTGGCTGCTGCTTCGTCGTAAAGGAAGGGGAGGAAGGCGTAGCGCCGCCCAGACGTCACCGACGTGGCCTCGTGCAGCAGCGAACAGGAAAAAACGATCGCGCCGCCGGTCGGGGCGCGATAGGTGCGGCCGCCGAACTCGGGAAAGCGCAGGTCGCCGCCATCATAGTCGCCGGCGTTCAGATTGATGGTGACCGCGAACTTGCGGTGCGCGGTGCCCTTAGTCGTATTGTCACGGTGCGGGCGGAAATGGCCGGCTCCCGCCTCGTAGCAGGCAATAAGATGGCGCTCGATCCTGGTCGGCCTGAACTGAAAGGCGCGCTCGATGGGCACGGTGAGGTGCCGATTGACCTCCCTCATCAGCCGCTGCCGAAGCGCCTCGTCGGAAATCATCCAGTCGCGGCGCTGCTTGTGGCTCGGGTCGAGGATCAGCCTGGTCTTGCCCTCTACGTCGCGCATGAAGCCCGATTCCTCGCCCCCGTTCGACTCGTAGCCGGCGATCAGCTCGGCGCAGAGACCTTGCGGAAGCACGTTGGGCACCTGCAGCACCGGCGCCCATTGCTCCGCGCGCTGCTCGGCGAGGCTCGAGTGAAGCAGGGCGATCGCCTGTTCTCCGTGCTCGAGCGGGAAAGCACCGACTTTGCGCAGCGCCGGATCGAGCAGCAGCCATTGCGGGCGGTAGAGCTTGCCGTCGGCAGCCCCGTAAAGGGCGCTGACCTGGCGGTCGAAGTCCAGGAAGAAGCGGATTCCCGGCAGCTGCTGCGCGATCCGCCCGCGTTCGGCGTCCTTTGGATCGGTCGTAATCCCGAAAAAGCAGGCGGCCTGGTCGTCGAACTGGTGCCGCTCACGGGCGATCAGCGCCAGCGCCTCGGCGACCGGTTCGGTCCCGGCGCTGTCGAAGAAAAGCATCAGCACGTGCCGACCGGCTACCGTATGGAACGCATAGTTCGGCGAACCGGACAGCGCGGCACAGTGAAACCAGTGTGCCGGATCGCCTCGCTCCAGAGATCGAGGCGCCTGCGTCGGCTGCTTGCCCGCGGAACTCATCGCCAACCCTTACAAGCGCTGCCTTTTCCTGCACAGATTGTATCGGCGGGCCGTATTGAAGCCTGAGGTCGCGTCGCCACATCGGCGGTCATGGCCTCGAAACCGGAAAAAGGGAATATATTGGCGGACACTGTCGATCTTGCGCTCGGCGTCGCCATCCCGTCGCGGAACGCGCGCGGTCGCCTGGCGCGGATCGGGCCGCTACTCGATGAAGTGCTGGCCAGCCATGCCTATCCGCCGGTCATCGAGCGGCTGCTCGCCGAGGCTCTGATCCTGACGGCGCTGCTCGGCTCACTGCTCAAGGACCCGGGCGGCCAGACGACGCTGCAGGCGCAGACGCAGAGCGGCATCGTCGACCTTCTGGTCTGCGACTATAAAGGCGGCGAGCTGCGCGGCTACGTCCGCCACGATGCGCTGCGGGTCGCCGACGCCGGACCGGACCCTTCGCTCGACGAGTTGTTCGGTCGGGCTCATCTGGCGATCACCTTCGACCAGCCGCTCACCGACGAGCGCTACCAGGGTATCGTCCCGCTCGAGGGCGCGAGCCTGGCGCAGGCGGCGCAAAGCTATTTCACCCAGTCCGAGCAGATCCCCAGCATCGTCCGCCTCGCGGCCGATCAGCGCGACGGCCGCTGGATCGCCGGCGGACTATTGTTCCAGCATCTCGCGGAAGGAGAGGAAGGGCGCGAGCGATTGCACACAAGGCTCGACCATCCCGACTGGCCGCATGTCGCACTGCTCGCCGGCTCGGTGAAAGCGGACGAGCTGACCGACCCTGAGCTGGCGTTAGATGCCCTCGCCTGGCGGCTGTTTCACGAGGAGCAGGAAGTGCGGACGCTTGAAGCGACGCCGTTGCGCAAGGGCTGTCGCTGCGATCCCGACTATGTCCGATCGGTGATCGCTCGCTTTCCCGCGGCGGAGCGCGAAGCGATGGTCGGCGAGGACGGGCTGATTCGGGTCGACTGCGAATTTTGCTCGACGAGCTTCCCGCTGCGGCTGGAAGATGTGACCTGAAGGGGCAGCGAGGACTTGTCATCCGTTGAAATGTGCTAAAAGCGGGACCGATGACTCGGCGCGCGACAAATATTTTGTTTGCGGTCGGAGCGGGTGCGCTGCTGCTGTCCGCCGCCGCCGCGAAGGTGCCCGCTTCGCTATCTCAGGTCCGGCCCGGGCTGTGGGAGGTCAGCGGCGTGCCGGGCGCTCCCGGTCCCGCCCGCCAGTGCGTCGCCGAAACCGCGGTGCTGGCGCAGTTCGAGCACCGCGGCCGCAGCTGCACTCGGGTGGTGATCCGCGACCAGCCGGCAGCGGCCGAAATCCACTATACCTGCCCTGGCGCCGGCTTCGGCCGGACGACGCTGACCGTGCTGACGCCGCGGTCGCTGCGGATCGAAACCCAGGGCATCTCGCGCCGGGCGCCGTTCCACTACACGCTGCAAGCGCGGCGGATCGGCGATTGCGACATCCATTAAGCCCCGGTTTAACCTTGACCGGCTAAACCTATGAATGTGCCGGATTTGGCACGCTTTCCTCCCAATCGGGCTTGCGCCCGGTAACTGGGCCGCCCCGTCACCACCGGCTGGGCGGCCCTTTCTTTTTTTCGACCTGCGCGGCACATGGCGGACATGCTGCTGTTCGCCCTTAAGGCCATCGTCTCCGGCGTGCTGGTCGCGCTGGTGGCGACGATCGCCAGGCGCTATCCCGGCTGGGGCGGGCTGATCGCGTCCTTGCCGCTGGTCTCGCTGCTGTCGATGTTGTGGCTGTATGGCGAAACCCGCGATCCGAGCCGAGTCGCCGACCTGGCGATGGGCGCCTTCTGGTTCATATTGCCGTCGCTGCCGATGTTTTTGGTGATTCCGGCGATGCTGCGGGCGGGAATCGCGTTCGGCGTGACGATGCTCGTCGCCTGCCTGGTCACCATCCTTTTGTACGCGATCATGGCCTGGCTGGCGCCGCGGCTGGGAATCCTGCTTTGACGACACAAAAGGCGGTCGTGTTGCTGTCGGGCGGCCTCGATTCGATGGTCTGCGCCGGGCTTGCGCGCGAAGCCGGGTTCGAGATTGTCGCGCTGACGCTCGATTATGGCCAGCGCCACCGGATCGAGCTCGATTCGGCGCGGGCGATCGCCGCGGCGCTCGGCGCTCGGCATGTCGTCCTGCCGGTCGATCTGCGCCAAATCGGCGGATCGGCGCTGACCGGCGACGCCAAGGTCCCCAAGGACGGCGTCGGCGCGGGCATCCCGGTCACTTATGTACCAGCGCGCAACCTGATTTTTCTCAGCCTGGCGCTGGCCCTGGCCGAGGCGTCGGCGGCTCGCGACCTGTTCATCGGCGTCAACGCGATCGATTATTCGGGATATCCCGACTGCCGGCCCGACTTCATCACCGGCTTCGAGGCGCTGGCGACGCTGGCGACCAAGGCCGGCGCGCAAGGCGAAAGATTCGCGATTCACGCCCCGCTGCAGGCGATGGGCAAGGCCGATATCGCCCGGGAAGCGGCCCGGCTGGGGCTCGACGCGCGGCTCAGCCACAGTTGCTACGATCCGCTTAGCGACGGCCGCCATTGCGGGCTGTGCGATTCATGTCGGCTGAGGCGGCGGGGCTTTGCCGAGGCGGGGCTGGAGGATCCGACCGCCTATGTGCAAAACCCGGTTTAGCGCGCGGCAGGACGGAATGAAAAAGAGGCTGCCGGGGACAAGCCCCGGCAGCCTCTCAATCTTCGGCGGCCCTGACGGGACGCCGCACGATTTACATCGCGTTGGTTGTGTCGACCGTGTTGACGTCCGTCATCGTGTCGTCGGTCATCATGTCGTCGGTCATGTTGGTCGCGTCGATCGACGTGGTGTCATTCACCATCAGATTGTCGACCACGAGATCATCGACCGCCATTGTGTCATTTTCAACGGCGGGTTCGTTGGTGCCGCAAGCTGCGACCGCCAGGGTCGCACCAGCGACCAGGATAAGAGCACGCATTCAAAACTCCCTAATTATTTCGATCTGAAGCGGGGTACGCCCGCTTTGCAAACCAATTCCACAATAGTCTGAAGCGCTCTTCTCCATCAAGTGACTTTAGTCGGAGTCGCCAAGCTGTTCAGAAACGGCGCAAAATTGCGCTCCAGAGCGTAATCAACGCGCCGCATCGCACTTTCTTTCCCCAATCCGGCGAGGCTGGTGACTCCGAAATCCGAAATTCCGCACGGAATGATGCCGCGAAAATGCGTCAGATCGGGAGCGACGTTGATCGAAAAGCCGTGCAATGTCACCCAGCGCTTGATGCGCAGGCCCAGCGCGGCGATCTTGGCCTCATCGGCGCCGGCCCCGACCCAGATGCCGATCCGGCCGGGCGCCCGGTGCGCCGCGACGCCGAGCTCGGCGAGACTGGCGATGATCCATTCTTCGAGCGCATGGACCAGCCGCCGCACGTCCCGGCCGCGGCGCTCGAGGTCCAGCAGCAGATAACCGACCCGCTGCCCCGGCCCATGATAGGTGTAGCGCCCGCCGCGGCCCGCCTGGTGGACCGGCAAGCCCAGCGGATTGCTGAGCTCGGCCGGGTCGGCGCTGGTGCCGGCGGTGAACAAGGGCGGATGCTCGAGCAGCCAGACGCATTCGCGGGCCGAGCCGGCGCGGATCGCCGCGGCGCGCTCCTCCATGAAGGCGAGCGCCTGCTCATAGGGCACGGGAGCGTCGCTGACCCGCCATTCGATGTCCGTCGTGTCGGCCATTGCTGCTGAATCCTGAGATGGCGCGGCCCGGCGCGGCAGGCAAGGCGATTGCATGGACCGGCCTTGCCCCGCATAAGCTGGCAACATCAAGGGGGAGAAGCGGGAATGCAAAAGCTGTCGATTTCGCGGGCGTGGGACGAAGCACGGGCGGTGCTGAGCCGGGACGGCAAGCTGTTCGCGACGGTAGCGCTTGCCCTGCTGGTGCTGCCTTCGGCGATTGCCGCCTTCGTCAATCCGAGCGAAGGGATGACCCCGTTTGAGCCGACGGCGGGCTCGATCCTGCTGTTCGTCGTCGTTACTTTGATCGGAGTCGTCGGCCAGCTGGCGATGATCCGGCTGGCGATCGGGCCGTCGATATCGGTCGGCGATGCCATCGCCCACGGCGCTCGGCGAACATTGCCCTACATCGCCGCCGGATTGTTGCTTTTGGTCGCTCTGCTGCTTGTCACGCTGCCGTTCGTGCTGGCGCTGGTCGCGCTCGGCGTGCCGCTGGAACAAGACGCGGGACCGCCTCCGCCGGCCGCCTGGCTGGTGATTCTGCTGTACATCATCCTCATCTTTTATGTTGCCCTGCGGATGATGATGACTTCGCCGGTGGCGAGCACGGAGGCGGCCGGGCCGATCACCATACTGCGGCGCAGCTTCGAGCTGACTTCGGGCCATGCGTTGCGGCTGCTGGGCTTCCTGCTGCTGTTCCTGATCGCCGCGATCATCGCCATCACCGCCATCACCCTGCTCGCCGCCCTGCTGGTGGCCCTGCTGGGGGGATCGGTCGAGCCGCTGAGCGTCGGGGCGCTGGTCCTGGCCTTGGTGGAAGCGGTTATGGCGGCGGTCGCGACGACGGTGTTTATTGTCATGCTGGCGCGGATGTACCTTCAGCTGACCGGAAGCGCGGTCG
>CAYUWJ010000151.1:0-7383 GCA_964448315.1 uncultured Sphingomonas sp. | reverse complement strand
AGGCAGTCCGCCGTGGGGACCGCATCCGGGCAATGTGCCCGAATGCGGTTTCCCTTGGCGTCGCGCCCTAGCCGCGCTCGCCGGCCGGCGGCGGCGGCGGAGGCGGAGGCGGAGGCGGCGGCGGCGCCGGGCAGTAGCTCGTCACCGGGATCACCGAACCGTCCGGGCAGACCTGCGTCTCCGGCGGAGGCGGAGGTGGCGGCGGCGGGGGCGGAGGAGGCGGCGGAAGCGGTGCAGCTGCGCCGAAGTTGAAGATCAGGCTGGCCAGGACCGAGTGGGATTTCCACTTGCCCATCACCTCTTCGACCTCGGTCTCCTCGAGGTTGTACTTGCTCCTGAAATAACGATATTTCAGGCCGGCATCGATGCTCGGCGAGAGCGCGGCGCGAACGCCGGCGATGAACTGATAGGCGAGGTTCGAATCGGTCGCACCGAACGAGATCGCATTGATCTTGTAAGTCGTGCGGGCGACACCGGCGCCGCCGCCGATGTAGCCGCTGATGCCGTCATCGTCGCCGAAGTCGAGCAGTAAATTGCCCATCAGCGACACGGTGCGGGCTTTGCCGCCGTCACCTAACAGCGGTCCGAAATTCGGAAGATTGACGTCTTCGACATCGTCGACCTTGGCGTGCTTGTATCCGACCTCGGCTTCGGCACGGATCATGCCGAAGTCGTAACCGGCGATCAGGTCGACGTCCCAACCCCTCTTGTGGGTGACGTCGAGATTGCCGTCACGGGACCCGATCGAGCCCTGATAGTCGAGATTGGCGTCGTCAAGCCACATCACGCCGCCTTCGATTCCCACATAGGGAGAGCCGTCTCGGGCAGTGGCTGGCGAGGAAATCGCCGCCGCCGCGACCGCGGCTAATAGATATTTCTGCATTCTGTACCCCTTCAATTGAAACTTCAGTGACACTGCCCAAACATCGTTAGCCACAAGATGTTTCACATGAGCAACATAGAAAAACGCCTTTTAAGCTGGGTGTGGCAAGTTGGCGACACCGTATCGGACATAGCAAACACCTGCCCAAGTTTCTGTGATTGCGAGAAGCCATTGTAAAACCTGTTGAATTGCACGTTCGACACTAGCCGAAAGATCGTGCGGCCCGTCAATTATCGGCGCCAAATTGGCGGCAAAGTCTCAAACCGGCGCGTGCAACCGCCCACCGCACCGGACTTTTACGGCGGTCCTTCCGGCGTCTGCCGGTCCCGGGAGACATTTGCCGCGCCGTTTTCGGCCACGACCGGTTCCCGGACCGCATCGGCCGACGGCGAGGCCGCCATTTCGGCGGCGACGTCGGCGGTCTGCTGAAGCTGCTGGTCGCTAAAGATATTTTCGGGAAGCTCGGTTGCGACCTCAGCCTCCGAAACCGGTGTTTCGGCTTCCGCCGTCCGGCCATCCTCGCCGCAGCCGGCAAGCGTCAGCGCGGCCGCGCAACAGGCCGTATGCAGCGGCGCGCCGAATATCTGCCGGCTGGTCATCGATGTCTCCCGATCGGCGCGGCCGCGCAGAGGCGCGCCACATCGGCGTCAACGACAAGGCCGGAAATCGGGTTCCCGTGCGATCGCCAAGGAAGAGGAGCGACCCCATTGAGCGATCGGTCGACCGGCCTTAGGGGCGGCAGATGTTCGCCGTCTTCGACCCTCGCCAGCGCGATCATGCGCCCGACAAGGAGCTGCACAACGGCGGCTGGGTCGACCATGCCGAGAAGGTATCCAGAGCCGAAGCGATCGCCGACGCGATTCGCAGCCATTCGCCGGCCCGCGATTTCGGCATGGAGCCGCTGCTACGGACGCACGGCGGCGACTATCTCGCGTTTTTGCAAAGCGCCTACGAGAATTGGCTGGCGGCCGGCCGGTCGGGCAACGCAATCGGCTATGCCTGGCCGGTGGTCGGCCGGCGTCCTCTCGACCTGGATCGGATCGACGCGAAGCTCGGCCGGTTCAGCTTTGACGCGAGCACGCCGATCGCCGCCGGGACCTGGGTCGGCGCCTATTGGAGCGCGCAGACCGCGCTGACCGCGCTGGCGACGCTGCTCGACGGGCGCGAGCCGGCGAGCTTCGCTTTGTGCCGCCCGCCCGGCCACCACGCCGGCGCCGACTATCTCGGCGGCTATTGCTACCTCAACAATGCGGCGATCGCGGCGACGGAGGCGGCGGCCGCCGGGCGCCGCGTCGCAATCCTCGACATCGACTATCACCACGGCAACGGCACCCAGGACATTTTTTATGAGCGCGGCGATGTGCTTTTCGTTTCGATCCACGCCGACCCGAGGACCGATTATCCCTTTTTCTGGGGCCATGCCGACGAGACCGGTGCGGGGGCAGGCGAGGCCAGAACCATCAACCTGCCGTTGCCACGCGGCACCCGGCTGCCCGAATATCTCGACGCGCTCGGTCGGGCGCTCGACGCGATCCGCGACCATGCGCCCGACATGCTGGTCGTGTCGTTCGGCGCCGACACATTCGAGGGCGACCCGATCTCGCACTTCGCGCTGGGTTCGGCTGACTATCCCGTGCTGGCGGCGCGGATCGCGGCGCTGGAGCTGCCGACGCTGATCGTGATGGAGGGCGGCTATGCGGTCGACGAGCTCGGCCGCAACGTCGCCGCCTTCTTGGGCGGGTTCGAGCGGGGCTAGCCCACCCCTGCCTTGCGCATCGCCGCCCGAGCGCGCAGTCTGCCGGCGCCACAAGGAGGGGGCATCATGACCATCATTCGGGAACACCGGCCGGTGCCGGCATGGTATTGGATCGTCGCCGTGCTGGCGCTGCTGTTCGAAGCGTTCGGCTGCCTGATGTATTGGACTCAAGTAAGCGCGGATCCCGCGTCCCTACCCGTCGACCAGCGTGCGTTGCGGGAAGCGATGCCGATCTGGATGACGGCTGCCTATGGCGTTGCGGTGTGGGTCGGGCTCGCCGGAGCGGTCCTTCTTCTCCTTCGAAAAACCTATGCCGTACCGTTGCTTCTCCTTTCGCTGATCGCGGTCATCATACAGTTTGGCGGTGTGCTGCTGGTCCCGCAACTTCGCGACATGATTCCGCCCGACGGGTACGCGGGGCCCATCGCCATCGCTTTGGTCGCCTATGGTATCTGGCACTTCTCACGCTACGCGAACAAGCGGGGCTGGCTGCGATAGGTACGGCCCGCTAAAGGGCGCCCATGTCCACCTTCACCATCGACAGCGCCACCAGCCGCGCGACGCCGTCGCCGGTGCCCGGCAAGCGGATGACCGCGCCGGGTTTGCGCGGGCGCAAAGTGGACGGAAAGACCGAACAGCCGATCGTCGCGCTGACCGCCTACACGATGCGCATGGCGCAGCTGCTCGACGGCCATTGCGACATGCTGCTGGTGGGCGACAGCCTCGGCCAGGTGATTTACGGGCTGCCGTCGACCATCCCGGTGACGCTCGACATGATGTGCGCCCACGGCGCCGCGGTGGTGCGCGGCAGCTGGCATGCGCTGGTCGCGGTCGACATGCCATTCGGGAGCTATGAGGGCTCGACGGCCCAGGCGTTCGAAAGTGCCGCGCGGGTGATGAAGGAGAGCGGCTGCGCGGCAGTCAAGCTGGAAGGTGGCGAGGCGATGGCCGAAACCATCGCTTTCTTGAGCCAACGGGGAATCCCGGTTGTCGGCCATGTCGGGCTGACCCCGCAGGCGGTCAACACGCTCGGCGGCTATGGCGCCCGCGGCCGGGAGGAAGAGGAAGCCGACAAGATCATGCGCGACGCCCGTGCCGTCGCCGACGCCGGCGCCTTCGCGATCGTCGTCGAGGGCGTCATCGAAGACATCGCGACAAAGGTGACCCGGTCGGTGGCGCCGCCGGTGATCGGCATCGGCGCGTCGGCGACATGCGACGGCCAGATCCTCGTTACCGACGACATGCTCGGGCTGTTCGAGCGGACGCCGCGGTTCGTCAAACGCTACGACGACCTCGCGGCGCGGATCGGCGAGGCGGCGAAGGCCTATGCCGACGAAGTGAGAAACCGCACCTTCCCGTCCGCCGAGCAGACCTACCGACCCAAGGGCAAATAGCCGCCACCGCGGGGCAGCGCAGGCCCGGAGTCAAATCACGTCGAGCGCGTGGAGAACCAGGCCGACCAGACCGCCGACCAATGTGCCGTTGATCCGGATGTACTGAAGATCGCGCCCGACCGCGGCCTCGAGCCGCGCCGTGACCGTCCCTGCGTCCCAGCTGCGGATGGTCTCCGACACCAAAGTCACGATCGACCCGCCGTAGCTTGCCGCCATTCCGGCCACGGCGCGCCGGGCGAACTGATTTATCGCCGCCCGGATTTGGGGGTCGCTTTCCAGCGTCGCGCCCATCGAGCGCAGAACTTCGCCCAACTTGCCGGCCATCGCCGCATCGGGATTGCGGGCGGCGCGGATGATCGCCTCGCGGCCCTTGGTCCACAGCGCATCGAGCCACAGGCCGACCGACGGATTGGCCAGCAGCTCATCCTTGATCGCCTCGACCCGGGCGCGGGTGTCGGGGTCCGACTGCAAATCATTGGCGAGGTCGGCTAGCGCCTGCTCGACCTTGACCCTGACCGGATGGGCGGGGTCGGTCGCCATTTCCACGGTCAGCTTGCGCAAGCCATCGACGATCGCGTCAGCGAGCCTGGTGTCGAGCCCGGCGACCTTCAGGATCCAGCTCGCCCGCTTGTGAACCATCTCGCGGATCAGGCTCTCGTTGGCGTCGAGAGTAGTCGCCGTCCAGCGAATCGCAGCTTCGAGCATCGGCACATGCCGATCCTCGTTGATCGCCGAAGCGAGCGCATGGCCGAGCAGCGGCGACACCTCCATCGCCCGCAGCCGCGACGACACCGCGCCCTTGAGGATGCCGCCGAGCCGCTCGTCGTCGAGGCCTTCGAAAATGTCGGCGATCAGCCGCGAGGCACCATGCCGCATCCGCGTGCCCTCGCCATCCGGAGTGCGCAGGAAGCGCCCGACGGCGCCGGCGATGTCGAGCTTGCGCATCCGCCGCGCGACCACGGGCGCGATCAGGAAATTTTCCCTGAGGAAGGTGGCCAGCGCCACCCCAATCCGGTCCTTGTTCCGCGGGATGATCGCGGTGTGCGGAATCGGCAGGCCGAGCGGATGGCGGAACAGGGCGGTCACCGCGAACCAGTCGGCGAGCCCGCCGACCATCGCCGCTTCGGCGAACGCCTTCACCCATGCCAGCCAGGGATAGGTATCCTCGAAGCCGCGCGCGGTGAAGTACAGCGCGGCCATCACCACGAGAAGTCCGGTGGCGGCAATCTTCATGCCGCGGGCGCCGGGCTGGGCCGGGTTGAAACGGGACAGTGCCGGCAGCGGCGGCGGCGGAGCGGAAGCGTTCACCATGCGCCCATCAATAGATGAACGTTGGCTCCGGTTCACTCCGCCGGTTGTGCCGCCGGCGGCGCAGGCGTGCCACGAGCCGCGTCGCCGAGCAGACGGGAGAATTTGCCCGCAATCCATTTCTCGATGTCAATGGCAATCGAGAAAAAGGCCGGGACCAGCAGCAGCGTCAGGACCGTCGAGAAGAGCAGGCCGCCGATCACCGTGAAGCCCATCGGTGCACGCCATGAACCGTCGCCATGGAGCGACAGCGCGATCGGGACCATGCCCGCGACCATCGCCACCGTGGTCATCACGATCGGCTGGGCGCGCTTGTGTCCAGCCTCGTAGATTGCCTCATTCTTGGGCATTCCATGGTCCATCATCTCGACCGCGAAATCGACCAGCAGGATCGAGTTCTTGGCGACGATCCCGAGCAGCATCAGGAGGCCGATCAACACCGGCAGCGACACCGGATTTCCACTCAGGTGAAGCGCGACCGCGGCGCCCAGCGGCGCGAGCAGCAGCGAACCCATGTTGACGAGAGGTGACAGAAAGCGACGGTAAAGCAGGACCAGCACGGCGAACACCAACATCACGCCCGCTAGGACGGCCATAAGAAAGTTCTGAAGCATCTCCTGCTGCCACTTCTCGGAGCCGAGATTGAGCCGCTGCACTTCGCGCGGCATGTCGCTCACAGTCGGCAGCGTTTCCACGATCTTCCACGCATCGCTCGATACCAGCCCCGGCGCGAGGTCGGCGCCGATCGATACGCGCCGCATCTGGTCGGTGCGCTGGACCGTCGTCGGACCGGAGCCAAAGCCAATCTCGGCGACCGAACGCAGAGGAACCGAGCCGCCGGAACTGGTCGGCACGGGAAGATTGGTCAGTGTGTCGAGGTTGCGCCGTTCCTGCTCCGAAAGGCTTACGCGGATCGGGATCTGGCGATCGGCAAGCGAGAATTTGGCGCTGTTCTGGTCGATGTCGCCCAGAGTCGCGATGCGAATCGTCTGGGACAGGGCCGCGGTGGTTACTCCGAGGTCGGCGGCAAGGTCGAAACGCGGCGTAATCGTGATTTCGGGCCGGATATCTTCACCTAGAACGCGTGGTGCGATAAACTCAGGGCGCTCCGCCATCTCCCCAGCGATCCGGTAAGCGGTTTGCTGGAGCATTTGCGGATTGGTCGAGCCGAGATAGAAGGTAAAAGCCTGGCCGCTGCCGCCCGGTCCGCCGCCACCCTGGCTCTGGAAATTTACGCGCGCGTCGGGGATCGCTGCCAGCACCGGCGCCAACTCGCGTTCAATTTCGGTCGATGTCTTTTCCCGGTCTTCCTTCAGCTTGACATTGACATAGCCGGAGCTGGTGAAGGTGCGTTCGAACACCGTCTCGACGTCGGGATGCTCGATCACGAGGTTGGCGGCGTTGTGCACCGTCGACTGCGTCTGCTCGAGGGTCGCGCCCGGCGGCATCGACACCCGAACCGTACGGGTATCCAGATCGAGGTCGGGCTGGAAAGTCATCGGCAGGGTGGCGAACAGGACGACCGTCAGGAGCAGCGTCAGGAAGCCGGCACCGACCATCGCCATCCGGTGATCGAACAGGCGCGCCCAGCCGCGGCGCATCCAATGACGCGACCAGTCGCCAAACGGGCTTTGCTCATAGCCGCGGATCTTGCCCCACAGCCGCCCGACCAAAATCGTCAGCCCAAGCGCGACGAAGGCCAGAAGCACAAATGACAAAAGGAAGCCGAGGAACGAAAGTAGATAGTTGGGACTCGATCCCGGCTCGGCTGACATGATGCCCCTTGCAATTAGGGCGAATGCGAGCAGCCCGGCAATTCCGAGCGGGATTGCCCAGTAGTGCGGCTTGGTAGCGACCGCCGGGAGCAGCGCGAGTCTGGCATCCGTTTTCTCCGTCGAGAGGCTCCAGTTCAGCAGCCGCAGATAGCGTTGCATCCACGGCCCGCTGGCATGATCCTGAACGCCCTTGGCACGCAGGAAATAGGCCGTAATCAGCGGCGTGATCATGCGCGCCACGAGCAGGCTCATGATGACCGCAAGCAC
>CAYUWJ010000150.1:0-4897 GCA_964448315.1 uncultured Sphingomonas sp. | reverse complement strand
GAAGCCGCCGATCAGTAGGCCGACGCTGATCATCTGCTGCGACAAGCCAGCGAGATTGACGGCGGCCGCGGTTAGGCGGCGCATGCGCTCCTGGGTCGTCGCCGACATGCCCGAATAGCGGCGCCAGCGGCCGAGCATCTGACCTTCGGCGCGGGCCGCCTTCAAGGTCTCGGCGCCGGCGATCGATTCGACCAGTATCGAATGCTGAAGACTCGAGTCGGCCTGGGCGTCGACCGCCGCCTTGGCCATCGTCTTCTGCAGGGAGAGGCCGGCCACCAGCATCAGCACCATGCCGACGATCGGCACCACCACCAACCAGCCGGCGAGGACAGTGATCAGTATCAGGAACAGGAACAAAAAGCAGATGTCGACCACCAGCACGACGGTGGTCGAAGCGAAGAAGTCGCGCACCAGCTCATATTCGGAGACTCGCCGGGCGAAGGCGCCGGTGCTGCCCTGGCGATCCGCCATCGGCAGGTTCATCACCTTCTCGAACAGCTTCTGCGCCAGCTTGAGGTCGAGCTTGCGGCCGATCTCGTCGATCAGCCGAGCGCGCGCGACCCGCAAAATAAAATCGAACAGCAAAGCCAGCCCGACACCGGCGGCAAGCACCCACAGCGTCGAAACCGCATCATTGGGCATCACCCGGTCGTAGACGTTCATCGTGAACAAGGGCACGGCCAGCGCCAGCAGATTGACGATCAGCGCCGCCAGCACCACCGGCCAGAATTCGCTTCTGACCTTCCACACCTCGGACCAGAACCAGTGGGTCCGGCTGGCCTTCTCCCACGGCCGCTCGCCCTCGCGCTCGCGGGTTGGATCGGGCTCGACGATGACGGCCCGGCCGGTGAACACCGCTTCGACCTCGGCCGCCGGCACCCAGGTCGGCTCGGTTACACCCGGCGCGTAGATTCGAACGTCGGATTCGCGCAGCTCGAGCAGCACCGCGGCCTGCTCGCCTTCCAGTTCGAGGACCGCCGGAAGCTTGCGTGCGGGCCACCCGCGCAGCTTTCGATTGACCGGCTGGGCGCGCATCCCGACCTGCTCGAGCGCCGGCTCGATCTGGTGGAACGGCAAAGTGCCTTGTTCGGATAGGGCTAGACCCGCCCGCAAAAGGACCGGCGATGAGGGCCGGTCCGCTTCGCGGGCGATGTAGGTCAGGCAATCGAGGACAGGGTCGACCTCACGGGACGCCGCGGCATCCAGCCAGTTCATGAAAGTCAACGCCTATCCCCTTCACCTTCTACTCGCCGTCGACGGGAATCGGGGGGCCCATCAATGGCAGTGGGTAGCTATTTTCGTGCAGATCTCCCGCAGGAATCGGGTTGACCCGGTACGTCGTCCGCTCGTCGCTGTAGGCGGCGGTCGGCATGGCCACTCCAAGCGCGTCGGTAAGCCGGTTGGCGGCCGCCAGCAGCCGATATTGCGCGTAGAGCGTCGCCAGCCGCGCGGTCTCCGTCTGCGCCTGGACATTGTAGCGCGTGTTCTGCGCGTCCAGCACGTCAAGCAGCGAGCGCCGGCCGACGTTGAACTGCTCCCGATAGGACAATAGCAAATCGTCGGAAATCCGACCTTGAGACTCGAGCTCGGTGACTAGCCTTGCCTGATTCTGGAGCCGGCTCCACGCGTTGCGGGTCGCCTCCTCCGCCTCGCGCGTGCGCTGGAACAGCCGCGCATGGGTCTCGTCGGCGCGGTTCGCCTGTTCGCGGGCGTTCGCTTCCTTGGTGCCGCCGTTGTACAGCGTCCAGCGCAACACGACGTTGCCCTGCAGGTCGGTGGTCCGGCCGGCAAAGCCGTCGATGTCGTGTCCGGCGCGGGCTCGGCCCTCGAGATTGAAGCGCGGCCCGACTTCCGCCCTCGCCTTGTTCCATGTCTCGCGCGCCGCCGCGAGGTCGGCGATGGCTTCCCGAACGCGCGGATTATTGGCCCGCGCGAGCAATTCGGCCTCGGTCAAATTGGGCGGCAGATGGGCGGATAGATCCGGCGGAACCGACACATTGTCGATCTGCATGCCGGTCAGCGACTGAAACGCGATTCCTGCCGCTTCGAGGTCTTCGTTCGCTTCGACGACGCGCGCCCGCGCCGCCTGCAGCCGCTCTTCGGCCTGCTGCTGGTCGGCGATGCTGATCGAGCCCTGCGAGACGCCCTGGCGAAGGTCGCCGGCAAGCCGGTCGTGGAATGTCGCATTGTCCTGCGCGATCGCCACCAGCCGCTGCTGCAGCATATAGTCGATGTAGGTTCGGGCGACGTTGAGGGCGACGAACTCCGAACGCTCCTCGACCCGCATTGCGGCGGCGTCGGTTCGCGCCGCCTGGCGGCGGATTTCGGCTTCACGCGCGCCGCTGTCGTAGAGCAGCTGATCGACGATCAGCTGGCCTTCGATCGGCCACAACGTTTCGTCGTCGATACCGATCGATCGGCGCGTCGGATTGCGAAGTTCGCGCCACCCGGCGCGGCCTTCGACCGACACCCGGGGATAATAGAGCCCCTGTGCCTGAACCCGCTCTTCGCGCGTGGCGTAGGTGTTGGCCACCGATTGGCGGATTTCCGGATTGTTGAGGAGCGCTGCCTGCACGGCCTCGCGCAAATCCACGGCATGAGCCGGCGTTGCCGCCAGCAGCACTGCTGCGGGAACGATCATCGTCCAGTGCTTCTTGGTCATGTAACCCCCTTCTGGTCAGTATCGGAGCCCACATTGTCCACGATGCGGGCCCCGAAGCGGTAAATTTCTCTCATTAAGCTGCGCTGCCTCCGGCGTCCGGATGGAGTATCATGTCTTCCATCTTGAACGCGGATTGGCTGTTCGTGAAGTCTGCAAAGGCCGCCATGTCCCAAGCTGGAACGCCGGTCTCCGCCAGGCTTGCGATCGCCTCGGACACCACTGCCCCGTCCTTGGCCGGAAGCGAGTCGAGCAACGCATCGATGCTCGGGCCATCGCCGCCGGACAGCGCATCGGCCAGCACCCGGCCGACTTCCGCGGTGCCCTGCGCCTCTTCGCCGACGCTCTTGGCGGCCGCGACCAGCGCTTCCGCCGACGGCATCGGGATCGAATCGGCCATCGAGAACTCCGCGCCCGTCTGAGCCGGAGCGTCGGTGCCTTGCGACAGTAGCGACATCTGGGCCTGGCTGCTCGCTTCCGAACCGGAGACGCCGTTGGCGCTTCCGGCCTGGGCGTCATCGCCGCCGGAAGACCGAGGCGCCATGACCGGGTCGTTGGCGGCTTCCTTGGTCTCGCCGGCCAGGGCCGAGCGGCTCTGCTCGCCGCCATCCGCGGAGACCGGCATCAGCGCCTCGCCTTGCACGCTAAATTCCGCGCCCAGCGACTGGTGTGTTTCCGCCCCTGTCGAGGCCGCCGCCGGGACAGCCGCCAGCCCTGCCGCGGCAATCGCGCCGAGCAGCACCGTATTGTTGTTGGCCGCGTTCATCTTGAGCATCTGCTCGCTGCTGTCGGTCGACAACAGCGTCTTCGACGAAGAGTCGATCAGAGACTCCTGGCCAATCACCGCCGCCGCCTCCAGATCCTCCGGCGCGATGGTGATGTCGAGGGCGTCCTCGACGACCACCGTGTCGCCGTCGGCGTCGGTCAGCTGCAGGTCGAACAGAATGTTGATCGGTTCGCCCGAATCAACCGTGCCGATTGCGAAGACGCCGAGGTCGAAGCTGCCGTGCGCGGCGATGACGACTGCATTGAAATCACCATTATCGGTCCGGAAGCCATAGCTGTCGCCTTCCTGGACGCCTGCGAAGGTGACCGAGCCATCTGCATTGGGCCTGACGGTGATTCCGTAGGCGACCGCAGTGAACACACCGACAGTAAAGCCTGTGATGTCTTGCGTGGTCGATTCGCCGGTCAGATAGTCGGTCACCGTCACTTCCGTGATCTGGGTGATGGTCGAATCCGAGAAGCCGTCGGACGGATCCCGATCCGGCGCGGTCCCTTCGGTCAGGGTCGAGTCGAGTGCGTAGACGGTGAACGAGACCGTCTGGGCCTGATTGCCCTGAACCTGCGGAATTTCGCCGATGAACGAGTTCGAAGAGACATGGTCGTCGTAGCCGAACCCGGTGGGTGTGGCAGCGCCGCTCGTCAGGTTGCTGACGAAGTCGATCCGCACGGCTTCTCCGTCATCCATCGACTGGTTTGCCGCACCGATGGCTGTGGCGTTGGTGTTGACCGTCGCGTCGGCTCCGCCGGCGGATGCCGACAGCAGCAGGTCGATGGTCGTCGTCGGATCGTCGGTGCCGACGCCGCGATAGTTGGCATTGCCGGCGCTGGTGCTCGTCAGGTCGTCGAACGACGTTCCGGCGCCATTGTCGATTATGCCGGACATCGTCACCGTGTAGGTGCCGTCCGCCTGGTTGAGGTCGATGGTGAAGATCAGTTCGCCATCCGTGCCGTCGGTGCTGTTGGTCCGGCCTTCGAGGGTCTGGCCGTCGTTCGACAGCCAATACTCGATCGCAACCTCGCCGGAGGTCAGCCCGGAGTCGTCGCCGTTAGTGATATTGGCGAAGCTGACCAGCCCGGGCAGATCGGCGCCGATATTGTTGTTGATGTCGCCGTCGACGTCGAGGTTGGCCGTTTCCGTCGAACCCGGCAGATTCTCAAGCCCGCTGGTGATCGGGTCCGGATCGAAAGCCTCCGGCATGTCGTCGTCGAAGGTGATGGTGAGCGTGCCGTCGGCGCCCTCGCCCTCACTGTCGGTGGCGGTGAAGGTCAGCACCGCGGTGGCGTCATTCTCGGTGTTGGTGCCGTCGTAGGTATGCAGCACGTTGGTCAGCAGGGTCACCGAAAAGTCGCCGGTCGTCGGGTCGAGCGTCACCTGGAACAGTTCGGTCCCGTCGCGGTCGCCGCCGTCGATCGTCGCCGTCAGCGTGTCGGTCGTGCCGTCCCAGCTATAGA
>CAYUWJ010000149.1:0-9617 GCA_964448315.1 uncultured Sphingomonas sp. | reverse complement strand
ATGAGGCGGTGGTGTCGGCGGTCCATGACGCGGCGCCGCCGGTGCCGTCGCCGTTCCTCGACCTGGTGCCCCCCGAAAACCTTGGCCCCGACCTCAAGCTGACCCCGCGCCACTACAGCTATGTGAAGATTTCCGAAGGCTGCAACCATCGCTGCGCCTTCTGCATCATCCCCTCTTTGCGCGGCGACCTCGCCAGCCGCCGCCCCGACGCCATTTTGCGCGAGGCCGAGAAGCTGGTCGCGGCGGGCACCCGCGAGCTGCTGGTGATCAGCCAGGACACGTCGGCCTATGGCGTCGACCTTCGCCACGCCGCCTGGCCGTGGCAAGGCCGCGAGGTGCGCGCCCACATGACCGAGCTTGCCCGCGAGCTCGGTCAGCTTGGCACGCCGGACAACGAAGTCTGGGTGCGGCTGCACTATGTCTATCCCTATCCGCACGTCGACCGGGTGATCCCGCTGATGGCCGAGGGGCTGGTGCTGCCCTATCTCGACATCCCGTTTCAGCATGCCAGCCCGAAGATACTGCGGGCGATGCGCCGCCCGGCCAACGACGCCAAAGTGCTCGAGCGGATCCGCGGCTGGCGCGAGACCTGTCCCGACATCGCCATCCGCTCGTCGTTCGTGGTCGGATTCCCCGGCGAGACGGACGCGGATTTCGACTATCTGCTCGGCTGGCTGGAAGAAGCCCGACTCGACCGCGTCGGAGCGTTCCGCTTCGAGCCGGTCGAAGGCGCCGCCGCCAACGCCCTGCCCGATCCGGTGCCGGAAGACGTCAAGCAGGACCGGTTCGAGCGGGTGATGGCGCTGTCGGCGCGAATCTCGGCCGAAAAGCTCGCCGCCAAGGTCGGCAAGACGATCGACGTCATCATCGACCGGGTAGATCCTCCCCGGAACGGGGAGGGGGACCATGCGCAGCATGGTGGAGGGGTCGGCGCCACCGGCCGCTCCAAGGCCGACGCGCCCGAGATCGACGGCGAAGTCCACCTCCGCGACGCCGGCGGGCTCAAGCCCGGCGACATCGTCGCGGTCCGCATCGAGGACACGGACGAGCATGATCTGTTCGGAGTTCCGGCGGGATAAGTCGCGGGCGGAGCGCCGCTGTGCTATGGTCCGCGCCGGGGCGGGGTCCATGGCAGGAGAACAATCATGTCGCCCCGATTTCAGCTTTCCTCTGCATTGCTTGCGTCGGCCTTGCTGGCGACCGCCGTTGCCGCGGCTCCGGTCGCCGAGGGCGGGCGGAAATTCACCACCGAATTGACGGGTGCGGCCGAAGTCCCGGGTCCCGGCGATCCCGACGGCGCGGGCACTGCCCGGATCATTCTCAACCACGGCCAGCGGCGCATCTGCTTCGAGCTGACCGTCACCAACATCGCTCCGGCAACGGCGTCCCACATCCATGTAGGGGCACCTCATGTGGCGGGTCCGGTCGTCGTCACCCTGTCGCCGCCGCCGACCGGCGGCTCGAGCGCGAACTGCGTCTCCGTCGACCGAGCGCTGATCAAAAACATCATCCAGAATCCGCAGGACTATTACGTCAACGTGCACAATGCCGAATTTCCGGCCGGGGCCGTGCGGGGCCAGCTCGGCAAATAGCCGAACACTCACCGTTGTCGCCTGCTCCCGGCTTCGGCTAGGGCGCGGGCGATGACCGACTTTTCTTCGCTGCTGGCAGCCGATCGCGGGCAAAAGGCCCGTGCCATTCATCTTGTCGACAAATCGACCTTCGACGACTGGGCGAAGGGCCGCAACGCCGACGACAGGGCGCTGCTCGAGGCGCACCGCTTCGACGGCAAAAAGGGCTATGCCAGCGTCATCCTGCCGCGATCGGACGGCGATTTCGAAGTCGTCGCCGCGGTCGCCGACGTCGAGGCGTTGTCGCCCTGGTGCCTGGCCAAGCTCGGCGAGACGCTACCTGAAGGCCGCTACAGGCTGGCGGCGGGCGAGCCGGGCAAGGCGATGCTCGGCTGGCTGCTCGCCCAGCACCGGCTGGAAAGCTATCGCTCGAACGAGGACGAGCCGAATCCGGGCGCCCGCGTGCTGATCACCGGCGAGGCGGCGAAGATCGACGGGACGGTCCGGATTGCGCGGGCAACGGCGCTGGTCCGCGACCTGGTCGACGCGCCCGCATCCGCGCTCGGGCCGGCCGAGCTGGAGCAGGCGGTGCGCGACGAGGCGGCGGCCATCGGCGCCGACGTTCGGGTGACCTCGGGCGACGAGCTTAGCCAGAATTATCCACTCATCGCCGCGGTTGGGCGCGCCGCGACACACGAGCGGGCGCCACGGCTGATCGAGCTCGAGTGGGGCAATACCAAACATCCCCGCATCACCATCATCGGCAAGGGCGTCTGCTTCGATTCGGGCGGCCTCGACATCAAGGGCGCCGCCGGAATGCGGTTGATGAAAAAGGACATGGGCGGCGCCGCCCATGCGCTGGCGCTGGCCGGGCTCGTCGCCGCGGAACGGCTGCCGGTGCGGCTTCACCTGCTGATCCCGGCGGTCGAGAATGCGGTTGCCGGCGATGCGCTTCGCCCCGGCGACATCGTCAAGTCCCGCAAGGGCCTGCACGTCGAGATCGACAATACCGACGCCGAAGGCCGGCTGATCCTCGCCGACGCGCTGACCCGGGCGGGAGAAGAGGAACCCGAGCTGATCGTCGACTTCGCCACGCTGACCGGCGCGGCGCGGGTCGCGCTCGGCCCCGATCTGCCGGCGCTTTTCGTCAGCGACGATGCGCTCGCCCGCTCGATCGAGGACTCGGCGAAGCATGTCTCGGACCCGGTCTGGCGGATGCCGCTGTGGGACGGTTATGACGAAATGCTGAAAAGCGAAATCGCCGATCTCGCCAACTGCTCCAGCTCGCCGATGGCGGGGGCGGTCGTCGCGGCGATGTTCCTCAAGCGCTTCGTGCCCAAGGCGATTCCCTGGGCTCACCTCGACACTTTCGCCTGGCGGCCGAGCGCCCGGCCGGGTCGTCCCAAGGGCGGCGAAGCGATGGGCCTGCGGGCGGTTTTTGCGGCCCTGATCGAGCGCTATCCGCGGGCCTGATCGCCGACGGATCACGCAATTCGCCGCTTTTCGGAGTTTCTTCCGGCGCCTGCCTGAAACATTTCGGCTCCTTACCGGTTTAATCGAAAGCCGACGAAGATAATGGCGCGGGAGAAATGCAGCGATGAGCAACGAGGCTCTGACGAGTTGGATGCGGGCGCTGATCGCCTACGTCCGCTCCGGCGAGCCCGATCTCACCAACCGGCAAATGGCTCTGCTGATGCTGGTTTACCTCACTCCAGGGCCGCACACGGTGCGCGGCCTGGCCAAGGTGCTCGGCGTATCCAAGCCGGTCGTCACCCGCGCCTTGAATACGCTCGGCGGGCTCGGCTATTTGCGCCGCGAACGCGACCAGGACGACCGCCGCAACATATTCGTCGTCCGGACCAGCAACGGGACGGATTTTCTTGAAGGCTTCAAGCGCAACCTCCGCGACAGCGATCGCGGCGACGCTGCCCACCGGCCGGTCATCGGCCAGGCAGCCTTCGCCCATCAGCGCTGAGTCGATCGCCCTTACCGGCCCGTCGGACCTGCCAGACCCGGCATTCCACGCCTATCGCCGCGACCTTGCCGACGTGGCATTGGCCGGGCGGGTGATCGCCTCGCACTATGCCGAGCCGGTCGAGCGGGTGATCGCGTCGGCGACGGCGCTGCGCGCGCGGCCCGCCGATGACGGCGAAATGCTGGAGGAGCTGTCCCCCGGCGTGAGATTCCTGATGCTCGAAAACAGCGTCGGCTGGGCCTGGGGTTACGCGGGCACCGAGCGTCGGGTCGGCTACGTCCTATCGCAATCCGTCGCCGGCTGAAGACGCCTCACATCTCCCCCCGGGCGCGGCGGATCGCGTACCATTTTTGCACATTGGCATTATGCTGCTCGAGCGTGTCGGCGAAGACATGGCCGTTGCTGCCGTCGGCAACGAAGTAGAGCGCGCTGGTTTCGGCCGGATCGAGCACCGCGGCGATGCTCTCCCGGCCGGGGTTGGCGATCGGCCCCGCCGGCAGGCCCGGCTCGCGATAGGTGTTGTAGCCTGTGATTGCGTTGAGCTCGGAGCGCCGGATCCGCCGGCCGAGCGGCTTGCCCTTGGTGATCGGGTAGATGACCGTCGGGTCGGCATCGAGCTTCATGCCGATCTTCAGCCGATTGCAATAGACTCCGGCGACGGTGCGCCGCTCCGACGCCTTGGCGGTTTCCTTTTCGACGATCGAGGCGAGAATCACGGCTTCCTCGGGCGAATTAACCGGGCATTTGCCGGTGCGCCGCGGCCAGAGTTCGGCGAGCGCCGTCTCCATCGCCGAACGCATCCGCTGGACGACCTCGGCGCGGGCCTCGCCGCGCTGGTAGCCGTAGCTGTCGGGCAGTACCGAGCCTTCGGGCGGCAGCGGCGCCGGGCCGGTGAGATGGCGCGCCGCCGCCAGCTTTTCCTGAACCAGGATCGACGGTGTGCCTTCGGGAATGGTGATCAGGCGCTGCACCGGGCGGCCGTGCTGAAGCAGGTCGAGGGTAGCGGCGGCGCTGGAGCCGCGCGGAATTTCAAACTCCCCGGCCTGGACCGGATCGCCCGAGCCGAGCAGGCGGGCCATGGCGCGGAAGCTTGTCGCGTTGCCGGGTATCGCCCCCGCGTCGTCAAGCTGGCTGGCGACCATTGCGAGGGTCGCGCCTTCCGCAACGATGATCCGGTGCGGGCCCGGCGCCGGGCCCGGCCGCCACCACAGCAGCCAGACCGTCACCAGCACCGCAACGGCGGCCAAGCCGGCCAGCCCTGCCAGCCACTTGATCACACCGCGGTCATGATCAGGCTGGCGTTGGTCCCGCCGAAGCCGAAGCTGTTGTTGAGTACGGCACTGACCTTACGCTCCTTCGCCGTGTGCGGAACCAGGTCGACCCCCGCGGTGCCCTCGCTCGGATTGTCGAGGTTGAGCGTCGGCGGCACGATCTGGTCGCGCAGGCTGAGGATGCAAAAGATGCTCTCGACCGCGCCGGCGCCGCCGAGCAGATGGCCGATCGCCGACTTGGTCGAACTCATCGACAGATCGCCGACCGCATTGCCGAACAATCGCCGGACCGCGCCCAGCTCGAGCTCGTCGCCGAGCGGGGTCGAGGTACCGTGGGCGTTGATATAGTCGATGTCCGACGGGTTGAGGCCCGACTTTTTCAATGCCATTTCCATCGACCGATAGGCGCCCGAGCCCTCGGGATGCGGCGCAGTAACATGGTGCGCATCGCCGGACAGGCCATAGCCGATCACTTCGGCGTAGATATTGGCCCCGCGCCTTTTCGCATGCTCATATTCTTCGAGCACGACGACGCCCGCGCCCTCACCCATGACGAATCCGTCGCGGTCGCGGTCGTAGGGGCGGCTGGCCTGTTCCGGCCGGTCGTTGAAATTGGTGCTGAGCGCGCGCGCCTGGGCGAAGCCGGCGATGCCGATCGGGCAGATGGTCGCCTCGGCGCCGCCGGCGAGCATGATGTCGGCATCGTCATCCTTGATCATCCGCGCCGCGTCGCCGATCGAATGGGCGCCGGTCGAGCAGGCGGTGACGACCGCATGGTTGGGGCCCATCAGCCCATATTTGATCGACACCTGTCCCGAGATCAGGTTGATCAGCCGGCCGTGGACGAAATGCGGGCTGACCCGCCCCGGTCCCTTTTCATGCAGAACCAGGCTTTCCAGCTCGATTCCCGGCAGGCCGCCGATCCCCGACCCGATCGAACAGCCGGCGCGAAGCCGCATCGCTTCGGGCATGTCGGTCAGGCCGGCGTCCTCGATCGCCTGGCCGGCGGCATCGAGGCCGTAGACTATGAACGGGTCGACCTGCCGCTGAACCTTGTGGTCGACGCGCTTGCCCGGGTCGAAGCCATAGTCATGATCGGCGGGCTTGACCTCGCAGGCGATGCGGCATTTCTGGTCGCTTGCGTCGAACCGCGTGATCGGCCCGGCGCCGCTCTTGCCGCCGACGATGTTCTGCCAGCAAGTCTCGACGTCCGCGCCCAGCGGAGTGACGAGCCCCAGACCGGTGACCACTACTCGACGCATTTCCCAACTCCAAAATCAAACAGGCCCAGACCCGTTCGGGCTGAGCCTGTCGAAGCCCTGGACTGTTTAATACGCATTGCGAGAATGGGCAGCCCTTCGACAGGCTCAGGGTGAACGGAATAGGACGGAATCAGCCCTTGTTCTGCTCGATATATTCGATCGCGTCCTTGACGGTCGCAATCTTTTCGGCCGCGTCGTCGGGGATCTCGACTCCGAACTCTTCCTCGAAGGCCATCACCAATTCGACGATATCGAGGCTGTCGGCGCCAAGGTCATCGATGAAGCTTGCGTCCTCGGTCACCTTATCCGCCTCGACGCCAAGATGTTCGACGACAATCTTCTTCACCCGATCCGCAGTCTCGCTCATGGGACGCTTCCTCCATTATTATTTGAAGCTGCCCTAGCGACGCGCACCGGAACCGGCAAGTGCCGCCCATGCTCCGTCCTTGCGTCGCCGCTCCGCTACTCGCAAGGAAAGCGGCCATGTCTTCCCGCCAGCTGACCTCCGGCGAAATCGCTTTGGCCCGCTCGGTGTTCGGCGACGCCATCAACTATGCCCAAGTCCGGATGGTGCGCCGCAAATGGTGGCCGTTCCAGCCGCGCTCTATCGTCATGGCGCCGACCGGCAATATCCATTTTCATCCTCACTCGCCGACATGGTCCGAAGATTTTTCCACCGAACCGCTCCACCGGCAAGGATTGTTCATCCATGAAATGACCCATGTCTGGCAGGCGCAGGCCCGCGGCCGCTTCTATCTGCCGCTGATGCGCCACCCGTTCTGCCGCTATCGCTACCAGCTGGTGCCCGGCCGGCCGTTCGACCGCTATGGCCTTGAGCAGCAGGCGGAAATTGTCCGCCATATCTTCCTCGCCGATCGTGGCGCGGGCCCGACCGTCTGCCCGCCGCGCGCAATGCTGCCTTTCGTTTGACGCTCTCGTTGTATCCTCCGGGCAACAGTATGGCTTGAAAGCTGTCATCAAAGCCCGCGCGGCTCGCAAAAAATTGCCGTTTTGCCTAATCCTTGCTCGTTACGCGCACCAAACGAGGGGACCATACATGCGCACTTCAGCCATTTTGCTGCTTGGCACGGCCGCAATCGCCGTTGCTTCGCCGGCCTTCGCCCAGACAGAGCAGGAAGAAATCGCGCAGGTCGCGAACCAGCCCGAGGACGTTTTCGGCGACGAGATCATCGTCACCGCGACCAAGCGCGCATCGACCGTCCAGGACGTCCCCTTCTCGATCAACGCGCAGACCGAGGAAGACATTCAGCGGGCGAATGCCCAAACGATCGAGGACATCAGCCGCAACATCGCCGGCCTTGCCGTGCAGAACCTCGGGCCGGGCCAGAGCCAGGTTTCGGTGCGTGGCGTCTCGGCCGGCCAGATCGTCCGCGACCAGCCGGGCGTCAAGGAACAGGTCGGCGTCTATCTCGACGAAAGCGTGATTTCGCTATCGCTGTTCACGCCCGATTTCGACCTGTTCGATCTCAATCGCGTCGAAACTCTGCGCGGGCCGCAGGGAACCCTGTTCGGCTCCGGCTCGGTCGGCGGAACGCTGCGCTACATCACCAATCAGCCGCGTCTCGGCGTGACCGAGGGGCTGATCGAGGGCAACGTCAACATCGTCGATGAAAGCGACTTCGGTGGCCACCTCAAGGGCGCGATCAACGTGCCGCTCGGTCCGACCGCGGCGCTTCGGGCGGTGGGCTACGGCACGCACTACGCCGGCTTCGTCGATGCGCTCGGGCCGGCAAGCGGCAAGAACGTCAACGACGGCCGCCGCATCGGCGGCCGGGTCTCGTTGCTGTGGGAGCCGGTCGAGAACGTCCGCATCACGCCGCGCGTCGTCTATCAGGAAGTCCGCGCCAACGGCTTCAACCGCGAAGAGGTGTTCAACCTTTATCTCAACGAATTCACGACGCCGTCCCATGTCTATGACGACCGCGAGCAATATCTTCTGATGCGCGAGGAGTTCAGGGACGATACGCTGCTCGCCGACCTGACCGCGAGCATCGGCTTCGGCGGCGTCGAGCTGACGTCGGTAACAAACTACATCGACCGCGACATCCTCGTTAGCCGCGACGCATCGGCGCTGACCCATTCGGTTTCGGTCGACCTCGGCTTGCCTGACGCAGTGACCAACATTCCGTCGAATCTTCGCGACACTACCGAACTCAAACAATGGGCCCAGGAGCTGCGTCTCTCCTCGACCGCCCCCGGCCCGTTGGAGTGGGTTGTCGGTGTCTTCTATTCCGATACCGAACGCCTGTATCAGCAGCGCCTGCCCACTCCGGGCTACGATGCCTTTGTCGACGAATTCTTCCTGATCCCCGTAGCCGGCATAACTTCCGCCGATCTCAGAAACGGCTTCGGGGCTGATTCCCCCTATAATGCCGACCTGCCATACGACATCAGGCAGACGGCGGTGTTCGGCGAGGGCAGCTACGCCTTCGGCCAGTTCAAACTGACCGCCGGCGGCCGCTATTACGACTTCAAGGAAAAGCGCGACTTCATTTCCGGCGGCGTCTTTTCGAACAGCGACACGCGACTCGCTGACAAAACGTCATCGAACGGATTCAGCCCGCGCCTGATCGGCACTTGGGAGCCGACCGGCAACCTCAACGTCAACGTCCAGGCGGCGAAGGGCTTCCGCCTGGGCGGCGTCAACGATCCGATAAACATTCCGCTCTGCAGTGCTGAGGACGAGGCTATCTACGGTCCGTTCGCCGCAGGCGCTTATGACGATGAAACGCTGTGGAACTATGAGGCCGGCCTCAAATATTCGCAGGGGCCGATCACCTTCAACACCGCCGTTTTCCATACGCGCATCAAGGATCTGCAGGTCACCGTCGATGCCGGCAGCTGCTCGTCGCGCATCGTCTTCAACGTCGAAAAGGCGCACACCACCGGCATCGAGGCCGAGTTTGCGGCGCGGCCGATGCAGGGCCTCGACCTGTCGATCGCCGGAAGTCTCATCGAAGCCGAGTTCGACACCACGCTCGACGAGCCGCTGGCGACGCGAACCGGCATCCGCGAAGGCAACCGCCTGCCGAGCGTTCCCAAGTTCCAGATCGCGGCCACGGCGACCTACTCGCAGCGGTTCAGCAACAATGCCGACTGGTATGTCAACGGCTCGGTCCAGCACGTCGGCAGCCGCTACACGCAGCCGAGCGATCAGGAAGACAATCCGCGGTCCTTCCCGCACGGACTGCCGTTCAACGGCATGGACGGAAGCGAAGTGACGACGCTCGACCTGAAGTTGCCGTCCTACCAGCTGGTCAGCCTTTCGGCCGGTGTCGAATGGGACAGCGGCCTCGAGGTGGTCGCCTATGTCAACAATCTGTTCGACGAGAACCCGAGGCTGTCGTTCGACCGCGAACGCGGCGGACGAGCGCGGCTCGGCTACAACATCGGCACACCACGGACGATCGGCCTCACTATCCGCCAGGCGTTCTTCGCGGCACCTCCGCCGCCGCCGCCTCCGCCGCCGCTGCCGCCACCACCGCCGCCGCCTCCGGAGACGCAGATGTGCCCGGAC
>CAYUWJ010000148.1:0-7341 GCA_964448315.1 uncultured Sphingomonas sp. | reverse complement strand
CAGCGTCGCCGGCAGCCTACTCGGCGAGATCGACCGCTGCGCGACCGGGGCCGGTCGGCGGCTGCTCTGCGCCGACCTGTCGGCGCCGCTGACCGACCGGCCGGCGGTCGAGGCGCGGCTGGCGCTGGTCGCCTGGCTGTTCTCCGACGCTCTGCGCCGCGACCGAATCCACGCCGCGCTGAAAGCGCTGCCCGACGTCGCCCGGGCGCTCGGCCGGCTGACCGCGGGCCGCGGGTCGCCGCGCGACCTTGCCCAGCTGCGCGACGGACTCGCCGCCGCCGCGGCGCTGCAGGCGGAGCTTGGCGGCGAGCCGGATCGCCCGGCACTGCTCGCCGCGCTGCTGCCGACGCTCGGCGGGCATGACGCGCTGGTCGAGCGATTGCAGCGCGCGCTGGTCGAGTCGCCGCCGATCGATGCCGCGAAGGGCGGCTATATCGCGCAAGCCTATGACGCGGCGCTCGACCAACTGCGCGCCGCCGGCTCCGATGGCCGCCGGGCGATCGCCGCGCTCGAAAGCCGCTATCGCGAGTCGACCGGAATCCCGTCGCTGAAGATCCGCCACAATGCGGTGCTCGGCTATCATATCGAAGTCGCGGCCCGCCACGGCGACCGGCTGATGGCGGACGATTCGGGCTTCATCCACCGCCAGACGCTGGCCGGAACGGTCCGATTCAACTCGCCCGAACTGCACGAGGAAGCCGGCCGGGTAGTCGAGGCCGGAGCCCGGGCGATCGCCGCCGAAGCCGATCATGCCGAAGAGCTGACGGCGCTGGCGCTGGCCTCGGCGCAATCCATATTGGCAACCGCCGACGCCATCGCCCGGATCGATGTCGCAACGTCGCACGCGATCCGCGCGGCCGAAGGCGGCTGGGCGCGACCGGCGATCGACGACGCACCGTGCCTGGAGATCGAGGCCGGCCGCCATCCGGTCGTCGAGGCGGCGCTCGGCGCGGCCGGCGAGCGGTTCGTCCCCAACGACCTTTCGCTCGGCCCCGACGACCGATTGTGGCTGATCACCGGACCCAATATGGGCGGCAAGTCGACCTTCCTGCGCCAGGCGGCGATCGTCGCCGTGCTCGCCCAGGCCGGCAGCTTCGTGCCCGCGTCGCGCGCCCGGGTCGGGCTGGTCGACCGATTGTTCAGCCGGGTCGGGGCGTCCGACAATCTCGCCCGCGGCCGCTCGACCTTCATGGTCGAAATGGTCGAGACCGCCGCCATCCTCGCCCAAGCGAGCCCGAACAGCCTGGTGATCCTCGACGAGATCGGCCGCGGCACCTCGACCTATGACGGGCTGGCGATCGCCTGGGCGGTGGTCGAAGCAATGCACGACCAGATCGGCTGCCGGACCTTGTTCGCGACCCATTATCACGAGCTGACCCGGCTTGCCGGCCGGCTCGATTCGCTGTCGCTGCACCATGTCCGGGCGCGCGAGTGGAAAGGCGATCTGGTGCTTCTTCACGAAGTCGCCGACGGCGCCGCCGACCGCAGCTACGGGATCGCCGTCGCCAAACTCGCCGGCCTGCCGCCGCGGGTCGTCGGCCGGGCCAAGGCGGTGCTGGCCAAGCTCGAAGCCGGGCGCGACGCGACCGGCGGAATCGCCGCCGGGCTCGACGATCTGCCGCTGTTCGCCGCCGCCGAGCCGGAGCAGGCCCCCGACCCGGTGCTGGAAGCGCTAGGCTCGCTTGATCCCGACGGCCTTGCGCCGCGCGAGGCGCTCGAGCTTTTGTACCGGCTGAAGCGGCTCGCCGCCGAGCGCGGCGAATGAGCGCCGGCCGGTTCGACGGACTCGAAAATCGCCGCGCGATCATCGATCGCCGGTCGCTCGCCGACGCCCTCGATCGGCTGCCCGAAGGCCGCGCCCGATCGCGACAGGCGGGCGGGCTTCTGGCCGATGCGCTCGATGCCGGCCGGGCCGAGATCGCCGGCCGGCTTGCCGCCGAGCCCGGACGCGGCCGGATTGCCGCCAGGGCGACCGCCTTTCTCCACGACCAGCTGGTCCGGGCGGCGCACGACTTCGTCGCCGGGGACAAGCCGCCGAACTGGTCGATCGTCGGCCTCGGCGGCACCGGCCGCGGCGAGATGGCGCCGTACAGCGACCTCGACCTGATGTTCCTGACCGCCCGCAAGCCGACGGCGGCCGCGGAAAGAGCGGCCGAGCGGCTGCTCCATTTGCTGTGGGACCTGAATTTGAAGGTCGGTCATTCGCTGCGCTCGGTCGACGAGCTGATCAGGCTTGCACAATCGGACATGACGGTCCGGACGGCGTTCCTCGAATCCCGCCTGATCTGGGGCGAGGAGGCGCCGTTCGCGCTTGCCGTGCAGCGGTCGCGCAAGGAGATCGTCGCCGTCAGCGCCGCCGAATTCGTCGCCGCCAAGCTTGCCGAGCGGGACGAGCGGCACAAGCGGATGGGGGACAGCCGCTATGTCGTCGAGCCCAACGTCAAGGACGGCAAGGGCGGGCTTCGCGATCTCCACACGCTCTACTGGATCGGCAAATATGTTCATGGCGTCGACCAGCCGGCGGAGCTGGTCCGCGCCGGCCTGTTCACCGCCGCCGAGTATCGGCGCTTCGACCGCGCCGAGCGATTCTTCTGGTCGGTCCGCTGCCACCTCCACCTCGCCGCGGGACGGGCCGAAGAGCGGCTGGGATTCGATCATCAGCGACAGATCGCGGCGGCGATGAACTATGCCGACCGGCCGGGCAAATCGGCCGTCGAGCGCTTCATGCAATTCTATTTCCTCAACGCCAAGGCGGTCGGCAATTTGACCGGAATCTTCCTCGCCCAGCTCGACGAGCAGCTGGGCAGGAAGAGCTTTCGCCTGGCGCTGCCGAACATTCGCCGGCGGCCGAAGCGGCTCAACGGTTTCACGCTCGATCGCGGGCGGCTGTCGATTCCAGATGAGGATTTCTTCAAGGCCGACCCGACCCGACTGCTGGAGCTGTTCGCGCTGGCGGCAAAGGAGGGGCTGGAGATCCACCCCAACGCGATGCGAAGCGCGACGCGCGATGCCAAGCTGATCGACCAGAAGGTGCGCCGCGACCCGAAGGCGAATGCGCTGTTCATGGCGGTGCTGACCGATCTGCAAGCGCCCGACGTCGTGTTGCGCTGGATGAACGAGGCCGGCGTCTTCGGCCGCTTCGTTCCCGATTTCGGCCGGGTCGTCGCCCAGATGCAGTTCGACATGTATCACCATTATACGGTCGACGAGCATTCGATCCGCGCGATCGGGCTGCTGGCGGCGATCGAGCGCAGCGAGCTCGCCAAGGATCATCCGCTATCGACGGCGCTGTTCCGCCAGATCGCCTCGCGGCGGACGCTATATGTCGCCGTTTTGCTGCACGACATCGCCAAGGGCCGGGGCGGCGACCACAGCGTGCTGGGCGAGCAGATCGCTCATCGCCTGTGCCCCCGGTTCGGCCTCGATGCCGCCGAGACCGAGACCGTCGCCTGGCTGGTCCGGCACCATCTGTTGATGTCGGCGACGGCGTTCAAGCGCGACCTTGCCGATCCCAAGACGATCGAGGACTTCGTGGCCCAGGTGCAAAGCCCCGAGCGGCTGCGACTGCTGCTGATCCTGACCGTGGTCGACATCCGCGCGGTCGGGCCCGGCACCTGGACCGACTGGAAGCGGGTGTTGCTTCGCACCCTGTTCGATTCCGCCGAGGAGCGGCTGCGCCTTGGCCACAAGCAGCGCGGGCGCCCCGAGATGGTCGCCGAGCGCCACCGAGAGCTGGCGCTTGCGCTCGGCTGGAAGGCGAGCGCGGCCAAAGCGCACATGAAGCGCCTGCCGGACAGCTATTGGCTTGCCGAGCCGCTGCCGGTGCAATTGTCCAACGCGCTCCAGATCGCGTCGGCCGAAGCGCGCATCGGCGATCTCGAGCCGAGCGTTGTCGCCGAGGAGGATGAGGACAGCGGCGCGACCCGCATTTCGGTCTTCACGGCCGACCGGGAGGGGCTGTTCTTTCGCATCTGCGCCGGCCTGGCGTCGGCCGGCGCCAGCATCATCGATGCCCGGATTCACACGACGCGCGACAAGATGGCGCTCGACAATCTGCTCGTCCAGGACGCGCAGGGCCGTTCCTATTCCGACAAAAGGTTGCGCAACCGGCTGGTGCGTTCGGTCGTCGCCGCGCTGAACAGCAACACTCCGCCGCGCCTGCCCGATGCCGGACCGCAGCCGCGCCGCGGCGCCGCCGCTTTTTCGATCGCTCCGTCGGTGGTGATCGCCGAGCGGGCGTCGAGCCGGACAACCGTGGTCGAGGTCAATGCCCTCGACCGCACCGCGCTGCTGGCGGCGCTGGCCCGGGCCATCCACGACTGCGGCCACCAGATTCACTCGGCGCATATCGCCACCTATGGCGAGCGCGCGGTCGACGTCTTCTATCTGACCCGATCAGACGGCAGGAAGCTCACCGCCGACGACGCCGCCGAGCTGCGCCAGGCGCTGGTCGCCGCGGCCGGCGAAGAAAAGGAAGCGAGTGCGGCCTGACTGGAAACGGGCAGGGTCCCGCCGACAAGCGGCGGGACCCTGGTATTCGCCGTCGGCCCGCAGTCAGCCGCGCTCGCCGCTCGGCGGCGGTGGTGGTGGCGGCGGTGGCGGCGCCGGGCAGTAGGCGGTCGCATCAATCACGCTTCCGTCCGGACAGACCTGAGTTGCCGGAGGCGGCGGAGGCGGCGGCGGCGGCGGCGGCGGATCATAGACCATGGCCGGCCGGCTCGGGCCAAAAGTCGCGCGCAGCGTCAGGCCGTAGGTGCGCGGCTCGGCCAAGAAGGCGGAATAGGTCTGCTGGGGCGCGATGAACGGCGTATTGAACGCCACCTGCGTATATTCCTCGTCGAACAGGTTCGCCACCCAGGCCTCGAGCGACCAGCTATCGTCCGGTCCCCGGATGCCGACGCGGCCGTTAACCACGGTGAAGCTCTTCTGCTCCTTGCCAAACAGCAGGTCCGACCCAGTGTTATAATCGTCGGAATAGCGCGCGTTGACGAAGAACAGGCCGGAAAGGCCGCTGTTGCCGATCGGCGGGGTCCAGGTGAGGGAGCCGGTGGCGACGAATTCCGGCGCATTGGAAACATTGTCGCCCGGTAGCAGCCGCAGCGCGGGATCGAGCGGCGTGCCTCTGTCATTCCCGATCAGATCGTTCTTATAGCTCGCGTCGGCGTAGGCCATGCCGGCGGTGAGCATCAGATCGCGCATGGGAACAAAGGACCCTTCAAGCTCGACGCCTTGCGAAACCACGCCGGGGACGACGTCGCTCGGATCGCAGCTGCCGGTGAGGGCGAAGGCGTCTTGGTCGGCCCCATTCAGATCAGTGCTGCAAGCGTTGACGTTCTGGACGAGGAAAACGGTTCCGTTGAAGGTATTGAGCTGGAAATTGCTGAACTCCTGGCGGAACAGGGCGAGGGACAAATTGAGTCCGCGCGAGCTATATTTGGCGCCGATTTCGAAGGCGTCCACCGTCTCTTCGTCGAACTGCAAATTGGCGGGATCATTGAGAACGCCTGGTCCGACGATGACCGAAAGATTGTTAAGGCCCTGCGGGTCGGCGGGACTGAAGAAACTGCCGGTCAAAGCCGAGCGGTCGAGATTGAAGCCGCCGGCTTTGTAGCCGCGCGAATAGCTTGCGTAGAGCAGAACGGAATCAACCGGCTTGTAGGACAGAACGGCGGTGCCGGTGAACTGATCCTCATCGCGATCGTCGCTGATGTTGAGGCCGTTCAGCTCGCTCGACGAATTGCCTTGGCAGGTGAGCGAGATGAGCCCGCCCGCCAGGCCGCCGAGCGGAGACGGCAGCAGCGGCGAAAGCGCCGCCCGCTGCGCCGGGCAGATCGTGTTGTTGTTGTTGAAATCAGCCGAAAATTTCTTGTCCTCGATGGTGTAGCGCAGGCCCAAAGTGAGATCGAGCCGGTCGGTAATGTGAATGATGTTGTGCGTGAACAGAGCGTAATTCGTGCTGTCCTGGAAATAACGAGTGCCGTCGTCGCCGACATTGTTGACGGTAGCGAGCCGGTCGAGGCCGCTAAAGATCAGCGGGGTTGCCGGCCCGAATGCCCCGGCGCCGCCGTTCGCGGCCAGCAAGGCGCCGCGCCCGCCGGCACTGAGACAGCCGGTGCTTTGCGGCGACACCAGCGCCGGATTGATCGCCAGCACTATCCGGCACGGCGCGAAGGCGCCATATTGGCTGCCGAACTTCAGATTTTCGCGGACGGTAAGGTCTTCGCTGGCGAAATAGCCTCCGACCAACCAGTCGAGAGCTCCCCCGAACGCCTCGCCTTGCAGTCGCAGTTCCTGGCTGAATGTCTCGAATTCGCGAGCGCCGGCGTCGGGGCCGGGCTCACGGTAAAGGATGTCGACTGTCGTATAGTCGGTGTCGGAGCCTTGCGTGTTCGAATATTCGCGATAGGCGGTGATCGACGTCAGCTCGGCGGCCCCGAGATTCCAATTGGCTTCGAGCGAAATCCCATAGTCCTCGGTATCGCCGGCGTAGGATCGGCCGGCGGTCGGGTAAATGTTGCGGTCGAACATGTCGTCGCTCAGCGCGCGCGGATCCTGGCCAAGCGCGAGCAGGATCGGAATAATCGGGTTCGACGTGCTGGTTAGCGCCGGCGAATTTGGGTCCGGTTGCGTGAACGGATCCAGCCCCGGGCTGATACGGGCCATGGGCGCGAACTCCGGCTGAACGAAGACCGCCGCGCAGCAGGATTCGTCCTTGCTCGAATAGTCGCCAATCAGCCGGAACCTGAGAGTGTCGCTTGGTTCGAACAATAGCTGGCCGCGTAGAAGATAGCGGTCGCGGTTGTTCACCGTGACGTCGTTGGTGACGTCATCGTAAAAGCCGTCGCGCTTGAAGTACACGCCGTCGATTCGGCCCGCGACCGTATCGCCCATGGGAACGTTTACGCCGCCCTCCAGGCGGATCGCATCGTAATTCCCGTAGGTGAAGGCGCCGTAGCCCTCGAGCGCATAGCGCGGCTGTTCGGTAATGACGTTGATCAGCCCGGCCGATGTGTTGCGGCCAAACAATGTGCCCTGCGGCCCGCGCAGCACTTCCACCCGCTCGATGGGACCAAGTTCGTTGAGGGCCGCGCCGCTGCGCGGGCGGTAAACGCCGTCGATGAACACCGCGACCGAGCTTTCCAGGCCCGGATTGTCGCCGACCGTGCCGATGCCGCGGATGCGGGCGGATCCGTTGGCCTCGTTGCCGGTGGAGGATACGAGCAGGGACGGGGCGAGCTGGGTGAGCTCGCGGATATCGGTTGCGCCGCTATTTGCCAGCGCCTCGCCCGACACGACGTTGGCCGAGATCGGTACGTCCTGGAGGATCTGCCGGCGGCCCTG
>CAYUWJ010000147.1:0-13839 GCA_964448315.1 uncultured Sphingomonas sp. | reverse complement strand
GGGATGGTGCGGTCGAGAAGACTCGAACTTCCACGGCCTTTCGGCCACAGCGACCTCAACGCTGCGCGTCTACCAGTTCCGCCACGACCGCACGTCATGAGAATTGAGGCAGACGATCGCCGATCGTCGCTCCCGGCAGGGCGCGGCGTCTAGCAAAGCCGATTATCCGGCGCAATGCCGCCCCACCGTCCCGCTGCGGGACAGGCGCCTTAAGACTCTCTTTACCATTGCGGTGCGCGGGCGTTTAGTGTCGCGTCATGATCTGGCTCGTCCTCACCGCCGCCGCCTCGACCGCGACTGCCGAACCCCGGCCGGTCCAGGTCGAGCAGCGCCAGGCGCAGGCGCTGGTGCGGATCGTCCGCGCCGCGTCGATCAGGCTCGGCGACGAGCAGGACGCGCTCGACCATGGGGCGAGCCTTCGAACCAGTCGCCTGCGCGATCGCGAGGGTAACGTCCGGAGCGTGAGGCTTACAGAATTTCCTTGAAAATCAGGTGCTTGGCTCGCCAAGTGTGACCGTCAACTCGTCGCCGCCGGCCGGCACGTCGAGTTCGGCGCTGTTGAAGCTAGCGCTCGCTCCGGGCGCTAGCACGGGCGTCGGGGCCGGGATCGTCCAGCTGTAGACCAGTTCGCCCGAGCTGCTGCGCAACTCGGCTCGGATAGGCGGCACTTCCTGCTGGCGGTCAGTCGGGTTGATCACCCGACCGCTGACGGCCAGCAGCTCGTTGCCGCTTTCCAGTTGCGTCCGGTCGCTGTGCGTCATCATCAGCTGCAACGGCGTTTCTGCGGACGCGGTCGCCAGCCCCAGCCGCTCCTGCCATGCGGGCGGCGCCAGGAACCAGATCGCGGCGGCGATCGCCGCGATCAGCACCAGCGCGATCCCGACTGCGACAAGCCCGCGGCGGCGGCCAGTCTCGGGTTCGCGATCGGCAAAGGGGCGGAAATCCTCCGCCGACGAGCCCCAAACTCGCGTGTCTTCTTCGCGGTCGGGCGGTTGGTCCTCAAGGGCGCCGTCGTCCGCTGCTGGGGGGACTTCCACCGGCGGTTCGTCGAGCGGCGCATATGCATCCCCCTCGTCCGCGATGTCTGGCTGGGGCGCAATGTCGTCGGCGAACCCGACTTCGGCCAAAGATTGGTCTTCGCTGCCGGCGTCCCCCGGCTGCTGGATCGCCTCGCCCGCTTCGCCGGGATCCTCCAGCGGCTCGCCATCCTGGTGCCAGCTGTGCCGGCACGACGCGCAGCGGACTTTTCGCCCACCCGGCGGGATGGCTCCGTCCTTCACGGCATATTGAGTCGCGCAGGCGGGGCAGGTCAGGATCATTCGCCAAGTCCTCTCCGGGCTTGGCGCCGAGGGTAAACAGGAATGCAAGACCATTGGCAAGGCGGCGGCCTTCGTGCGACAAGCCGGGCTCGCATGGGGAGGGCGAACCGCTGTCCGCGATCGTCGAGTTCGATAGCGTCGGCCTGCGGTACGGGACCGGAGCGGAGGTACTTCGCGACCTCGATTTTCGCCTCGGCCACGGCGGCTTCTACTTCCTCACCGGCCCGTCGGGCGCCGGCAAGACTTCGCTTCTCAAGCTGCTCTACCTCGCGCAACGACCGACCCGCGGACGAATCAGCCTGTTCGGCGAGGAGCTCGGCGACGCCCCCCGCGACGTGCTGCCTGCCTTCCGTCGGCGGATCGGCGTCGTCTTTCAGGATTTCCGGCTAATCCCGCATTTGTCGGCGTTCGACAATGTCGCCTTGCCGCTTCGCATCGCCGGGCAAAGCGGCGCCGAACTCGAGGGCCCGGTCCGCGAGATGCTCGCCTGGGTCGGGCTCGCCGACCGGTCCAGCGCCCGGCCGCCGACCCTGTCCGGCGGAGAGCAGCAACGGGTGGCGATCGCCCGCGCGGTGATCAGTCAGCCCGAGTTGCTGGTCGCCGACGAGCCGACCGGCAACGTCGATGCGGAAATGGCGGAGCGGCTGATGCACCTGTTCAGCGGCCTCAACCGGCTGGGCACGACGATCGTCGTCGCCACCCATGACGTCGGGCTGATCGCCCGAATACCGGGCGCGCAGATGATCCGCCTTGAGAACGGGTCGATGGTCGATCCGACCGGCGCGTTGAAGAATCCGCCGCTATCGTCGGCGGCCGCGGCGGACGCGAGGTCATGATCGGCTCGCTCTTCTCTCCGTCGCCGGCCGACCGGCGGTTGTTGCGCACCGGGGCGCTGCGCGGCCCGACGACCTATGTGATCGCGATCATGACCTTCGCCATGGTGCTGATTGCCGCGGTCGGGCTCGCCCTTGCCAATGCCGCCGGCGTCGTCGCCACGGCCGCAGAGCATCGGTACGTCGCCCAATTGCCCGACGGGCGGCAGCTTGCCGCGGCGGTGTCCGTGCTGCGCTCCACGGCCGGAGTAACCGACATTGAACCGGTGCCCGAGGCGGAGATGCGGCGGACTTTGGAGCGCTGGGTCGGCCCGGCCGGGCTCGGCGATGACCTGCCGCTGCCGGCGCTGATCCATTTCGACCTCGCACCCGAGGCCGATCCCGCGGCGATCGCCGCCGCGCTCGAGCGACGCGTTGCCGGTGGGCGGATGGTCGCCGAGCGCGCGACCCTTCAGCCGCTCACCCAATCGTTGCGGGCGCTGCAATGGACGGCGCTGGTGTTGGTGCTGCTGATGGCCGTCGCCGCCTCGGCCGCGGTCGTGCTTGCGGCCCGCGGGGCGCTCGACACGCACCGCCCAACGGTCGAGATCATGCACGGCGTCGGCGCCACCGACCAGCAGATCGCCGCCATGTTCCAGCGCAAGATCGCGCTGGATGCGCTCGGCGGCAGCCTTGCCGGCGGAGCGATCGCCGCCTTCGTTTTGCTGCTCATCGCGCAGCGCGGCGGCGGTCTCGCAGGTGATCTTGCCGGCCGGGCGCCGCTCGACGGCGGCGATCTGCTGCTTCTCTTCCTGCTGCCGCTCGCGGCGGTGGTGATCGCCACACTGGTTGCGCGCGCGGCGGTGCTCGGGGCATTGCGCAAGGCGCCATGATCGCCCGCTTCCTGTCCCTGCTGCTGCTGCTCTACGCGCTCGGCTTCGCTGTCTTCGCCGTTACTCTGGGCCGGCCGGCCGAACAGGATGTCCGGACCGATGCGGTGGTCGTCCTCACCGGTGGCGGCGGGCGGATCGAGCATGCGGTCGACACGCTCGAGCGGGGAACCGCGAAACGGCTGCTGGTCTCCGGCGCCGATCCGCTGGTCACCAAGCCCGATCTGGTCGCGCGGCTCGGCGGCAAGGATCGGTTGCTGCGCTGCTGCGTCGATCTTGGCAGCGAATCGGTCGATACACGGTCTAACGCGGAAGAAGCCAAGCGCTGGCTCGACCGCAATGAATATCGTTCGCTGCGCCTGATCACCAGCGACTGGCACATGCCCCGCGCCGGCTACGAGTTCGGACGCGTGCTTGGCGGCGATTATGCCATTGTCGAGGATGCGGTCCGCACCGAACCCAGTTTTTCGACCCTGTTCGCCGAATATAATAAATATCTGCTGCGCAGGATCGCCGTCTGGCTCGACGTGTAATGCAGCTCGTCCGCTCGCTACTGTTCAACATGATCTTTTATCCGGGGACGCTGTTGTTCTCGCTCGCCGGAATGGCCGGGAGCCTGGCCGGCACCGCGCCGGTGCGGGCCGTGGTCCTCGGCTGGTCGGGGTTCCACCGACGACTGTCGCATTCGCTGCTCGGCATCCAGCAGAGAGTCGACGGGACGATTCCGCCGGGGCCGCTGCTGATCGCAGTCAAGCATCAGTCGATGTACGAGACGATCGAGATGCTGCGGCTGGCCGAAACCCCGGTGATCGTCGTCAAGCGCGAGCTGTCGGAGATGCCTTTGTTCGGCTGGATGACCCGGCGCTACGGCGTCATTCCGGTCGATCGCCAGGCCGGGGCCAAGGCGCTTCGGGCGATGCTCGCGCGCGGCAGGGAAGCGATCGCCGAGCAGCGGCCGCTGATCATCTTTCCGGAAGGCACGCGGGTGCCGCCGGGCCAGGCGCCTCCGCTTCAGGCCGGTTTCGCCGGCCTCTACCGGGCGCTTGGCCTGCCGGTGGTGCCGGTGGCGGTCGACAGCGGCCGCCTGTGGGGGCGCGGGCTGGCGAAGCGCAGCGGCACCATAACCTTCCTGGTCGGCGAGACGATTCCGCCCGGCCTGAAGCGCGACGAGATCGAACGCCGCGTGCACGCGGCAATCAACGCGCTCGAAAGCTCAGCCGCGTAATCTGGCGCCCAGCTTTTCCGAAACGTCGACGATTCGCCCGGAAATATCGGCGATTTCGGCATCGGTGAAGCTCTTGGTGCCCGGCTGCAGAGTCACTTCCACTGCCAGCGACAGTCCGTCCGCGGTCTCGAACCGGTCGAACAGCCGGGCGGCGGTGATCGCCGCCTTGTCCGCGCCCCGGATCGCCCGGACGAGGGCGTCGGCGGCAAGGTCGTCGGGAACCAGGAAGGCGAAGTCGCGGGTTACCGGTTGCAGCGGCGGCGGCGCAAAAGCGGGGCGCGACCGTCCGCTCTGCCTGGCCCCCGGGATGGCGTCGAGGAAGATGTCCGCGGCGACCGTGCCCGCCGGGGCGTCGAGGCTTTTCTGCAGCTGCGGGTGAAGCTCACCGAACATGGCGACGATCGTCTTCGGGCCCAGCCGCAAAGTCGCCGACCGGCCCGGATGCCAGGTCGGCCCGGCATCGGCGAACAGCTGAAGGCTGGCGACCGGCGCTCCCGCCGCCTCGAGCAGCGCCAGCGCTTCCGCCTTGGCGTCGAACGCGTCGAACGCTTGCGCCTTGCCCGACCGCCAGTGCCGCGGCCGCTTTTCGCCGGCCAGCAACAAGCTCGCCGTCGGCTGCTCGTCATCGGCCAGATAGCGGCGGCCGATTTCGAACAATCGCACCGACGCTGCGCCGCGGTCGAGGTTGCGCCGGGCGGCGGCAATCAGCCCCGGCAGCAGCGACGGGCGCATCACCTTCATCTCTTCGCTGATCGGATTGGCCAGCCGCCACTCGGCCGGGCCGAAGGCTTGCGCTTCCGCTTCGGAAATGAAGCTCCAGGTCACCGCCTCGTCGAGCCCGCGGGCGGCGGCAACGCGGCGCACATTGCGCGCGATCAGCTGGGAGCGGGTGGCGGTCGGCCTCGCCACTCCCGGTTCGCGGTCGAGCGGAGTCGAAGGCACATGATCATAGCCGTGGATTCGGGTGATTTCCTCCACCAGGTCGGCGGCGCCGTCGATGTCGGGTCGCCAGCTCGGCGGCCGGACCTCGTCTCCGTCGACGGTGAAGCCGAGCGACTGGAGGATCGCGCGCTGCCGCTGCTCAGGAACTTCGACCCCGCCGAGCGCCAGGGTCCGCTGCGGGTCGAAATATATGCGGTCGTCCGCAACTGGCGGCGTGCCGGCACGGATCGCCTGCGAGGCCTCGCCGCCGCAGACGTCGAGGATCAGGCCGGTGAGGATGGCGAGGCCATCGTCGAGGAAGGCAGGATCGACGCCGCGCTCGAAGCGGCTGCGCGCGTCGCTGGTCAGGCCAAGCCTCTGCCCGGTGCGGGCGATCCGGCCGGGGGTGAAATAAGCAACTTCGAGCATCACGTCGGCGGTGTCCGCGGTCACGCTCGACTCTTCGCCGCCCATGATCCCACCGATGTCGTGCACGCGGCTCTCGTCGGCGATCACCGTCATCGAAGGGTCGAGCGAATATTCCTTCTCGTTGAGCGCCAGCACCGTCTCGCCGTCGCGCGCGGCGCGGGCGACCAGCGCGCCGTCGAGCCGGGCGATGTCATAGGCGTGGCTCGGGCGGCCGAGGTCGAGCATCACAAAATTGGTGATGTCGACCAGCGCCGAGATCGGCCGCTGCCCGGCCGCCTTGAGCCGGCGCTGAATCCAGTCGGGCGAGGCATCGTTGGTCAGGCCGCGGATCGCCCGGCCGAAGAAGGCGGGGCAGCCGTCCGGATCCTCGATGCGAATATCGACCGGGCTGGGATAGCTGCCCTCGATCTTGGGCACGGCGAGCGGCTTCAGAGTGCCGAGCCCGGCCGCCGCGAGGTCGCGGGCAATGCCGCGCACGCCCATGCAGTCCGGGCGGTTGGGAGTGACGGCGATTTCGAACAGCGGATCGTCGAAACCGGCCCAGGCGGCGAATCCGGCGCCGACCGGCGCATCGGCTGCAAGCTCGATGATCCCGTCATGCTCGTCGCCGAGCTCGAGCTCGCGGACCGAGCACAGCATGCCATGGCTTTCGACGCCGCGGATCGCCGCGACCTTCAGCGTCATATCGGAGCCGGGTATATAGGCCCCCGGCGCGCCGAACACGCCGAGCATTCCGGCGCGCGCGTTGGATGCGCCGCACACCACCTGCACCGGCCCGTCTCCGGCATCGACACTCAGCACCTGCAGCTTGTCGGCCTCGGGATGTTTGTCGGCCTTGAGCACCTTGGCGATGCGGAACGGCGCCAGCGCCTCGGCCGGGTTGGACAGGCTCTCGACCTCGAGGCCGATGTTGGTCAGCGTTTCGGCAATCGCCGCCGCGTCGGCATCGGTGTCGAGATGCGCTTTAAGCCAGGACAGCGAGAATTTCACGCGCCTACTCCGCCCGACAGCGTCGGCACGTCGAGCGCCCGAAAGCCATAATGCTTCAGCCAGCGGATATCGCCGTCGAAAAAGGCGCGCAGATCGTCCATGCCATATTTGAGCATCGCCAGCCGGTCGACGCCGGTGCCGAAAGCGAAGCCCTGCCACTCGTCGGGGTCGAGGCCGCAATCGGCGATCACCCGCGGGTGGACCATTCCGGAGCCCAGGACTTCCATCCAGCCTTCCGACCCGCCGACGACGCGGCGGCCCTTGTCGATCGACCAGCCGATGTCGACCTCGGCCGACGGCTCGGTGAACGGGAAGTAGGACGGGCGCATGCGGATGGCGATGTCGTCGCGCTCAAAAAAGGCCTTCAGAAAGGTCTCGAGAGTCCATTTGAGATGGCCGAGATGAATCGCGCGGTCGATCACCAGCCCCTCGATCTGGTGGAACATCGGCGTGTGGGTGGCGTCGCTGTCGGAGCGATAGACTCGCCCCGGGGCGATCAGCCGGAGCGGCGCGCCGCGCTCCTGCATCGCTCGAATCTGCACGGGCGAGGTGTGGGTGCGAAGCACGCGCGGCTCCTCGCCGGCGGCGCGTGGCTCCAGATAGAATGTGTCCTGCATCGCCCGCGCCGGGTGAAACTCGGGCATGTTGAGGGCGGTGAAATTATACCATTGCTCCTCGATCTCCGGCCCTTCGGCGACGGCGAAGCCCAGGTCGGCGAAAATCTCGGCGAGTTCGTCCATCACCTGGCTGACCGGGTGGACGGTTCCGGCCGGCGTTTCGGCAGCCGGGAGCGACAGGTCCAGGCCTTCGGTTGCCAGCCGCTGGTCGAGCTCGGCCTGCTCCAGCGCCGCCTTGCGCTGCGCGATCGCTACGGTGACCGCCTCGCGCAGCGCGTGGATCTTCGGTGCCTCGGCGGCGCGGGTTTCCGGGTCCATCGCACCGAGCGACTTGAGCTTTGCGGTCAGGCTGCCGGATTTGCCGAGCGCCGCGACGCGCAAGCCTTCGAGCGCCGTAAGGTCCGGCGCCGCTTCGATCCGTTCGATGAGGTCCGCGTCGCCGGCCATGGTATTCGCGCTCTAGCCGCGCTGCATCGCAAAATGCAAAAGGAGCTTCGCGAAATGAAAGGCTCAAACGATGCGGGCTGACTGGCCGGAGCTAGATCCAACGGCGGATGGACCGACCTTCGCCCTGCTCCATCTCGCCAGCCAGATGCTCGGCAAGCTGCGCGTCGCCCACGCCCCCTGGGCCAACCATGGCTGGCACGCGACCTTGCGCCCGACGGCAAATGGACTGGCGACTCTGCCGACCGCCGCCGGCGACGGGCGCAGCTTCACCCTGACGATCGATCTTTGCCGCCACGGGATTGCGCTGCACGTCAGCGACGGTGTGGCCGACCTGCTGCCGTTCGATGGAGGAAGCATCGCCGGACTGCATCGCGATTTGATTGCGATGCTCGACGGGAATCGACTGCCGTCACGGTTTCACGGTCGCCCCAATGAGGTCGAAGGCGCGGTCCCGTTCGCCGAGGATAGGACGCCGCGGGCCTATGATCCGGCCAGTGCGACCCGGCTGTTGCAGGCGCTTCAGTCGATCGTTCCGATTTTCGCCCGCTTTCGGGCCGGCTTCAGCGGCAAGGCGAGCCCAGTCCATTTCTTCTGGGGCGCGTTTGACCTGGCCGCGACCCGTTTCTCGGGCCGCGCGGCGCCCAGCCATCCCGGTGGAATTCCCGGCCTGCCCGACCGCATCACCCGCGAGGCCTATAGCCATGAAGTGTCGAGCGCCGGCTTCTGGCCTGGCGGCGTCGTCGCTGCCGACCCGATCTTCTACAGCTATGCCTATCCCGAACCGCCGGGCTTTCGCGAGCAGGTGGTCAGCCCCGGCGAAGCTCGCTTCGATTCCGACCTCGGCGAATTCGTCCTTCCCTATGCGGCGGTGCGCGCGGCGTCCGATCCGGCGGCGATGCTGACCGAATTCCTCGATTCGACCTACGGCGCCGCCGCAACGCTTGCAGGCTGGGATCGCGCCGCGCTCGAGCGCGAGCCGGTCTCGCCCTAGGCTGGCAGGAACGGGTAGGGCGAGATGGTCTTGCGGTTCTCGTGGACCGCGAGCATCCGGCCGGCAGGCGGGGTCGCTCGATAGGCGCATTGCATCCGCGGACAGATCGCACAGGCGGGCCCGACCGGGGTCGCCGGCGTGTTGGCGAAGTCGAGTCCGTCGGCATAGGCGATCCGCGACGCATGGCGGACATCGCAGCCGAGCCCGATGGCGAGCAGGCTGTCGTCGCGAAGGTCGGGCCGGATCGGCCGCTCGATGGTTCGGCTGATGGTGAAATAGCGCTGGCCGTCCGGGGTCTCGATCAGCTGGCGGATGGTTTGGCCTGGGGTCTGGAAGGCCGCATGCAAGTGCCAGCGCGGGCAGGTGCCGCCGAAGTGGGAGAAGGGAAAATTCTCGCCGGCGTAGCGCTTGGAGATGTTTCCCGCCGGATCGACCCGAAGCATGAAAAAGGGAACCCCGCGCGCGCCCGAGCGGCCCAGCGTCGTCAGGCGGTGGGAGATTTGTTCGACATTGGCGCCGAACTGGCCGCACAAGCGGTCGATCGCATAGCGATGCTCCTCGGCCGCCCGCAGGAACCGACCGTAGGGCATCATGATCGCCCCGGCGGCATAGTTGGCGACGCTCATGTGCAGCAGGCTGCGGCTGCCGGCGTCGGGTGGCCGCGCGGCGTCGACCATGCGCTCCAGCAGGCCTGAGAATTCGAGCAGCGCGACCTGATAGGCGAGGGCGAAGGTGCGGTTCTCCGGCCGCAGCAGCGCCGACAGCATCAGCAGCCGGCGTTGTGCGTCATAATGCTGGCTGGCATCGTCGAGCATCTCCGGCGAGACGATCTGGACCTCGACTCCAAAGCCTTCCTTGAGCCGCCGCCGAAGCGGCTCGGCGACCGACAAGGGATGGCTCAAGGCGCCGCCGAGCGTCTCGGCGCATTCCTCGAGCTCGGGGAAATGGTTGCGCTGCGCCTGGATATGGTCGCGCACCCAGGTCTCGGGGGTGATCAGCACGCGCAAGTCGGCGCCGGCTTCCTCCGCCGGCCGCCGCTGGAGCTCGCGCAGCGCCGTGTAGAGCCGGACGATGCCGTCGGCGACCGACGGCGCATTGTCGGCCAGCTCGACGAGCTCGGACCGGCCGATGCCGAGGTCGGCAAGCATCGCATCGGAGAAGATTTCGGTCAGCTGGTCGGCGCCGGCGACGTCGGCGCCGTCCGAGGCGAAGCTCTTGACGTCGATGTCGAAAGTCTCGGCCAGCCGCAGCAGCACGCCGGCAGTCAGCGGCCGCTGGTTGCGTTCGAGATGGTTGAGATAGGAAGCGGAGATGCCAAGCTCGGCGGCCATCGCGCTCTGGTTGAGGGCGCGTTCGCGGCGCAGCCGTTTCAATCGCGCTCCGAGGAAAAGCTTGCGCTGGATCGCCATCGGTCAATCTGTGAACATTTTTACAGGCGACACAAGTAGGGTTCTGACAGATTCGCCCTTTTCCATGAAGCTTTTGCAAAGCGGACGCGCTTTGGTGCCCGGGACGTTTCACAAAGGGGATCAGCCAATGTCCGAATTCACGCAGGTGGTGAGCGCTCCATCGGGTCGTTTCGAGGGCATCGAGCGGCCCTATTCGGCCGACGATGTGCAGCGCCTGCGCGGCTCGGTGCCGATCGAGCATAGCATCGCCCGGCGCGGCGCGCTCAGGCTGTGGGAGCTTTTGAACGCGGACGAGCCGGTACGGGCGCTCGGCGCGGTAACCGGCAACCAGGCGATGCAGATGGTGCGCGCCGGGCTGAAGGCGATCTATCTGTCCGGCTGGCAGGCGGCGGCGGATGCCAACACCGGTTGCGCGATGTATCCCGACCAGTCGCTCTATCCGGCCAACACCGGTCCCGAGCTTGCCCGGCGGATCAACCGGACGCTGCAGCGCGCCGACCAGATCGAGCATATGGAGGGCGGCGCCAAGCGCGACTGGTTCGCGCCGATCGTCGCCGACGCCGAGGCCGGGTTCGGCGGGCCGCTCAACTGCTTCGAGCTGATGAAGGCCTATATCGAGGCCGGCGTCGCCGGCGTTCATTTCGAGGACCAGCTGGCGTCCGAGAAGAAGTGCGGTCACTTGGGCGGCAAGGTCTTGATCCCTTGCTCTGCGGCGATCCGCAACCTCGATGCGGCGCGGCTCGCGGCCGATGTCTGCGGTGTGCCGACCGTGCTCGTCGCCCGCACCGATGCCGAAAGCGCCCGGCTGATCACTTCCGATATCGACGAGCGCGACCGCCGCTTCCTGACCGGCGAGCGCACCGCCGAAGGCTTCTATCGATTGCAGGAAGGCACCGGGCTCGACCATTGCATCGCCCGCGGCCTCGCCTTCGCGCCCCACGCTGACCTTCTCTGGTGGGAAACCAGCCACCCCGACCTCGACGACGCCCGGGCCTTCGCCGAAGCGGTCCACAAGCAATATCCAGGCAAGCTGCTCGCCTATAATTGCAGCCCCAGCTTCAATTGGCAGGCCAAGCTCGACGCGGCGACCATCGCCAAATTCCAGCGCGAGCTGGGCGCGATGGGTTACAAGTTCCAGTTCGTCACTCTGGCCGGCTTCCACAGCCTCAACCATGCCATGTTCGAGCTGGCGAGCGGCTACCGCGACCATGGCATGACCGCATATTCCGAGCTTCAGCAGGCCGAATTCGCGTCCGAGGCGGACGGCTATACCGCCACCCGCCACCAGCGCGAGGTCGGCACCGGCTATTTCGACGCCATCGCCACCGCCATCTCGGCCGGCCAGGCGTCGACGGTGGCGCTCGAAGAATCGACCGAAGCCGCGCAATTCGTCGCGGCCGAGTAAGGAGGAAGACATGGGACAGCGCTACTGGGTGCTCGGCGGCGACTATGCCGACCCAACGTTCAACGCCCTGGTGCCTGGCACCGAGACGATCAGCGGGCCTTTCGCCGATGAGCTTCGAGCGCGAACCGAATGGCAGCGGCTGACCTTCCGCGACCATTGCGGCGCGACCACCCGCTATTCGATCGCCGTCGAGCCGATGCGCCGATGAGCGAGGTGATCGACAGGCCAAGGATCGCCGCCGAGCCGTCGCCGATCGCCGGCGCGGCCGAGGTTCTGACATCGGACGCGCTCGACTTTCTGGCCGAGCTGCACGAGCGGTTCGACCCGCGCCGCCGGGCATTGCTCGACAAGCGGCTGGAGAGGCAGGAGTCGTTCGACGCCGGCGAACTTCCGGATTTTCGGCTGGAGACCCGGCACATCCGCGATGCGGAATGGACGGTCGGCGCGATTCCGGAAGACCTTCTCGACCGCCGCGTCGAGATAACCGGTCCGACCAACGCCAAGATGGTGATCAACGCGCTCAATTCGGGCGCGCGGGTGTTCATGGCCGACTTCGAGGATGCGACCGCGCCGGCCTGGGACGAGCTGGTCCAGGGGCAGGTCAACCTTCGCAACCGCTGGCTCGGCCGGCTCGCCTTCACCGACCCCGGCACCGGCAAGCAATATGCGGTCGGCGACGATCCCGCGGTTCTAATGGTGCGTCCGCGCGGCCTTCACCTGCCGGAAGATCATGTCACCGTCGATGGACAGCCGGTCGCCGGCGCCTTCTTCGATTTCGCCATCTACCTGTGGCACAATGCCCGTCGCGCGCTCGGCCAGGGCAGCGGTCCCTATTTCTATCTGCCCAAGCTGGAAAGCGCCGAGGAAGCCGCGCTGTGGAGCGACATCTTCGCCATCGCAGAGCGCCGGCTGCGGCTGGAACGCGGCACCATCAAGGCGACGGTGCTGATCGAGACCTTGCCGGCCGCGTTCGAGATGGACGAGATACTGCACGCGCTCAAAGACAATATCGTCGGCCTCAACTGCGGGCGTTGGGACTATATCTTCAGCTACATCAAGCGGCTCGGGCGAAGCGCCGAGCGGCTGACCCCCGATCGCTCGGCGATGACCATGGATAAGGCCTTCCTGACCGCTTACTCGCTGCGGCTGATCGCCACCTGCCACCGCCGCGGCGCTTTCGCGATGGGCGGCATGTCGGCCTTCATCCCGGTCAGGGGCGACGAGGCCGCGAACCGGGCGGCGATGGATCAGGTTAGCGCCGACAAGCTGCGCGAGGTCGGCAACGGTCACGACGGCACCTGGGTCGCCCATCCGGCGCTGGTGCCGGTGGCGCTCGAAGCCTTCGCGGCGATGGAGGGACAGAACCAGCTGTCGAGAATGCCCGACCGCGTCCCAGGCCGCGACGAAATGCTGGAGCTGCACTCCGGCTCCCGCACCGAAGCCGGCGCCCGCGAGAATATCCGGGTCGGCGTGCAATATCTCACCGCCTGGCTCGACGGCCGCGGCGCGGTGCCGCTCTACAATCTGATGGAGGATGCCGCGACCGCCGAAATCTGCCGCGCCCAACTGTGGCAATGGCTGCACTTCAAAGCGCCCCTCGACGACGGCCGGAACTTCACGTCCGAGCTGTTCGATGCGCTGTTCGACGAGGAAGTCGGGCGGCTCCAGGACGTGCCGAACATCAGCGAGGCCGCGCGGCTGTTCCGCGAGATGGTAGTCGCCGATCAGTTCGAGGAGTTTCTGACACTCCCGGCCTACCCGCTGCTGCCTTGATCCTCCTCCCCCATACCGGGGGAAGAATTAGTTAGGCCGCCTTCTTTTCGTCCTTGGGTAGCGCCTTCTTCGCCTGGGCGATAATGGCTTTGAACGCCTCGCCCTCGTGCATGGCGATGTCGGCCAGCACTTTCCGGTCGAGGTCGATGCCCGCCAGCTTCAGCGCGTGGATGAACTGGCCGTAGGTCATGCCTTCGGCGCGGACGGCGGCGTTGATGCGCTGGATCCACAGCGCGCGGAAGCTCCGCTTCTTCACCTTGCGGTCGCGATAGGCATATTGCCCGGCCTTCTCGACCGCCTGGCGGGCGATGCGGATGGTGTTCTTGCGGCGGCCGTAATAGCCCTTGGCCTGGTCGAGGATCCGCTTGTGCTTGGCGCGCGTGGTTACGCCGCGTTTGATGCGTGTCATGGTCTATCCGCTCCTAATTAAGGCCGTAGGGCGCCCAGAGCTTGACCCGCGCCGTATCGGCGTCGGCAAGCACTTCGGTGCCGCGGTTCTGGCGGATATATTTGGCGTTGTGGCTGATCAGCCGGTGGCGCTTGCCGGCGACGCCGTGCTTCACCTTGCCGGTGGCGGTGATCTTGAAGCGTTTCTTGACGCCGCTCTTGGT
>CAYUWJ010000146.1:0-3550 GCA_964448315.1 uncultured Sphingomonas sp. | reverse complement strand
CGGTCTGGGATGCCGAGCTGTTCCGGGCACGTGGGTGCCCGCCCGGGCGGTGGAGCATCGCCGATGAGGCGGGTGCTTTCCATCTGGTTGCCGCATCTGGCGATCGAGCGCTGGGCGAAAACGAGCGACGCCGCGCCTGATTGTCCGGTCGTGCTGACCCTCGAGGGAGCCCACGGGCCCATCATCCACGCCGTCACCCGGGCGGCGGCAAAGCGCGGTGCAAGGCCCGGCGCCCGCCTGACCGACGCGCGCGCGGTCGATCCCGAGCTGATCGCAATTGCCGCCGATCCCGCCGGCGATGCGGCGCTGGTCGAGCGGCTTGCGCGCTGGGCGGGCCGCTGGTCGCCGCTGGTCGAGATCGACGGACCGGACGGCCCCTCGACCGAGCTCGGGACAGGCCTGCGCCTCGACGTGACGGGAGTCGCGCATCTGTTCGGCGATGAGGCGGCGCTGGTCGAGGATGTGCGGGCGCGATTCGCGGCGATGGGGCTGACGGTGCGGGTGGCGGTCGCGCCGACAGCGGGCGCGGCCTGGGCGCTGGCGCGGTTTGGACCCTCCCCCTCACCCCGCTCAGCTTCGCTGAGTCGCCCTCTCCCTCAAGGGGAGAGGGGCCTGGCCACCCTCCTCGCCCCGCTCCCGGTCGCGGCGCTGCGCCTCAGCCCTCAGGCCACCCGCACGCTCGAGCGGCTCGGCCTCAAGACCATCGGCGCGCTTGCCGGGGTGCCGCGGCGGGCGCTGGCGCGGCGGTTTCGTGAGGTCGACAATCCGATCGACGCGCTCGACCGGGCGCTCGGGCGCAAGCCGGAGCCGCTGACCGCCGCGCCCTTCGCGCCGCCGCCGCGAGCCACGCTGCGGCTCGAGGAGCCGGTCGCCGATCCCGCCGCGGCGAGCCAGGCGCTGGCGCTGCTGATGCCGAGGCTGGTCGCCGAGCTCGAGCGCCGGCGGCTCGGCGCCCGGCGGCTGGCGCTGACCGGATTTCGGGTCGATGGCGGCACGGTCGTGGCGAGCGTCGCCACCGCGATCCCGAACCGCGAGCCCGGCCATCTCCGGCGGCTGCTCGCGGAACGGGCGGCGGCGCTCGACCCGGGCTTCGGCTTCGACGGCTTCGCGCTGGAGGCGTGTTGGACCGAGCCGCTTGGCGCCGCGCAGCACAGCCTGGTCGAGGAGCCGTCGGGGACAAGCGAAGTCGCGCTGCTGGTCGACCGGTTGAGCGTCAAGCTTGGGCCACAGCGGGTGCGCCGGCCGGTAGCACGGGCGAGTCACCTGCCCGAGCGGGCGAGCGGATGGGTGAGCGCACTTCTCCCCTCCCGCAAGCGGGAGGGGGAGGTTCGCCCGCAGCGGCTGCTCGACCGGCCGGAAGCGATCGCCGTCGTCTATGCGACGCCCGAGGGGCTGCCTCGCCGCTTCGTCTGGCGCCACGCGGTGCACGACATCGCCCGGGTCGAGGGGCCGGAGCGGATCGCGCCCGAATGGTGGCGCGAGCGATCGGGCACGCGGCTGCGCGACTATTACCGGGTCGAGGACGCGTCGGGCCGCCGCTACTGGATCTTTCGCGAAGGCGTGATCGGTGACGGCCGTGGCGGCGCGCCCGCCTGGTATCTGCACGGGCTGTTCGGGTGATGCCCGAATATAGCGGCTTTGCGAGGCGGACGCTGGTTCGCGAGGGGCCGACGGAACCGATCCCGCCGGCGCCCTATGTCGAACTTGGAGTAACGACGCCCTTTTCCTTCCTGCGCGGCGCATCGGACGCGATCGAGCTGGTCGTGACCGCACTCGAGCTCGGGATGGACTCGATCGGCATTGCCGACCGCAACAGCCTCGCCGGCGTGGTGCGGATGCACAGCGCGGCGAAGGGCGCGGGGCTGACGCCGCTGATCGGCTGCCGGCTGGATTTGACGGACGCCCCTAGCCTGCTCGCTTACCCGAAAGACCGCGAAGCCTATGGCCGGCTGTCGCGACTGCTGTCGCTGGGCAAGATGCGGGCGAAGAAAGGGGAGTGCGAACTGGGTCTCGCGGACGTTGCCGAGCATCAGGCCGGCATCGCCTTCATCGCCTGGTCGGAGAGCGATCTCGACGGGTTCGAGGCCAAGCTGCCGCGGCTTCGCCAGGCCTTGCCCAAACTGGGCCATATCGCGGCGACGCACCTCTACCGGGGTGGCGACAAGGCGCGGATCGAGCGGCTCGACCGGATGGCGCGCGCGCACGGGCTTTGCATCCTCGCCACCAACGACGTCCATTACCATACGCCCGACCGCCGGCCGCTGCAGGACGTGGTCACCTGCATCCGCGAAAAGACGACGATCGCGCAAGCGGGATACCTGCTCGACCCCAACGCCGAGCGGCATTTGAAATCGCCGGAGGCGATGGCGCGATTGTTCGCCCGCTGGCCACACGCGATCCACGCGACGCGGGCATTCGCCGATGCGCTCGATTTCAGCCTCGACGAGCTTCGCTATGAATATCCGCGCGAGACGGTGCCCGAAGGAAGAAGCCCGCAGCAGCATCTCGAGCAACTGACCCGGGAGGGGGCGAAGGTGCGCTGGCCAGACGGCATTCCGGACAAGGTGGAGAAGCAGCTCGCTCATGAGCTGGGGTTGATCGCCAAGCTCGACTTCGCCCGCTATTTCCTCACCGTCCACGACATCGTCGCCTTCGCGCGATCGCTCGACCCGCCGATCCTCTGCCAGGGGCGCGGGAGCGCGGCCAACAGCGCGGTCTGCTACTGTCTCGGCATCACCGCGGTCGACCCGTCGACCAGCGACCTCCTCTTCGAGCGCTTCATTTCCGAGGAACGCAAGGAACCGCCCGACATCGACGTCGACTTCGAGCATGAGCGGCGCGAGGAGGTGATCCAGCACATCTATGCGAAATACGGCCGGACGCGGGCCGGCATCGCCGCCACCGTGATCCATTACCGCCCGCGCTCGGCGATCCGCGAGGTCGGCAAGGTGATGGGGCTTTCCGAGGATGTCACCGCGGCGCTCGCCTCGACCATCTGGGGCCAGATGTCGGACGAGGCGGTGGCGGAGCGCGCCGCCGACGCCGGGCTCGACCTTTCCGACCCACACCTCAGGCGGACGATAAGGCTTGCCGAGCAATTGATCGGCCTGCCCAGGCATCTGTCGCAGCATGTCGGCGGCTTTATTTTGACCGAGCGGGCGCTGACCGAAACGGTGCCGGTCGGCAACGGCGCGATGGCCGAGCGCAGCTTCATAGAATGGGACAAGGACGACATCGACGAGCTCGGCATTTTGAAGATCGACGTGCTGGCGCTGGGCATGCTGACCTGCATCCGCAAATGCTTCGACCTGATCGCGGCGCACCATGGCGAGCGTTGGGATCTGGCGACGGTGCCGCGGGAAGTGCCGGACGTCTACGACATGCTGTGCAAGGGCGATTCGCTGGGCGTGTTCCAGGTCGAGAGCCGGGCGCAGATGAACATGCTGCCAAGGCTGAAGCCGCGCTGCTTCTACGATCTGGTGATCGAGGTGGCGATCGTCCGCCCGGGACCGATCCAGGGCGACATGGTCCACCCCTATCTCAAGCGCCG
>CAYUWJ010000145.1:0-14476 GCA_964448315.1 uncultured Sphingomonas sp. | reverse complement strand
GCGATCGGCTTCCCGACCGAAATGTTCACCGCGCTGTTCGCGCTTGCCCGCACGGTCGGCTGGGTTGCCCAGTGGAACGAGATGATCAGCGATCCCGAGCAGAAGATCGGCCGCCCGCGCCAGCTCTATGTCGGCCCGGTTCACCGGGACTATGTCCCGGTCGAAAAGCGCTAGTTATCAGGCGTTCGGCAGAACGAGCGTGAAGCGCGAGCCCTCGCCGGGCGCGCTTTTGAGCCAGATGTCGCCGCCCATCGATCGGGCCAGCCGGCGGGCGATCGCCAGGCCGAGGCCCGATCCGCCGGCCTGCGGGTTGGCCTGAGCGAAGCGCTCGAAAATCCGCTGATGGTCGGCCGGGTCGATCCCCGAACCCTTGTCGGCGACATGCACCCGGGCCGCGCCGTCGCTGATTTCGAATGACACCGCGACGCTCGCCCGGTCGGGCGAGTGGCGAACCGCATTGCCGAGCAGATTGACCAGAATCTGGATGACTCCGCGCGGCTCTCCGCGCGCCATCAGCGGCGCGCTCGGCGCGACCACTATGGCGATGTCGCGCGATTCGGCGGTTTGCGCGAGCATAACCGCTGCGTCGGTGGCAAGTCTGGCAAGGTCGATCCGGTCCTGATCCCCGGCCTGTTGGCTGCCCATCGATCGGATCACCGACAAAAGATGACGCGCCGCGGCGGCGATGTCGCTGGCATAGTCGGCATAGTCGCTGCGCAGCGGCCCGTCGGTCTGCTGGACGATCCGGTCGGCGCTTTCGATGATCCGGTCGAGCGGCGTGCGCAGCGTATCGTCGAGGATCGGGTCCAGGTCATGCTTGCCGTCGGCGACCTTGGCCCCGCGTTCGGCAACCGCTTCGCCGCGAAAGCCCGAGAATTTGCCGTCCGCCGATCGAACGACGGACCCGGACAACAGCAGCAGCAATTCTTCATCGCGGCGCGATCGCGCCCGCTGGCCTTCGAAATCGCTTCTCGACGCAACCGCCGACAACAAAGGCAAAGCGCCATTCTCGTCTTCCTCGAGGCGAAACAGCCGGGTCAGCGGTTCGCCGACGACGTCGTTCGGCGCGACTCCCAGTTTCTCGGCGAGCCCGGCGGACACCGACAGGATCCGCAAATCCTCGTCGCTCGCCCATTCGTCGGGTGCGGTCCCGGCATCGGCCGCCCGGTCGTGAGGAACCAGGTCGGCGAGCCGCGCCGGCGCCGGCGCGCGGAAGCTCCAGCGTTCGAGCGACAGCGCCACTTCGTCGCCATCGGGCGTCGCCCTGACCAGCATGTCGATATCCTGCTCAGCGCCGGCGGCGACGGCCGGTCGCACCACGGGGACGCCAAGCTTCAGCGCAAGCCGGGCGATTGCCGCGATCTGCGGCAGCGCCAGTTCGGCGCCGACGCGCGATCCCGCCTCGGTCTGAAGCGACGCAAGTTCGGGGTCGGCCGAAACCAGGCGACCGCTGCGGTCGACGCGCCCGAGTACCGGCTTCGGATCGGAGGGCGCGCTAGCCACGGCCGCCGAGCGCCACCAGCGCGGAAAGATACAAAGGGTTCAGGCGCGACCGCGCGGTCGCCCGATCCAGGTCCGAATCCTCCAGCGATTCGAATCGCGCGATTTCCTCGGCCGGATCGCTGATCCCGACGAAGTCGGCGACCAGCGCCAGCAGCATCGCCGCGAAAATTCGGGAAACGGCGGCCATCCGCAGCAGAAGCGCTACTCGCCCGTCGGCACCGTCGATGAGAAGGCCCCAGGCGGTCCCCGACGAAATCCCGGCGCGCGCCGCAAGCGCATGGGTGACGAAGGCGATATCGCCTTCTTCGAGGGCGGCATGAAGGATCGGTTCGTCAAGCTTGTCGGTCGCCGACAGCGCTTCCACCAGTCCGGAAGTGACCGCCTCTATCGACCGTGACGGGTCGTGACGATCGACGACCGCGGCGGCCGATTCGGACAGCTGGCGGTCTTCTTCGCGGCTATCGTCGGGCGAGCCGGGGCGCTGGCAAAGCCCGGCGGCGACGGCATGAGCGAGCACACCCGCCAGATCGCGCGGCAGATCGTCGAATTCGAGCCGGATTTGCCCAAGACGGTCACGGCGCCGTCCCCGCGCCAGGACCAGCGCCATCGCGGCGGCCGATATGCGTTCATCGGGATCGGCGATTAGCGCCTGCAGGAAGGCCGAATGCGAGTGGGCCCGGGTTCGCACCGCCGAAGCGATCCGCTCTTCGTCCGCGCGCCGCAACATGACGGCGATCAGCGCCTCGTGATCGAGCAGCCCGGCCGCGCTCAGCCGAGCGACCAGCCGTTGCGCCTCGTCGGCCTGGCCGGCAGCCGCATCGGCAGGCCCGAGGGCACGAATTTCGGCGGCAAGCCCCGCGATCAGGTCGGCCAGCATGGCCGACATCAGCGCCCGCTCCTGCTCGGTAAGCCGAGCGCCCGGATCGAGAAAGAAATCGGCGCGAACCGTGGACAAGCGCCCGCGCCCCGCGGTCGGCGCAGGGTCGACCCCCCGGTCAGCTGTCGGTGCAGCTACTGGCCACTCCTCCGGCACCATGGAAATTGCAGTATCTGATTGAGGTTAACGCGTCGTCAATCGACTCCGATGCGATGCTTGACGTGCTGCACATAGAAAAAGGAGCCGGCGGCATAGGCCGCAAGGGCAACGAGATAGGCTGTCCAGTGGCCGCCGATGGCGAACGGCAGCGCGGCGAAAATCGCGTTGCGCCTCGAAAACAGCCACAACCGCCCGGGAAGCTCGGTATTGCCGCGTTCGACCCTTAGCGCTTCGGCGAACGCCGCCGTTGTCGCCGCGGCGAACAAAGCTCCCCAGCCGCCGCCGTGCCGGGCCTGCCACCAGCCCAGCGCCAGTAGCGCGATCCCCGCCGCCGGCCACAACAATCGCCGGACGAGCGTGCGCGCGGCGAGCGGCTTCAGTCTGAGGATGGCGAGCCGCCGCGCGATCAGGTCGAGCGGCGTCGACAAGACCAGCAGCGCCAGCGCCGCCGCGTGCCAGCCGCGGGTGAAAACGACCGCCGCCGCCAGCGTCAGCGCCAGGCCAAGCTGGAGCAGCAAGCCCGGCCCGACCCGCGATTCCATCAGCCGTTCGGTACCGAAGTCCTCGACCAGCGGCAGCAGGAAGCGGCTCGCGGCGTCGGCTCTTGTGCCGCGCGAACCGGCGATCAGGCCGCGCTCGAAAGCGGCGAGATCCTCGGGGCCGGAGGCCAGCAAGGGCTCGACTCCTCCGGCAGCGAGCGGGACGTGCAGCGCGCCGGCCTGCAGCGTCCGGCGAAGCAGCGTCGACTGCAGATCCCAGTCCCCTAGCATCGCCGCCGTCGCGCCCAGCGTCCGGCCTTCGATCAGCGCCACGCCCCCCCATCGGCTGACGGCGTCGATCCGTTCGAACTGGGCATGCGCCTCGTCGTCGGGCAAGGCGACGACCACCGGCTCCTGCTCCTCGGCGACCTGGGTCAAAAGTTCGACCGGCGGCGCCACTCCGTCGGCGACCACCAGGATCAGCTCGCCAGGCTCGAACCGGCTTGCCGCCTCATTGCCGTCGCCGACCGCAATGATTCCGAGGCCTTCCTGGCGAAGCCGTTCGAAAGCCTCATTGAGCGCCGCGGGTATGCGATCGACCAGCACCACGACCGGCGAGGCGCCGGCCGCGGCAACGCAACGCACCTGATATTCGAGCAGGGTTCGCCCGGCGAGCGGCAACAACGCCCGCAGCCCGCCCGAATCATCTTCCTGATAGGCTCCGATGAGGGCGCCTAGCCCCATTTTCGCGTCCCTCCCCTTGCCAGCGCGCGGCGATAATCGCCGCTTCCAGCATAAACTGTTCTAATCGCTTTCCCACCGAGACAAAGATGGTAAACTGCGATCATGAACGCCAGCCCGAAGCGCGCCGACGAGCCGCTGCCTCCGCAGCCCGAGGCTGCGGCGGCGGTTCCGCCCGAGGAAATCAGCACCAGCGAAGCGGGGTTCGACTCGCTGCACTGGCAGGAATCGCGGGCCGAGCGCGAAGTCGCCGGCGCCGGCGGGCGGGCGGTGCTGGCCATCGCCCTGATCGGAATCGCGGTCGCCTGGACCGCCTACACCGCCTGGTCGGCGGGGCGCGTCCTGTCGCTGGAGCCGCTGTCGTCACCGGCGGTGGCGCAATGGGTGGCGATCGCCGCCGGCCCGCTCGCCCTGCTCGGGCTCGTCTGGCTGATGTTCGGCCGCACCCGCCGGCGCGAAGCAGAAAGATTCACCCGCTCGGTGATTGCGATGCGGACCGAGGCGCGGTCGCTCGAGTCGCTGCTCGGCATATTGTCGCAACGAATCGACGACAGCCGATCGGAGCTCGGGTCGGTTGCACAGCAGCTGATGCAGCTCGGCGACGAAACCAGCGGCAGGCTCGGCGCGGTGACGCGCGATCTCGGCACCGAGACGGCGGCGATGGCCCGCCATGCCGAAGCCCTCGATCGCGCCGCCGAATCGGCCCGCACAGACATCGCTGTATTGCTCGAAGATCTGCCCCGGGCCGAGGCGATCGCGCAGGCGATGGACGCACAACTTCGTGACGCCGGCAGCGAGGCGCGGACTCACTCGGCGCACCTCGAGCAGCAGATGTCGGGACTTATCGAAAAATCCCGCGAGGCCGAGGAAGCCGTCGCCGGCGCGGCGCAGCGGCTGGTCACCCATCTGACGCAGATCGAAAGCAGCGGCGCGGCGGCCGCGGCGCGGGTCGGGGAAGCCGACGCGAGCCTGTCCGACGCGGTCGACGGACTGCTCGAGCGAACTGCGACCGTGCTCGACGAAATCCGCACCGGAGTCGATACGCAGGCGGCGGCCGTCACCGCTCTGGTCGAACAGGCATCGGCGGGCCTCGGAGCCGCCGGGCGCGATGCCGCCGTCTCGCTCGGCAGCAGCGTATCGGGCGCCAACGTCGCGCTCGACCAGCTTACTTCCAGGCTTGCCGAACAGGAACGGGCATCGCAGCGGATCACGGCCGAGACCGCTCGCGCACTCGCCGACCTCGACCAGCATTTTGCCGCGCTTGCCGATCAGGGCGACGAGCGCGCGTCGGCCTTCGTTCGCTCGGTGCAGGCGGCACGGGCGGAACTGGACGCAATGGGCGACGCAACCGAGGCCCAGGGCGGCACGATCGGGACTTTGACCGAGCGCACGGCGACACTGCAGGAAGCGATCGGCCAGCTGTCGGCGGACGTTCGCGACCAGCTGTCCAGCGCGCTCACCGACGCGGAATCGGGCGCGGCCCGGCTGACCGACGCGGCGCAGGTGATTCGGCCCGAGCTCGAATGGATGCGCGAAGCGGCAGTCGAGGCTAGCGACCGGATCGCCGGCACCGCCGAGTCGATCGCCCGCGAGCAGGACCGGTTCGCGGCGCTGATGGCGTCGATTGACGAGGGCGTCGGCGGCACCGAGACCCGCCTCGCCTCGCTGGCCGAAGCGATTGCCGCGGCGCAGGGTGAGTCGGCGCGGCTCGGCGATGAGACGGCGCCGGCGCTGGTCGCGGCGATGGTCCAGGTGCGAGACGCCGCGGCCCATGCCGCCGAGCGTGCCCGCGAGGCGATTGCCAAGGTCATCCCGGAGAGCGCGGAAAGCCTGTCGGCGGCGACCCGCGAGGCGCTCGAAAGCGCAATTCGCGAGGGCATCGAGGAGCGGGTGCGGGAGGTCGAGGCACCCGCCGCGCGCGCCGTCGAGTCGGCGCAAATCGCATCCGAGCGGCTAACCCAGCAGATGGTGACTCTCGGCCACAGCGCCGCGGCGCTCGAACGGCACATCGAGCAGACCGATGAAGCGCAGCGCGAGAAGGACAGCGAAGCCTTCGCACGACGAGTCTCGCTGCTGATCGACTCGATGCATTCGGCGGCGATCGATGTCGGCAAAATCCTGTCGGACGAAATCGACGAGAAAGCCTGGAGCGCCTATCTCAAGGGTAATCGCGGAGTCTTCACCCGGCGCGCGGTGCGGCTGCTCGACGGCGCCGAAGCCAAGGCGATCCGCGGCCATTATGAGGCCGACAGCGAATTCCACCAGTCGGTCGACCGCTACGTCCATGATTTCGAATCGATGCTTCGGCGAGTCCTCGCCGAACGCGACGGCGGGCTGATCGCCGTCACCCTGATGTCGTCCGACATGGGCAAGCTCTACGCGGCGCTCTCCCAGGCGATCGAACGCAAGCGGTAGGCTTGCCGTCAGTTGTAGAAATCGAGATTTTCGGCCGTCACCCAGCCGAAGTGCCAGTTGGCATAAAATAGGCCGAACAACAGCAGCGCGAGCAGCGCCGCCTTGATGAGATGGCGCTTGAGATCGAAGCGGTGCGGCGCGCTGTCGGCCTGCCCCGGGACCTTGGGCGTGCCAGCCTCCTCGTCGGTGCACACGCCGAAGGGCAGCATGATGAACGCCGCGCCGACGAAAAACAGGAAATATATGGCGACGATCGAGCCCGCCTGCATCAGCCGACCTTCAACAAGGACACCTCGACCAATGGCTTCTTGCCGGTCCAGACGGTGGCGCAGCGGCGCACCGCCAACCTGACCGCTTCGCGCATCTTGTCCTCATTCGCTTTCGCGACGAATGCATGCTCGGCGGCCTCGGTCGCGTCGGCGATGAAATCGTCGCGATCCTCCTCGACCGGCACTCCGAACGGGCGAACCACCGGAGTTCCGGCCAGCGTCCCGTCCCCGCCGACGGCCAGAGTCACCGTGATCAGCCCACTTCCGCTAATCCGCCGTCGCTCGCCGATCGTCGGGCCGTCGGCGGCAATGATCATGTCGCCGTCGAGGATCAGCCTGCCAACCCGCACCTCGTCGAGCTTTTTGGGCCCGTCGGGCGCCAGCCGAACCAGATCGCCGTTCTTCTGCAGCGCCGCCTTGGGCACTCCGCACGACAGCGCGAACCGCGCCTGCTCGGCCATGTGCCGGGCCTCGCCATGGACCGGGACGATGATCTCGGGCCGGATCCACTTGTACATTTCGGCCAGCTCGGGCCGGCCCGGATGGCCCGAGACATGGACGTGCGCCTGCCGCTCGGTGACGGTCAATATGCCCATTTCCGACAGCGCGTTCATGATCCGGCCGATCGAAATTTCATTACCGGGGATGATCTTGGACGAAAAAATCACCGTGTCGCCCCGGACCAGCTTGAGCTCATGGTTGCCGAGCGCGATCCGGCCGAGCGCGGCGCGCGGCTCACCCTGCCCGCCGGTGGCGACGATCAGCAATTCCTCACCCGGCAGCTGCATGGCTTCATCGAACCGGATCGGCTCGGGGAAATCCTGCAGATATCCGTTAGCCTGGGCGACCTTGAGAATGCGCTCAAGCGAGCGCCCGGCGACGCACAGCCGGCGGCCGGTCTCATCGGCGACCCGGCCGATGGTCTGCAGCCGCGCGGCGTTGGACGCGAAGGTGGTGACGAGCACCCTCCCGCGCGCCTTGGCAACTTCGTCGCGAAGCCCGACGTGGACCCCGGATTCGGAGCCCGACGCCTCGCGCTGGAAGACATTGGTCGAATCGCACACCAGCGCCAGCACGCCGTCGTCGCCGATCTTTTCGAGCGGCTCGTGGCTCGACGGTTCGCCCATCACCGGTGTCTCGTCGATCTTCCAGTCGCCGGTATGGAAGATGCGGCCGTGGGGGGTTTCGATCAGCAACCCATTGCCTTCGGGAATCGAGTGGGCCAGCGCGACATAGGTGATTTTGAACGGGCCGATCTCGACGCTGCCGTCGCGCTCGACGATGTTGAGCTTGACCTGACCGACCAGCCCCTCTTCCTCGAGCTTGCCGGCGATCAGCCCGGCGGTGAACGGGGTCGCATAGAGCGGCACCTTCAGGTCGCCGGCGAGATAGGGCAGCGCGCCGATATGGTCCTCATGGCCGTGGGTCAGGACGATCCCGGCAAGCCGGTCGCGCTGTTTCTCGATGAAGTCGAGGTCGGGCAGGATGAGGTCGATTCCGGGATAGTCGGGGTCGGCGAAGGTCAGCCCGAGGTCGACCATCAGCCACTGGCCGCGGCAACCGTAGAGATTGACGTTCATGCCGATTTCGCCCGATCCGCCGAGCGCGCAGAAAAGCAGTTCTTCGCCTGGGATCATTAAGCGGCCGTCGCTTTGTCGTGGAGCAGACTCAACCCCTGGATCGTCAGATCGGGTTCAATCGCGTCGAAAACGTCGCTGTGCTTGTCGAACAAAGTCGCCAGGCCGCCGGTCGCGATCACCGTCACCGGCCGTCCGATTTCCTTTTTCAGCCGCTCGACCAGCCCTTCGAGCATCGCCACATAGCCCCAGTAGATGCCGATCAGCATCTGGCTTTCGGTGGTCAGTCCGACGACGCTGCGCTGCTCCGGCGCCTCGATCGCGATCCGTGGCAGCATCGCGGCGGCGCTGACCAGCGCGTCCAGCGACAGGTTGATCCCGGGCGCGATGATCCCGCCCTTGTAGGCCCCCGAATAGTCGACGACGTCGAAGGTGGTAGCGGTGCCGAAGTCGACGACAATCAGGTCGCCGTCATGGTTCTTGTGCGCGGCGATGACGTTCAACGCCCGGTCGGCGCCGACATTCTGCGGCTCGTCGACGTCGAGCGCGATCGGCCAGGCCGCCCGCCCTTCGCCGGCGATCAGCGGCTCGACATGGAAATATTTGGCGCTGAGCATTTGCAGATTGTGCAGCGCGCGCGGAACCACGGTGGCAATTATCACCGTGGTGATGTCGGAACGCGCGAAGCCTTCGAGCTCGAGCAGCTGGTGTAGCCACACCGCATATTGGTCGGCGGTGCGCCGGGGATCGGTCGCGACCCGCCAGCGCGTCCGGATCTGCCCGTCCTCGACCAGCGCGAAGACGATGTTGGTATTGCCGGCATCGATGGCGAGAAGCATGGCGGCGACGCCTAGCGACCCGAAGCCGCTTTGGCGAGTGTTCCCGCTATAGCTCGACGTCGCCGGCACGGATGATTTCATCCCCGCGCGCGGTCGTCAGGCGCAACGCGCCGTCGGGCGCGATCCCCGCGAAACGCCCGCTGACCATTTCCTCGGCCGTGACATGGACGGTGATCGCAGTGCCGATCGGGTGGGCACGCTCGAGCCAGCACTCGGCAATCGCTCCCGATCCCGAATTTCGCCATAGTCCGAGCGCCCTGGCGAAGGTGCCGGCGATCAGCGGCGCGAAGGCCTGCGGAGTGACGGCGCCGTCCAATGACGCCGCGCGCCGCTCGCCGAGGTCGGGCGCGCTCGCCAGATTGACCCCGAAACCGGCGACGATCCGCTCGCCCGAGCGCTCGAGCAGGATTCCTCCGGCCTTGGCACCGCCCAGCAGCAGGTCGTTGGGCCATTTCAGCATCACCGCCTGCCCCGGTGCGGCGAGATCGACCGCCTCGATCAGCGCCACGCCGGCGGCCAGCGACAGCGACGGCGGCGGCGGATCGTCGGGACGAAGCGCGACCAGTGCGCTGCCGAAGAAATTGTCCGCCTGGCCGACCCAGCTCCGCCCCTGCCGCCCCCGCCCGGCATCCTGGGCCAAAGCAACCAGCCAGTCGCCCTCGACGGCGTCGCGGTCGGCGAGCAGGTCGGCATTGGTCGAACCAGTGCGCTCGACGAAGCGAATGCGCATCCCGCTACTCCGTTCGTGTCGAGCGCAGGTTCGAGCGAAGCCGAGAACCGAAGTCGAGACTTGTCCCTCGACCCGCCATCTCGTCTGGCTCGATGGCTGCTCGGGACGAACGGGATGGGATCGATCCGGAATGCGTCAGAAGATCGACCCCGCGGCCCGGTCGGCGAGAGCGCTCAATGGCTTCATCAGACTATAGCCGAGCGGCGACACGGCGATCGCCGCTAGTGCGATCAGCGCGCCCTGAATCGGCTGGCGCATGCGCAGGAACGGCGCTGCTGGCTCGTCCATGAACATGATTTTGACGATCTTGAGGTAGTAATAGGCTCCGACGACGGTCCCGACTATCGCCGCGACAGCTAGCGCAACGAGGCCGGCATCCACTGCGGCTTTGAACACCAACAGCTTCGGCCAAAGGCCGAACATCGGAGGGACTCCCGCCAGGCTGAACATGAAGAATAAGAGCGGCCACGCCATGCCGGGCCTTGTCTGCGACAGGCCCGCCAGGCTGTTGATGTCCTCGACCGGTGCACCGTTCGCGTCCCGCATCCACAGCACGCAGAGGAATGCGCCCAGCGTCATCACAACATAAATTGCCATATAGATCAGCACCGATGACACACCGGCCGCGGTGCCGGCGGCAAGCCCGATCAGCGCAAAGCCGACATTGTTGATTGACGAGTAAGCCAGCAGCCGCTTGATGTTGGTCTGGCCGTAGGCGGCGACGGCGCCGAGGAATATCGAGGCGAGCGCGGCGAAAATGACGATCTGCCGCCAGGCGTCGGTCGCCGGCCCCAGCGCCTCGATGCAGACGCGGGTGCCGAGCAGCACCGCGGCGACCTTGGGCGCCGAGGCGAAAAAGGCGGTGACCGGCGTCGGCGCGCCTTCGTAGACGTCGGGCGTCCACATATGGAACGGCACCGCGCTGACCTTGAAAGCGACGCCGGCGAGCAGGAATACGAGGCCCAGCAACCGCCCGAGCGACTCCACCCCTTCGCGGGCGAAGGCGGCGGCGATGCCGGGGAAGGCCATGGTGCCGGTGAAGCCGTAGATCAGCGAAATGCCGTAGAGCAATATGCCGCTGGCCAGCGCGCCGAGGACGAAATATTTGAGGCCGGCTTCGGCCGAGCGGTCGTCGCTGCGCCGATAGGAGGCGAGGACATAGGCGGCGAGGCTCTGCAGCTCGAGCCCGACATAAAAGGTAACGAGGCTGGTCGCTGAGACCATCGTTCCCATGCCGATAGCGCTGAACAGGATCAGCACCGGATATTCGGGACTATGCTCGGTCCCGCGCTCGAACCAGCCGTGCGCCATCAGGATAGCGACCGCGGCGGCCGGGAAGATGATCGCCTTGGCAAAGGCGGCAAAGTAATCCGCTGTGTACTGCCCCCCCATCACCGACCCTGCGTAGTGGGCCGGACCGAACAGCGAGAGGGTCGCAAGCCCAAGCAGAGCTACCGAGGCTATGGAGACAATCCGGTTGGTCCGTGAACGGTCCTTGCCCCAAGCGGCGAACAGCAGAAGCTCGGTGGCGCCGATTGCGAGAATGATCTCGGGCGCCATCGCCAGGGCGATATCCCAGAAGCTCATCGGTTCGCCCCCTCGGGTTCGGCGGCAGGCGCTGGCGGGGCACCCGTTCGAAGCTGCGAGTCGCCGGCGGGAGCGGCATGCTCGACCCGCTCGACCAACCGCGCGACATCGGCGCGGATCGGCCGCATGAAGCTTTCCGGATAGACGCCCATCCACAGCACCACCGCGGCGATCGGCGCCAGTAGCCACCATTCGCGCATCGACAGATCGCGCATCGCCGCAGCTTCAGGCGTCCGCGCCGCTCCGAATGCGATTCGCCAGTAGAGCCACAGCATATAGGCCGCGCCGAGGATGATGCCGGTGGTGCCGACGATCGCCGCCCAGCTCGATACTTCATAGGTGCCGAGCAGGCTCAAAACCTCGCCGACGAAGCCGCTGGTGCCGGGCAGCCCGACCGCGGCCATGGTGAACAGCATGAACAGCAAGGCATAGCCCGGCATGTTGTTGGAAAGCCCGCCATATTGGGCGATTTCGCGCGTATGCATCCGGTCGTAGATCACGCCGACGCACAGGAACAAGGCGCCCGACACCAGCCCGTGGCTGAGCATGACGATCATCGCGCCTTCGATACCCTGATGGTTGAAGGCGAACAGGCCGAAGGTGACGAACGCCATGTGCGCCACCGACGAATAAGCGATCAGCTTCTTCATGTCGCGCTGCACCAGCGCCACCAGGCTGGTGTAGACGACCGCGATTCCCGACAGGATGAAGACCAAAGGCACGAAATAAGCCGAGGCTTCGGGGAACATCGGCAGCGAGAAGCGGATGAAGCCGTAGCCGCCCATCTTCAGCAGCACGCCGGCGAGGATCACCGAGCCCGCGGTCGGCGCCTGGACGTGCGCGTCGGGAAGCCAGGTATGGACCGGCCACATCGGCAGCTTGACCGCGAAGCTGGCGAAGAAGGCGAGCCACAGCCATTTCTGCGGGTCGAAGGCGAAATCATAGGCCATCAGCTCGGGAATCGAGGTCGTGCCGGCTTCCAGCACCATGTAGAGCATGGCGATCAGCATCAGCACCGAGCCGAGCAGGGTGTAGAGGAAGAATTTATAGCTCGCCTTGATGCGCTCGGCGCCGCCCCAGATGCCGATGATCAGGTACATCGGTATCAGGCCGCCTTCGAAGAAGATGTAGAACAGGAACAGGTCCTGCGCCGTGAAGACGCCGATCATCAGCGCCTCCATCAGCAGGAAAGCCGCCATATATTCGGGCACCCGGCGCTCGATGCTGCGCCAGCTGGCGCCGATGCAGATCGGCATCAGGAACAGCGACAGCATGATCAGCATCAGGGCGATGCCGTCGATTCCCAGCGCCCAGGCGATCCCGCCGCCAAGCTCCAGCCGCTCGACGAATTGCCATTGCGCGCCGCCCGGGTCGTAGGCGGCCCAAAGCGCGGCGCCGATCGCGAGGTTGGCGAGGGTTGCGCCGAGCGCCAGCCAGCGGGCCGAGGCCGCGCCCACGAACAGGCACAGCCCCCCCGCCACCAGCGGCAGAAGGATGAGAATGGTGAGGATCGGCAGAGATTCTAGCACTGCTGCCGCCCATTCCACCCCGTGTATTGGATCCCCCTCATCGAGCCCACCAGATCGCCCAGGTGGCGGCGCCGATCAGGCCGAGCATCATCACCAGCGCATAGCTGTTGAGCCGGCCCGACTGCAGCCGCGTCGTCAGCTTATTGCCGACCCCGACCGCGAAGGCGGCGCCGTGCGGGCCGAAGCGGTCGATGGTCTGCTCGTCGCCGCGCCGCCAGAAAAGCCCGCCAAGCCACAGCGCCGGCCGCACAAACAGGAAATCATAGAGCTCGTCGAAATACCATTTATTGGCGAGGAAGCGGTGGATTCCGGGGAAATGGGCGACGAATCCGGCGGCCGATTCGGGACGTCGGATATAATTGTTCCAGGCAATTCCCAGGCCGATCAGCATCACCGCGAACGGCGTATAGATCACCCACGCGGGCACTTCGTGGAAGGCGTGGGCGAGATGCTCGTCGAAGGCGATGCTGCCGGCCCAGAACGCCGCCCCCGAGCCCGCTTCGATGAACGCGTCGTGGAACAATAGGCCGGAGAAAATCGCGCCGAGGCCGAGCAGTCCTAGCGGGACCAGCATCGTCCACGGGCTTTCGTGCGGGTGATAGCCGGCCGTTCCCGCCGGCGGCATGCCGGTGTCATGGCTGCTGTCGCCATGCTCCTCGTCGGGCGATTCATGCTCGCCATGGACCGCGTGCTGGATATGCTCCGATGCCGCCCAGCGCGGCGCGCCGTAGAAGGTCAGGAAGATCAGCCGCCAGCTGTAGAAGCTGGTCAGCAGCGCCGCCATCGCGCCGAGGAAAAAGGCGACGCCGCCATAGACGGTGCCGCTGGCGAAGGCGCTTTCGAGGATTGCGTCCTTCGAATGATAGCCGGCGAACCCGATCCCGGCGATGCCGACGCCGGTGATCGCCACCGTCCCCGCCACCATCGCCCAGAAGGTCAGCGGGATTTGCTTCCTCAGGCCCCCATAGAAGCGCATGTCCTGCTCGTGGTGCATGGCGTGGATCACCGATCCCGCACCGAGAAACAAAAGCGCCTTGAAGAAGGCGTGGGTGAACAGGTGGAACATCGCCGCGCCATAGGCGCCGACGCCGGCGGCGAAGAACATGTAGCCGAGCTGCGAGCAGGTCGAATAAGCGATCACCCGCTTGATATCGTTCTGGGTGGTGGCGACGGTCGCGGCGAAGATCGCCGTCGCCGCGCCGACATAGGTAACGACCGCCAGCGCCGTCTCGCTGGTCTCGAACATCGGCGACAGCCGGCAGACCATGAACACCCCGGCGGTGACCATCGTCGCGGCGTGGATCAGCGCGCTGACCGGCGTCGGGCCTTCCATCGCGTCGGGCAACCAGGTGTGGAGGCCGAGCTGCGCCGACTTTCCCATCGCGCCGACGAACAGCAGCAGGCAAAGAAGGGTCATCGTGTCGACGCGCATTCCGGCGAAACCGACGGTCGATCCGGCCATGCCCGGCGCGGCCTCCAGGATCGCCGGGATCGACAGCGTCCCGAACACCAGGAATGTGCCGAAGATGCCGAGCGAAAAGCCGAAGTCGCCGACCCGGTTGACGACGAACGCCTTCAGCGCCGCGGCGTTGGCCGACGGCTTGTGGTACCAGAAACCGATCAGAAGGTAGGATGCGAGGCCGACGCCTTCCCAGCCGAAGAACATCTGGACGAGGTTGTCGGCGGTCACCAGCATCAGCATCGCGAAGCTGAACAAGGACAGATAGGCGAAGAAGCGCGGCTGGCCCGGATCCTCCTCCATATAGCCCCA
>CAYUWJ010000144.1:0-18867 GCA_964448315.1 uncultured Sphingomonas sp. | reverse complement strand
AGACGCAGCCGGCGCAATTGCGAGCCGTCATGCACGAAGAAATCGCGATCGCGCAAAAAGCCTCCGAATGCCTTTGGCAGATTGACCATGAACGCTCTGCTCCAAAATCCATGCCGCTCGCGCACCACATGATGCCCGGCGAGAAAATCCATCGATGAAGGAGCTCCCCAGCCCCGACTGCCGCTCGTGGTTTTGCCCTCAACGATGCGACGACCGAAACTCACCCCTCTTCCTTAACAAATTCAACCATTAGTTCCTGAACCCGGGATGAGCCGTAAGGTGGTTGCGATGAACCGTTGTTTTGGCCCATTTAAATCGCGCCAAACCTTCCGAAACCGCTCCTGGCCGAAGATTCGCCCACAGCTTTCCGCCTATATTCAGGCACCCGGGCTTGCCTTCCGCGCCCGCGGCACTAGAGCCGCAGGCGGGCCACGCCGTCCCAACGCGGCGCGTGCTCTCTGCAAGGAGAGTTTGATTGACCGACCGACCCGCCGCGCTTCCCGCGCGTCCCCATTTTTCCTCCGGACCCTGCGCCAAGCCCCCAGGCTGGTCGCCCGATCTGCTCGATCGGCGATCGCTCGGCCGCTCCCACCGCTCTGGCATCGGCAAGGCGCGTCTGGCCGAGGCGATCGAGCGCAGCCACGCGTTGCTCCGGCTGCCGGCCGATTATCGGCTCGGCATCGTCCCGGCGTCGGACACCGGGGCGATGGAGATGGCGCTGTGGTCGCTGCTCGGCCCGCGGCCGGTGACTTTACTCGCCTGGGAGAGCTTCGGCACCGGCTGGGTGACCGACGTCGTCCGGCAATTGAAGCTCGATGCCGAGGTCCGCGAATCCGGCTATGGCCGCCTGCCGAACCTCACCGGAATCGATCCGGCGAGCGATATCGTCTTCACCTGGAACGGCACCACCAGCGGCGTACGGGTTCCGGACGCCGACTGGATCGCCGCCGACCGCGACGGGCTTTCCATCTGCGACGCGACGTCGGCCGCATTCGCGCAGGATATCGACTGGGCGAAGATCGATGTCGGCACCTTCAGCTGGCAAAAGGCGCTCGGCGGCGAAGCCGGCCATGGCATGCTGATACTGTCCCCACGCGCCGTCGAGCGGCTGACGAGCGAGCCGCCGCCGCGCCCGCTTCCCAAGATCTTCCGCCTGACCAAGAGCGGCAAGCTGATCGACGGCATCTTCCGGGGCGAGACGATCAACACGCCGTCGATGCTCGCCGTCGAGGACTGGCTGGTGGCGCTCGACTGGGCCGAGAGGATCGGCGGGTTGCCGGCGCTGATCGGCCGCGCCCACGCCAACGCCGCGGCGCTCGACCGCTGGGTCGAGGGCGCGAGCTGGATCGAGCAACTCGTCGCCGACCCGGCGATCCGCTCCAACACCTCGGTCTGTCTGCAGTTCGCCGACCGCTCCGACGCGGCGGCCAACGCGGCGCGGCAGAAAGCGATGGTCAAGCTGCTCGAAGCCGAAGGCGCCGCCTTCGACATCGGCGCCTATCGCGACGCCCCGCCGGGGCTTCGCATCTGGTGCGGAGCGACGGTCGACAGTGCCGACATCGAAGCGCTTGGGCCCTGGCTCGACTGGGCGTGGCAGCAGACCTCCGACCGACAAGGGTAAAGATGACCGATCAGATCAAAGTCCTGATTTCCGACCAGATGGATCCCCGCGCGGCCGCCATCTTCCGCGAGCGCGGGATCGCGGTCGACGAGAAGTCTGGCCTTTCGCCGGAAGAGTTCGCCGCGATCATCGGCGACTATGACGGTCTTGCGGTGCGCAGCTCGACGCGGGTGACGCCGGCGGCGCTCGACGCGGCGCTGCCTCGCCTAAAGGTGATCGGCCGCGCCGGGATCGGCGTCGACACGATCGACGTTGCCGCCGCTTCGGCGCGCGGCGTGGTGGTGATGAACACGCCGTTCGGCAATTCGATCACTACCGCCGAGCATGCCATCGCGATGATCTTCGCGCTGGCCCGCGAGATTCCCGCCGCCGACGCTTCGACCCAGGCCGGCAAGTGGGAGAAGAACCGTTTCATGGGAGTCGAGCTGTCGGCCAAGACGCTGGGCCTGATCGGCTGCGGCAACATCGGCTCGATCGTCGCCGACCGCGCCCATGGGCTGAAGATGAAGGTGGTGGCGTTCGACCCGTTCCTCAGCCCGGAGCGGGCGCTCGAGCTCGGCGTCGACAAGGTCGAGCTCGACGAGCTTCTCGCCCGCGCCGACTTCATCAGCCTGCACACCCCGCTGACCGACCAGACCCGCGGAATCCTGTCGCGCGAGGCGCTGGCGAAGACGCGGCCGGGAGTGCGGATCATCAATTGCGCGCGCGGCGGGCTGATCGACGAGGCGGCGCTTAAGGAGGCGCTCGACAGCGGCCATGTCGCCGGCGCCGCGCTCGACGTGTTCGCGACCGAACCGGCGCGGGACAGCGCCCTGTTCGGCACGCCGGGACTGATCTGCACGCCGCATCTCGGCGCTTCGACCAGCGAGGCGCAGGTCAATGTCGCGATCCAGATCGCCGAGCAGATGAGCGACTATCTGCTGCTCGGCGGGATCACCAACGCGGTCAACATGCCGTCGCTGTCGGCCGAGGAAGCGCCGCGGCTCAAGCCCTATATGGCGCTCGCCGAAAAGCTCGGGAAACTGGTCGGGCAGATCGTCGGCACCGAAGTCCGGGGAATTTCAGTCGAGGTCGAAGGCGCCGCCGCCGAGCTCAATATCAAGCCGATCACCGGCGCCGTGCTGGCCGGGCTGATGGGCACCTATTCCGACACCGTCAACATGGTCAACGCGCCCTTTTTGGCGAAGGAGCGCGGGCTCGACGTGCGCGAGATCCGCCACGACCGCGAGGGCGATTATCACACGCTGCTGGCGGTGGCCGTCGCCACCGAGTCCGGCGAGCGCCGGGTCGCCGGCACTTTGTTCGGCAACCGAGCGGCGCGGCTGGTCGACATCTTCGGGGTCGATGTCGAGGCCGACCTTGCCGGGCAGATGATCTACATCGTCAACACCGACGCGCCGGGCTTCATCGGCGCGCTCGGCACGACGCTGGGCGAAGCGGGCGTCAACATCGCCACCTTCAACCTCGGCCGGCGCAAGGCGGGCGGCGAAGCGGTCGCGCTGGTCGCGGTCGACGACCCGATCACCCCGGCGCTGGCCGAAAAGCTCGCCGCGCTGCCGGGTGTGCGGAAGGTAGTGCCGCTGAGTTTTTGAGGTCGGCGCCGGACGCGATTGCCCGAGGACGGTCGAAGCGAATGGTCCGAATGTTCGCAGTAACGGCTATTGTGCGGGGGCATCGGTGACCGCGTCGAGAAGCGCCGGGAAGGCGGCGACCGCCTCTGCCTGCGGATCGGCGTCGCCGCGCTGCTCCCACGGCAGGGCAAAGCGCTTCGGGTCGAGCCGGGCGAGCAGCCAGGTCAGCAGCTTGTCGCTCGGCACGCGCCGTTCCCCGATCAGCTCCCCGTCGCGATAGAGCTGCTCGACCCGGCCGTTGATGGCGCGATCGAACACGATCGCCGAGAGGCGGCCGACCGACAATTGAAGAGCGGCGTCCCAGGCGCGGGCGAAGGCCGGCGAGCGGGTGCGCAGCCGGTAGGCCGAGCGCGCGTTCAACCGGGCGGCGGCGCTGGCGAGATGGACCGAGCCGGTCTCGGCCAGATTGGCGAGGAACAGCCTCTGCCGCTCGGCACTCCACCCGGCCAGCCGCTTGCGGCTGTCCTCCAGCGGCACGCCGTCGAACGGTATTGCCGGGAGCGACTGCCGGTTCCCCTCCCCTTGATGGGGAGGGGCAGGGGTGGGGTGATGGTCGATGTCGTGCGCCGCTCCACCGTCACCCCCGCCCAGCCCTCCCCCATCGAGGGGGAGGGTGTCCGAGGCGGCAAGCAAATCGGTGGGCCAGGCCTTGTTCTGATCGGGCAGTGGCACCAGCGACAGCGCCGGCCCGCCGCCTTCGTCGGCGGCGTCGGCAATCGCGGAATATTTTTGACTGGACTCGCACCAGGCTTCGAATTCCTCGACCGTCAAGTCCCGCCCCGCCCGCGCCGCCATCGCTTGCCTCCCTTTGGTGGTGCGCGGCGTATGAACCAAATGGGTTCGTGTAGGAAAGTGGTTTTTGCGCCGAGCGCAGCGGAGGCGCGGACGCCGATAATCTTTCGGCAATCCTGCTGGGCTAGGAGCGGCCCATGTCTGGGCCCGTGAATCTCGGCAAAGTGGATCGCCTGCGCGCGCGCGACGGGGATAAATGCTGGCTCTGCGACAGGAAAATCGACTTCAAGGCCAAGCCGAATTCTGCCCAGGCCTGGAGCATCGAGCATCTGCTCTCGAAGTCGCTCGGCGGCCCCGACATTTTGGAGAATCTTGTCCTTTGTCATCCGGGTTGCAACCGCATGCTTCGCGACCGCCCGTTGAAGGACAAGATCAGGATGCGGGAACGACGGCGACGGAAGGTCTGGATGGCTTCGCTACCGGCCGCTAACCGTCTGCTAACGGAATGCGGCTAAGGTACGGCCCGTGATGAGCAAATCCTGGAAACCTGGCCGACACAGCGTCGAGCTGCGCCCGTCGAGGATCCGGCGCGATCCGCCGCCGCCGGAAGCGAAGCACAGCGCGCTGCCCCCTTCGGACGAGCGCGAGGCGTGGACCGTCATCATCGGCGTCATACTGTTTGCGCTTGCGATCACCATCATCATCATCGGCGCCAGCGAATATACGAGCAGGTGAGCCGCCGAGCGCAGCTGAGCGATTGCGCAGCAATCGGGAAGCAGCGCGTAGAGACGGCGAAACCCGGCCGGCGGGTCGGCGTAGCCGAACCCGTTCGACGTCACGGATTTACTCCGTGACGGCTTTTCTCTCTACGATTTGGTGTCTGCATTCGACCCAAAGCGGACGTTCACGCGGTGTTCCGAGAGTTGGCTATCGCCCGGGCGCCGCGTTAGCTTCAGCTAGAGCAGCCTGTCTCTGGAGTTCCTTGAATTCTTTCCCTGCGGATGTGCGTTGCCATCGCTTGCTCAGCGGCAGCACAAGCTCGTGGAGAGCCGCCATTCTCTTCGCGACCTTCGGATCACTGGCGGTCTCAGCTTTGCCAGTTTCCTCGATGAGGTTCACGGTGAGTCCGACGGAGACGATGGCATTACGAGCCCTGAACATGTTGAACGCGGGGTCGATGCTGACCGGAAGCCGCGCGTGCTTTTCAGCGGGCTTGCTGCGCGAGGGCGGATGGACTGCCATGTCTCGTGCAGTTGTAAGTTGATCTAGAAACCTCTTAATCCGTGACTTGGACTGCGGCCCCATCTTGAAGGCTCGGCGTAGAGTTTCGAATATTTGACGGCTTCGTTTAGTGCCGTTTTTCCTCCAGGCCGCTTTGATAGCAACAGGGGTGGGTTGCACCTTGAGCAGTGATGCATGAAGTGCATCAATTGCGAAGGCCGAACAAGCAATTGCTTGCATCGAGGCAATCAGCTCAGCGTTTAAGCACCGGGTCTGCGCGGCTGGATCGTCGGCCCGAAAAGCTTCGTTAGTTGCACGAGCGAGGCGGTGGACCTCACGAGCGTGACTTATCGCGGCTTCAAGCCAATAGGGAGCCATATGAGTTGATGTAGAGAGCGTCGGGCCCGTTGAGCTTAGCTCTCCTTCATCACTGATACTGATGGTGAAGGACGAGATGTCTAGCGATTGGCCGCGCATTATGAAAACCCCACCCCACGGTGAGTCTCCGAATCCGGCTTGGTGGGCTTCGCTGAGGAGAATCTCGTCAGTCATTCTGATGATCGATACGCTAGTGCCGTTCAGGAACATGGGCGGTGATGCGAATAGTTCGCACAAATATCAAAGCATGTGGCAAATCTAACGCGAGCGGATAGCGGGATCAGCCTTAATCGAGCCCAGCCTAGGTGATCGAGCGGGTCGGTCAATGTCTACTTTCCACCCAAAGCGGACATCAGTCACTTTCAACGAAAAGAGCCGCCCGACGCGCGGTCGGGCGGCTCCCTTAAGCTAGCGGCCCTCCCAATTGTCGTTTGCCGGCCGTCGCTTGCCGGTGTTGACCTCAGAGACGCGGCCTTGGTTCAGACCTAGATCTGCCGCGATATCATGCTGAAGGTCGCCTCGGGCGAGCCTCCGGCGAATCTCGAAGATCGTCTCATCGTTGAGAGCTGTTCGTACTCGGTTGGTCATCTAGTTTTTCGCTTTCTTGCTAGCGACCAGACCTTGACGGCTGCCCTTCTCCCGTGTGACAAATCACACCAGATCGGTGGTCAACCGGTCGCACGCTCTGGCCTACTACCACGTGCGACTTGCCCCGACAGAGAAGCCCGGCGTTGCAGCGCCGGGCTTTTCCTTTCGTCGGAGCTATCAAGCTCAATATCTACTCCGCCGCCACCCCAGCCCGCGTGAACATATCCTCGCCGTCGCCGTCGCCATCCGCGCCGTCGTTCGCGGCCTCGCCCCTCGCCTTTTGCCTCCGATCGAAATTATCCCAGACTTCGTTCCAGTTGCCCCGCGTCGCGGCCTTCGAATACTCCGTCGCGCGGGTTTCGAAGAAGTTGGCGTGCTCGACGCCGTTGAGCATCGGCGCGAGCCAGGGGAGCGGGTGCTCCTTTACCTTGTAGATCGGCGGCAGGTGAAGCTGGCCGAGGCGCCAGTCGGCGATGTAGCGGATGTACATCTTGATATCGTCGGCGCTCATGCCTTCGACCGGGCCCTGTTCGAACGCCAGATCGATGAACGCGTCCTCCAGATCGACGGTGTGGTAACAGATCTCGCGGATGCTCTTCTTGACCGCGGGGGTGTAGCATTCGCGCTCCGCGCAAAAGGCGTGGAACAGGCGGATGATGCCTTCGCAATGCAGGCTTTCGTCGCGCACCGACCAGCTGATGATCTGGCCCATGCCCTTCATCTTGTTGAAGCGCGGGAAGTTCATCAGCATTGCGAAGCTGGCGAACAGTTGCAGGCCTTCGGTGAAGCCGCCGAACATGGCCAGGGTCTTGGCGATGTCCTCGTCATTGTCGACGCCGAACTGCTGCAGATAGTCGTGCTTGTCCTTCATCTCCTTATACTGGAGGAACATGCCATATTCGCTTTCGGGCATGCCGATGGTGTCGAGCAAATGGCTGTAGGCGGCGATGTGCACCGTCTCCATGTTGGAGAAGGCGGCGAGCATCATCTTGATTTCGACCGGCTTGAAGATGCGGCCGTATTTTTCGTGGTAGCAATCCTGCACCTCGATATCGGCCTGGGTGAAGAAGCGGAAAATCTGGGTGAGCAGGTTGCGCTCATGGTCGGTGAGCTTCTGCGCCCAGTCACGGCAATCCTCGCCCAAAGGCACTTCCTCCGGCATCCAGTGGATCTGCTGCTGGCGCTTCCAATAGTCGAACGCCCAGGGGTATTCGAACGGCTTATACTGGTTGCGGACTTCGAGGAGGGGCATCGGGGTTACTCCTTGGAATCTCGGGCCGGCGTCACGTCCTTGAGCGGAACATGGACGACTCGGTCGCGATAGACGGTCTGGGACTTGCGGGCGCCGACGCCGATGAAGACGATGCCGACGAAATAGCCGAAGTCGTACCAGCCGCCGTTGTTGGGCACCGCGTAGATCGCGACGTCGCTGACGAACAGCGACACGATCCAGGCGATCGGGAAGATGAAGCCGTGCCACAGGCCGAGCAGGAAGCCGGGCGCGGTCGGGGCGACCATCGCCGGGCTCTGGGTCGCGGCGCAGCCCGACAGCAGGAAGACGAGGATGGCGAGCGCCAGCCCGCCGAGGATCAGGCTGCGGCGGCGGCCCGAGCTTGGGTCGCGCGCCTGCCGCGAAGTGGCGAACGCGGCGACGGCCAGGAACCCGACCACCGGCCAGAGGAAGATCTCGTAAGCGCTCATATTGCGGGCCTCCGTCATCAGTCGGCCTTGAGGAAGGAAATGGCGGCGGCGACGAGGAAGCCGGCGCCGCCGATGGCGAACATCAGCGCGGCGAAGCGGCTGTTCTGCGGATTTTCGGTCTCCGGCTTCTTCGACTGGCCGTGATAGACCGAAGCCAGAGCGAGGAAGACGGCGCCGAGGGCGATGGAAATAGTGCCGGTCACAGGCCGAACTCGCTGCTCATCGGCCGATATTCGAGCAGGCCGAGGCCGTGGATCAGCATCAGCAGGCCGACGATCAGCAGCAGCACCGCGCCCTGACTGCCGTGGCGCGGCTCGTCGCGGCCGCGGCGGCCGTAGAGGAGGATCGCGCCGACGACCAGCGCCGCCGCGACGACCAGCTCGATGATCTGCAACCAAGTCATTGCGCCAGCAGGCTCGACCCGTAGGCGAGCGTCGCGACGAGGGCGATCAGGTCGAGCGCGACCAGTCCGGCGACGACCGCCGCGGCGACGACGCCGATGCGGCCGGCCTTCGATCGGGGACGCGGCAGGGCCCGGGCAAGACGGCCTATTGGCATGCGAGGCACTCGTCATAGTCGGTGGTCGGCAGCTCATATTTGGCCGGCTCGGCGGTGTTGTCGGCCTCGACTCCGCCGGCGAAGCCCGCCCGCTGCACCGATTTCGAGCGCAGATAATAGAGCGACTTGATGCCCAGCTCCCAGGCGCGGAAGTGGAGCATCAGCAGATCCCATTTGTCGACGTCGGCGGGGATGAACAGGTTCAGCGAAGTCGCCTGGTCGATGAACGGCGTGCGGTCGGCGGCGAGCTCGATCAGCCAGCGCTGGTCGATCTCGAAGCTGGTCTTGAAGACGTCCTTTTCCTCGCGGGTCAGGAAGTCGAGGTGCTGGACCGAGCCGCCCTGCTCGAGGATCGCGTTCCACACCTTGTCGTTGTCCTTCGACTTGTCTTTCAGCAGCCGCTCGAGGTGCGGGTTCTTGATCGAGAAGCTGCCCGACAGCGTCTTGTGGGTGTAGACGTTGGCCGGGATCGGCTCGATGCAGGCCGAAGTGCCGCCGGCGATGATCGAGATCGACGCGGTCGGCGCGATCGCCATCTTGCAACTGAAGCGCTCCATCACCCCCATGTCGGCGGCGTCGGGGCACGGCCCGCGCTCGTTGGCGAGCATCATCGAGGCTTCGTCGACCTGGGCGCGGATATGCTTGAAGATCTTGAGGTTCCACGACTTCGCCATCGCGCCCTCGAACGGGATCGACCGCGCCTGGAGGAAGCTGTGGAAGCCCATCACGCCGAGGCCGACGCTGCGCTCGCGCTCGGCCGAATATTTGGCGCGCGCCATCTCGTCGGGGGCGCGGGCGATATAGTCGGAAAGCACATTGTCGAGGAAGCGCATTACATCCTCGATGAACAGCTTGTCGCCGTGCCACTGGTCCCAGGTCTCGAGGCTGAGGCTCGACAGGCAGCAGACCGCGGTGCGGTCGGCGCCGAGATGGTCCTTGCCGGTCGGAAGCGTGATCTCCGAGCAGAGGTTCGAGGTCGTCACCTTGAGCCCGAGGTCGCGATGATGCTTGGGCATCGACCGGTTCACCTGATCGATGAAGATGATGTAGGGCTCGCCGGTCGCCAGCCGGGTCTCGACCAGCTTCTGGAACAGCGCCCGGGCGTCGACCTTGCCGCGCTCCGAGCCGTCGCGCGGGCTGCGCAGCAGGAACTCCGAGCCGTCGCGCACCGCCTCCATGAACTCGTCGGTGACGAGCACGCCGTGGTGGAGGTTCAACGCCTTGCGGTTGAAGTCGCCCGACGGCTTGCGGATTTCGAGGAACTCCTCGATCTCGGGGTGCGAGACGTCGAGGTAGACCGCCGCCGAGCCGCGCCGCAGCGAGCCCTGGCTGATCGCCAAGGTGAGGCTGTCCATCACCCGCACGAACGGGATGATGCCGCTGGTCTTGCCGTTCAAGCCGACCGGCTCGCCGATGCCGCGCACCGCGCCCCAATAGGTGCCGATGCCGCCGCCGCGCGAAGCCAGCCAGACATTCTCGTTCCAGGTGCCGACGATGCCGTCGAGGCTGTCGGAGACGCTGTTGAGATAGCAGCTGATCGGCAGACCGCGGCCGGTGCCGCCGTTCGACAGCACCGGGGTTGCCGGCATGAACCACAGCTTCGAAATATAGTCGTAGATGCGCTGGGCGTGCTCGGCGTCGTCGGCATAGGCCGAGGCGACCCGGGCGAACAGATCCTGGTAGGATTCGCCGGGAAGCAGATAGCGGTCCTTGAGCGTCTCCTTGCCGAACTCGGTCAAAAGCGCATCGCGCGAAGCGTCGGTCGTCACCTGGTGCGCCGGCCGGTCGACCGTCTTGCTGGTGCGGGGAGCCTCGGTAACGTCCGCCGAGCTCACTTCGCTGCCGGTTGAAAAATCCATATCGCTCCCCCGTTCCTCGACGGCCTGTTCACCAATTGTTCGACTCGGGGCCATGCAGGCATCCTAGTCCTTTTCGTCGCACCGGGGGGCCTTTTCTGGTTCCAGTCCCCGATATCCACAGGGCACGACCAGCCGCTGCAGGAATATAGTGATTCCCGCGCAAAACACTAGGTGTTGAGCGAATTCCCCCCGTTGCTACTACCCATTGTGCCTTAGCTGGCGCGAGATGCAAGCCGGTAAATTCAAAATGAAGCGATTTTTTGCAAAAACGTGGCGCCGGCGCACGGAGCGGCGCCGCAACAATCGCCCAGGACGCGCGGACAGCAGCGACGGTTAGCCGAACGCTCGACTCAGCCGGCGGCCGGAATGCCTATCGCGAGGCCATCTTCGGGGCGGTGACGATCCGCCACTGGGTCGGTGGCGGGGTGGTGGGCGAACCCTTGTTCGCCGTCTGGACCGCCGGGCGCGGCGCGATGAATCGCGGCGCGAAAGCGAAGTGGCTGTGGTCGCCCTCGTCGAGCGATTCGATCAAATGGTAGCCGGCGCGGCGATAGGCGGCGGCGATGTCGGCGTGGCGGACGCCGGGGCGGCGGGCGATATCGATCGCCCGGCCGGAGAGGTGATAGCTGTTGGCGACGCCGCCGACGGCGCGGTTGCGGGCCGCGGTCCGTTTGGTGCTGGTCACCGTGCCCCACTGCGCCCCCAGGCTGGCGGCGGCGGAAAGGCTGGCGGCGGGAGCAGCCGCGATCGGTATCGGCGCCGACACCGGCAGCGACATGGGCGACGCCGCGCCGGGAACGACGCGCTCGCCGAAATCGGTCGATGTTGCAACAGCGGAAGCCGCGGACGACCCGGCCAATGCCAGCGCTGCCAATTCAAGAATCACTGAAGACTCCCCCAATGCCGCCGCTCGACTATCACAATTTAGCAAGGTTTAACAACCGCCTGAGTCGCCATTCCAGCACCGCCGAGTCCCGATTTTCGACACGCCCGGAACCGCCACAGGCGAAACATTTGGCACGGCCGCCGCCGTTCGGCGTTTCCCCGGCGACATGTCGAGACAATCCCAAGCGGAAGAACTCCAAATCGTCGCGATCGGCTTCCTGACCCAAAGGGAGTTGAGCGATCTCGGCGAGAAGCTCACCCGAGTCTATCCGGTCGACGATCGCGCCGCGTTCGCCGATCTGCTCGACGCGATCGACGACGCCGACCGGCACTATCTGCGCGAGAGCAACCAGCGACGCTGACTAAACCCGCGCGGGCGGCTATTGCGGACCGATGCCATTGTACGAAATCGACGGTGCCGCGCCGCAGCTGGGCGAGGGCGCATGGGCGGCGCCCTCGGCCGACCTGATCGGCGACGTCCGGCTAGGCGCCCGGGCGAGCGTCTGGTTCGGCGCCGTGATCCGGGCCGACAACACGCCGATCCGCCTTGGCGAGGAAAGCAATTTCCAGGACGGAGCGATCGGCCATAGCGATCCGGGTACGCCGCTGACCATCGGCGCCCGGGTGACGGTCGGCCACCAGGCGATCCTCCACGGATGCAGCGTCGCCGACGATTGCCTGATCGGCATGGGCGCGCGAATCCTCAACGGCGCGGTGCTGGGGCCCGAGTGCATCGTCGGCGCCGGGGCGCTGATCACCGAAGGAAAAAGGTTCGACGAAGGCGGGCTGATCGTCGGCGTCCCGGCGCGTGTGGTGCGCCCGCTGCGCGATGAGGAGAAGGCGGGGCTGCGCCTGTCGGCTGCGCATTACGCCGAGAAGGCGGCGCATTATGCGGCCGGGTTGAAGCGCATCGGGTAACAGGCGGTTCGACGGGGCTGGACGAAGGCAGGCCGCCTCCCCATCTTCTCGCCATGATCGACATCCGCAAATTCAGTTCGCTCGGCCATGCCGACCATGGCTGGCTCGATGCGCGCCACCATTTCTCCTTCGCAAGCTACCATGATCCCAAGCGAATGGGCTGGGGCAAGATCCGCGTCTGGAACGACGACCGGATCGCCGCCCAGTCGGGCTTTCCGCCGCATTCGCACCGCGACATGGAAATCATCACTTATGTCCGCAGCGGCGCGATCAGCCACAAGGATTCGCTTGGCAATTCGGGTCGCACCGCGGCCGGCGACGTGCAGGTGATGAGCGCCGGCACCGGCGTCACCCACAGCGAGTTCAACCTCGAGGACGAGGAAACCACTTTGTTCCAGATCTGGGTCGAGACCGACCGGCCGGGCGCGACTCCGTCGTGGGGAGCGATGCCTTTCCCCAGGGAAAGCCGCGAAGGCCGGTTGCAATTGCTCGCCAGCGGCGACCCCGACGATGGCGCGCTGACCATCAACGCCGATGCGCTTGTCCTCGGCGCGACGCTGGCCGCCGGCGATCGGCTGACCTTCGCGGCCGACCCCGAGCGCCACCTCTATCTGGTCCCGAGCGGCCGGGTCCGGGTCAATGGCGAGACAGCCGACCCGCGCGACGGGGTAGCGATCACCGGCGAGGCCGAGCTCATAATCGAGGCGGTCGAGGACGCCGAGCTGGTGCTGGTCGACGCAGGTTAATCCAGCCTGTGCTTGAACGGCCAGGGTTTGCGGGCCAAGGAGCGCGGCTTCGCGTGCCATCTTGGCGGCAAGGCTCCAACCCATGAGCGGGAGACGATGAAGCCACTATTGCGCCTTGCCCTTGCCGCCCTGGCCGTCGCGATCGGCGTCGCCGGCCAGCCCGCCGCGGCGCAGAACAGCGCCGAGTCCGCGCCGCCGGCCGACGAGGCGATCGGTCCGGAGCAATTGCGCGACTTCACGCTGAACGGGACGGTGACCCGCCGCCCCGAGCCGCCGGCGCAGCCGCCGCCCGAGCCACGCGCCGCGCAACCGCGGGACCCCGCGCCGCAGCCGCGAGCCCAGGCGCCGCCGCCGAACCCGAGCCCCGGTCGGGTTGCCGAGCCGTCGCCGAGCGAAAGCGTGATGCCGTTCAACCTGCCGCCGCCGACCCCGGCCGACCAGACCGGTGCCGCCGATCCCGCGCCCGACCTATCGGCCGCGGACAGCTTCGGCCCGGAGCCGGCGGCACAGCTTGCTCCGACCGGGGATTCGGGAAGCGGGATCTGGCCGTGGCTGTTGGTCCTGCTTGCCCTGGGCGGCGGCGCCGCTTTCTATTTTCGCCGGCAGCGTCCGGCGCTGGCCGGCGGCGCCGGGCTCAGCGAGCTGGTCGCGGCCGATACCGCTTCGCCGCCGGTTCGGCCGGCGCCGTCGCCGAAGGCACCGCCGACCGGGGCGCCGAGCGGAATCGTTTCGACGCGGCTTCGTCCGTGGATCGACATTGCGGTCGTGCCCGACCGCGCGGTCATCGAGCAGGAGAGCGCCACCGTCGCCTTCACCGTCACCGTCTTCAACAGCGGCAGCGCGCCGGCGCGCGACGTGCTGGTCGAGGCGGCGATGTTCAATGCCGGACCGGCGCAGGACCAGGAGATCGGCGCCTTCTTCGCCCACCCGGTCGGCAAGGGCGAGCGGATAGCCGTCGTCGCTCCGCTGCAAAGAATCGTGCTGCAAAGCGCGGTGTCGATGCCGCGTGCCAAGATGCGCCAGTTCGAGGTCGCCGGTCGTATGCTGTTCGTGCCCTTGCTCGGCATCAATGCTGTGTATCGCTGGAGCGGCGGCGACGGGCAGACCTCGGCCAGTCATCTGGTCGGCAAGGACACCGGGGCCGAGAAGCTGGCGCCGCTGCGGCTCGATCTCGGCCCGCGGCTATTCCGCGGGCTTGGCGCGCGCGAGCACACGCTTAGGGTTCGCAAATAAAATTTGCTCAGCGCGTCCGGGCGCGTCCGTCGATGCTGAACGCTCCCGGCCCGGCGAACACCAGATAGAGGAAGACGAAGCAGTAGAGGATCGCCGCGTCGCCGCCGTTGTTGACGGGGAACAAGTCTTGCGGCGCGTGCGCGTACCAATAGGCGACCGCCATCGTCCCGGAGGCGAGGAAGGCCGCCGGCCGGGTCAGCAAGCCGATCGTGATCAGCACCCCGGTGACGATCTCGATGACCCCGGCATAAGCGCCGAGGCCGGCGAAGTCCCAGCCGGAGCCGGCACGGTCCCCAGGCGGAAAGGACAGGAATTTCTGGGTTCCGTGCGCGAGGAAAATCAGGCCGCTGACGATCCGCAGCGCGCCAAGCGCTTCCGGCGCCCAGCGGGTCGGGTTGTTGGAGATCATCGGTCCCTCCTTCGCGATCGAGCGAATGCTCTAATACGCAGCCGTTGTAGCCGTGCCTTGCCCGCGGCGGCAAGAAAGCTGCCGCCTTCGGTGGACTTACAGCGCTTGCAACTTGGCATCGACCTTGTAGTGCCCGGCGCACAATGGCCGACCTTTCGCCGATAATCGAAACGATGGAGCACCGCTGGATGCGGGCGTGGATCGGTGGCGACTCCCGTACCCTGAAGGCGATGACCTCCGGCAAGTTCAGGATGGTGATCGGCGCGAAGCCCTGCGTCATCCTCGACGGGAGGAGCTGGCTCGAAGCCGCCAAGGGCCGTTTTCGTTGCACATCCTATCGTTTCCACGATCTTTACGTGCACGACCTCGGCGCGATTGCGGTGTTCGCGACGCAAATGGATGTGGAGGCCAGCATCGACGATCTTGACTGGTCGGGGCCGGTGTGGATCACCGACGTCTGGCGCAAGTCGCCGGTCAAGCGAAAATGGCGCATCGTCGAACGGATGATTTCGCGGCTGGAAGGCGGCAAAGAGATTCCCGCGGCGATGAAAGCCCTGCAACTCTGGCGCTAGAGCGCCGAGCCGATCGCATTGTAGCTGTGCCAGGCGAGGACCGCCGCCGCACCGCGGTGCGGGCGCCAGGCTTCGCCGAGCGCGCGCAGATGCTTTTCCGACGGACGCTCGTCGAGCCCGAGCAGCCGACCGATCGATATCTGCACCGCAAGATCGCCGGCCGGCCAGACGTCGCTGCGACCTTCGGCGAACAGCAGATAGATTTCCGCCGACCAGCGTCCGATCCCCTTGATCAGCGTCAGCCGCGCGATCGCCTCCTCATCGTCCGGCGGCAGCGAATCGAGGTCGAGCTCGCCCGACAATATCAGGCCGGCGAGGCTGCGCGCATAGCCGGCCTTCTGCCGCGACAGGCCGGCGGCGCGAAGCTGCTCGTCCGAGGCGGCGAATATGGCGGCGAGGTCGGGCGGCGAGCCATGGGCCACCTCCAGCTTGGCCCACATCGAACGCGCCGCGGCGACGCTGACCTGCTGGCCGACAATGGTCCGAAGCAAGGTCGCCGCGCCGGGCGGGCTCGACCTTGGCTCGGGGCGGCCGTGCCGCGCGATCACCGCCGCGAACGCCGGCTCCAGCGCCGCCAGCGCGTCGAGGCTTTGGTCGAGAGTGGCTGGGGTCCGGACCAAGGGAAACTCAGCTGCCGTCGACCTGCGCCGCGTAAAGCGCGACCGCGGCGGCGTTGGAGACGTTGAGGCTTTCGACCGCGCCGCCGATCGGCAGCCGCGCCAGTGCATCGCAATGCTCGCGCGTGTTGGGGCGCATGCCGGAGCCTTCGGCGCCGAGCACCAAGGCTACTCGCGGCGGGCCGAGCGCATCCTTAAGGTCGGTGTCGGCATCGCCGGCGAGGCCGATCCGCCAGAAGCCCGCCTCGGCGATCTCGTCCAGCGCCCGGGCAAGGTTGACCACCCGCGCCCAGGGGACTCGCTCGAGCGCGCCCGAGGCGGCCTTGGCGACAACCCCGCTTTCGGGCGGCGAATGGCGATCCTGGGTGACGATTCCGGCCGCCCCGAACGCCGCCGCCGAGCGCAATATGGCGCCGACATTGTGCGGATCGGTGACCTGGTCGAGCAGCAGCAGCACCGAGCGGTCGGCGGCGCCGGACAAGATGTCGCCGAGCCAGATGTCCTCGAGCGGCTCGACCTCGACGACGACGCCCTGGTGCGGCGTATCGCCGGGCACCAGCCGGCCGAGGTCGGCGACGTCGGCGAGGGTGACGGCCACTTCCTTGGGGAAATTCATCAGCGCCGCCGCCTCATGCGTCGCCCAGGCGCGCAGCACCCGGCGGTCGGGATTGTCGAGCGCGGCGGCGACCGCGTGACGGCCCCAGAAGCGCGGGCGGCCCGGCGTGCCATGGCTTTGGTGAGATTTCTTTCGGCGCGACATGGCGCGGCGTCATGCGGGCCGCGCCGCCGGGTTGCAAGCCTAGGCGACGGCGTCCGAGTCGAGGGCGTAGCCGGCCGAGCGGACGGTGCGGACCAGATCGGGCGGCCCAAGCGCCTGGCGGAGCCGGCGGATGTGGACGTCGACGGTGCGCAACTCGATATCCTCGCTGCGCGGCCAGACCGTTTCCAACAGCTGCTGGCGCGAGAACACCCGGCCCGGGTTTTCGAGGAAATGCCGCAACAGGCGATATTCGGTGGGGCCGAGCGCGATCGCCTTGCCGTCGCGGCGGACGCGATGGGCGGCAAGGTCCATGTCGACCCCGGCATAGTCGAGGGTCTCGGCGGCGAGCGCCGGCCGGACCCGGCGCAGCACCGCCCCGGCGCGAGCGACCAGTTCCTTGGGGCTGAACGGCTTGGTGACATAATCGTCGGCGCCGGTTTCAAGGCCGCGGACCCGATCATCTTCCTCGCCGCGCGCGGTCAGCATGACGATCGGCAGGTGGGCCGTCGCCGCTCGGCGCCGCAGCCGGCGGCACACTTCGATGCCGCTGATACCCTCGATCATCCAGTCGAGAAGAACGATGTCGGGGCGGATCTCGTCGACCAGGATCAGCGCTTCCTCGCCGTCGCCGGTCCGGGTCACGTCATAGCCGGCGCGCTCGAAGTGGAAGCCGACGAGGTCGGCGAGCGCGCGGTCGTCCTCGACCAGAAGGAGCCGCTTGGCAGTCATTGCCGGCGGCTCACGAGTCGACCGCTTCGGTGGGCCGCTGCTTGTCGGTCATGTGCTCGCCGGTCGCCGCGTAATAGACCATTTCGGCAATGTTGGTGGCGTGATCGCCGACCCGCTCGAGGTGTTTGGCGACGAACAGCAAGTGCGCCGCCTGGCCGATGTTATGCGGGTTTTCCATCATGTGGGTGAGCAAAGAGCGGAAGATGGAATCGTAGAAATCGTCAACCGCAATGTCGCGCTCGGCGACCCGCTCGGCGGCGGCGGCGTCGCGCTCGACGAACGCGTTCAACACGTCGTGGACCATCTCGGTGGCGATTCGCGCCATCTCCGGAAGCAGCGACAGCGGCTCGATGTTGCCGGCATTCTCGAGCTTGGGGACCCGCCGGGCAATGTTCCTGGCATAGTCGCCGATCCGCTCGACGACTCCGGATATCTTCAGCGCCGCGACCGCGTCGCGAAGGTCGCCCGCCATCGGCGCCCGAAGCGCGATCAGCTGAACGACGCGCCGCTCGGTCTCGATTTCGAGGAAATCGAGCTTCTTGTCATCCTCGACGATTTTCGCAGCGCCTTCGACGTCGCGTTGCACGAGGCAGCGCATCGCTTCGCGGATCGCATGCTCGGCAAGTCCGCCCATTTCGCTGATCAATGCGCGAAGCCGGTCAAGATCCTCGTCGAAGGCCTTGAGCGTGTGCCCGCCGGTGTGTTGCTGCATATGTCTTGCTCCGATCAGCCGTAGCGGCCGGTAATATAGTCCTGGGTGCGCTGCTCGCGCGGGTTGGTGAAAATGTCCTTGGTCTTGCCCTGTTCGACCATCTCGCCGAGGTGGAAGAAAGCGGTCCGCTGCGACACGCGCGCGGCCTGCTGCATATTGTGCGTGACGATGGCGATCGCATAGCGGCCGCGAAGCTCGTGAATCAGCTCCTCGATCTTGGCGGTGGCGATCGGATCGAGCGCCGAGGCCGGCTCGTCCATCAGGATCACCTCGGGGTCGACGGCGATCGCCCGGGCGATGCACAGCCTTTGCTGCTGGCCGCCCGACAGCGCCGTGCCGCTGTCCTGGAGCCGGTCCTTGACCTCGTCCCACAGGCCGGCGCGCTTCAACGAAGTCTCGACCATCGCGTCCATTTCCGACTTGGACGTCGCCAGGCCGTGGATGCGCGGTCCGTAGGCGACATTTTCGTAGATCGACTTGGGGAAGGGGTTGGGCTTCTGGAAGACCATTCCGACCCGCGCCCGAAGCTGGACGACGTCCATCGCGCTGGCATCGATATCCTCACCGTCAAGCTCGATGTGACCGGTGACCCGGGCCGACGGGATCGTGTCGTTCATCCGGTTGAGACAGCGCAGGAAGGTCGACTTGCCGCAGCCCGACGGGCCGATGAAGGCGGTCACCCGGTCGTCGTGAATGTCAATCGAGACGTCGTTGAGCGCCTGCTTGTCGCCGTAGAAGACGCTGACGTTCTTCGCCGACATCTTGGGCTGGCGCCCGGGGCGGTCAACCTCGGTGTCGGGGCCGGCCTGAAGCCGCGGGACAAGCGTGTCGGATGGGGATTCGGTCATGGATACAGGGGCCTTTACCAACGGCGCTCGAAACGGTTGCGAAGATAGATCGCAAGCCCGTTCATCAGCAGCATGAAGATCAGCAGGACGATGATCGCGGCGCTGGTCTTCTCGACGAAGCTGCGGTCGACCTCGTCCGACCACAGGAA
>CAYUWJ010000143.1:0-3312 GCA_964448315.1 uncultured Sphingomonas sp. | reverse complement strand
GACCGCCAGCCGCCGCGTCGCGGTAAAATCGAGCGCCGCGGGATCGCCCCACAGCTCGCCGATGACTGCGCCGAGAGCAGGACATCTTAAGCCCTCCTCCATCGCCCACAGCGCCGAGCGCGCGTCGCGCGCCTCGACATGAATGAGGTTTTGGGAGGGCAGCCCAGGGGGATGCACTCGCCCGCTTTCGAGGATCGCCATCCGCTCCTGCACCCACAGCAGCGGCTTGTCCGGGCACAATTGGGCGAGCAGGAAGCCGGCCCAGCCACCATCGCGCGGGTGCGCGGCGAACAGCTCGCAAAGCGTCGGCCGCGGCGGCCTGGGCAGACTCCACCGCTCGGCCAACCCACTCGGGGTCGGGCGCTCAACGGCCGGCCGGACAGCTCCGCCGGCGACCAGGGACAGACTTTCCGCCACACGACTCGCAACGTTCTTGTTCTACTTTTGTTCTTTTACCGCGAGTCCCGTGGGAGGAGTCAATGGCGCGACTCGGCGCCTTCCACTTCGTCGAGGAAACGCATGATCTCCTCGACTGCAACGCGTGTGCCCTTGGCCGACATGGCAAAGCCCATGTGGCTGGAGTCCACCTCGACCGCCTTGTCGCGGGTTCCGTCGGTTCCACGGGCCGATGGCGCTCCGACGATCCCGTCCCGGCGCGACCACAGCGCAAGCGTCGGCACCGGCGGTTTCGCTTCCATGTCCGGGATCGGCGGGTCATCGACCGGGTGTCCCGCGACCCACTCGTAGAGCTTCCAGACGTTGGTGAAGCGGCGCCGATCGCCCCACACCGGAGAGCCGAGCGTGACCACCGCGCGTACCCGGTGCGGCTCGGCCCGCGCCAACTCGCGAGCATAAATCCCGCCGAGGCTCCAGCCGACCAGCAGCATCGGCTCGTCATGGCCGCACAGATCCACCGCGCGCTCCAACTTGTCGAGCGTGTCGGCGTTAGCGCCCATGTTCCAGCCCTGTCGCCACGGATGGACCCGAAACCCCGCCTCGGCGAGCGCCCGGCGCAATTGCGTAGTGTGACGGTCATGCGCGAGGAAACCGGGTAGAACCATCGCCGGCCGGCCGTCCTTCGGCCCACGCGCCCGCTGATGGCCAAAGGCGCCTGGCAGGTTCCAGATAAGCGACCCGATCTCCTTCAATCGCCGGGCCGTGCCTGGTGTGCCTTCCTCGCTCAGAGGAACTCGCCCCCCATAAGCTCCTGAAGCGCCCGTGGCAGCCGCACCCGGCCATCTTCCGTCTGATGGTTCTCGAGCAGCGGCACCAGGATTCGCGGGGAGGCGAGCGCGGTATTGTTGAGCGTGTGGGCGAAGCGCACTTTGCCGTCGGCACCGCGATAGCGGAGGTTCGCCCGCCGCGCCTGCCAGTCGTGCAGCGTCGAGCAGCTGTGCGTCTCGCGATATTTGGCCAGGCTCGGCACCCAGCTTTCGATGTCGTTCATGCGATATTTGCCGAGCCCCATGTCGCCGGTCGAAGTCTCGACCAGCTGGTAAGGAATCTCGAGCGCCTGCAGCAGGCTCTCGGCGAGGCCAAGCAGCTTGCCGTGCCACTCGGCCGAAACCGCTTCGTCGGCCTCGCAAATCACATATTGCTCGACCTTGACGAACTGGTGGACCCGCAAGAGGCCGCGAACGTCCTTGCCGGCGCTCCCCGCCTCGCGGCGGAAGCAGGGCGAGTAGCCGGCGTAGAGGATCGGCAGTCTGTCGACCTCGATGATCTCGCCCGAATGGAGCGATGTCAGCGCGACCTCCGCGGTCCCGGCGAGCCACAGGTCGTCGCTGGGAAGCTGGTACGTCTCCTCCTTATGACCCGGGAACTGCCCCTGGTTGAGGAACGCCTGTTCGCGCGCAATCGCCGGAACCGTGATCGGCGTGAAGCCGGCCTCGGCGATCCGCTCGAGCGCCCAGCCCATTAGCTTGGTCTCGAGCAGCGCCAGCCGTCCCTTCAGGCAATAGGTCCGCGATCCCGACACCTGCGTGATCCGCGACAGATCGGCCCAGTCGTTCTTCTCGATCAGCGCGACATGGTCGAGCGGCTCGAAGGCGAACTTCGGCGGCGAGCCTTCGGTGCGGACGACGCTGTTGGCGCTCTCGTCCGGCCCGACCGGTGCCCCTTCCCACGGTATCGCGGGCAGCTTGAGCATCAGCGCCGTCAGCGCGGCCTGCTTTTCGGCCAGCTCCTGCTCCAGTTCGCCGGCCCGCGCGCCGGCCTCCTTGGCGCGCTTGCCCAGCGCCGCCTTCTCACCCGCGGCGGCATCCTTGAACCGAGCGCTGATCGCATTGCGCTCCGCTCGCGCCTCGTCGATCCCGGTTTTCAGGCCACGCACTTCGGCTTCCAGCTCGAGCAGCACGGTGAGGTCGAGATCGACGCCCTTGTCGCGGATCGCCCGTTCGACCGCCTCGCGGTTGGCCTTGATGAAATCCATCCCCAGCATCGCGCCGCACCTGCGCGAAATGGCGCAGCGAGGCAAGGCGCCGCTGGGGATTGTCGACGGGGCTTGCTTCCGCCAAACCCCGCTTCATGCTCTCGGAACTGAAAGCCCTCCTCGACGCCGTGCAGGAAATGGCGGGCCGCTGAATGGCCTATCTGCTGGTCTTTGTCGGCGGCGGATTGGGGGCCATGCTTCGGCATCTGGTCAATCGCCTGGCGTTCGCCGCCTGGGGAAGTTTTCCGGCCGGAACGCTGATCGTCAACGTCGCCGGGTCGCTGGCGATCGGCCTGCTGGTCGGCAGCTTCGCCGCGCTGCCGTCAGTCAGCCAGCCTGTCAGGCTGTTCGCGACGACCGGCTTTCTCGGCGGCTTCACTACTTTTTCGGCCTTCAGCCTCGACGCGCTGACGCTGTGGGAGCGCGGCCAGACCTGGCTCGCCGCTGGCTATGTCGTCGCTTCGGTGCTGCTGTCGCTGGCCGCCGTCGCCGCCGGTTTCCTGCTGTCGCGCGCGCTGCCCTAGTCGAAATGGAGCCTTCGATAGCGGCCGCGGAAGTAGAGCAGCGGGTCGAGTGTCGGGTCGAAGCTCGCCTTGAGCACCTTGCCGATCAGGATGTGATGATCACCGCCATCGTGGACCGACTGGCGTTCGCATTCGAACACGCCGAGCGACCCGTGCAAGACCGGAGCGCCGAATTCGCCCGGTGACCAGTCCTTGTTGCCGAACCTGTCGCGCTGTCGGGTCGAAAATCGAATCGAGGCGGGCTGCTGGCCGGTCTGCAGCACGTTGACCGCGAAATGGTCGCCCGCGGTCAGCGCGGCGGCGCAGGTGGCCTGCTTGTGGACGCACACCAGAAGCAACGGCGGGTCCAGCGAGACG
>CAYUWJ010000142.1:0-12770 GCA_964448315.1 uncultured Sphingomonas sp. | reverse complement strand
ACCCCGCCGTGCAGCGCCATGCCGTTCATCGCCGCCGCCATGCCGAACTCGCGGATTCCGTAATAGATGTAGCGGCCGGCGTAATTGTCCGCCGTCAGCGCCTCCTGCCCCTTGGTTTTGGTGTTGTTCGATCCGGTGAGGTCGGCCGAGCCGCCGATCGTCGCGGGCACCGCCTGGTTGATCGCCCCAAGCGCCATTTCCGACGCCTTGCGGGTCGCGACCGTCGGCGGATCGGCGATCAGCGAATCGCGGAACGGCGCCAGCCAGGACTCGTCGGCCTTGCCGGATTGGCGGGAGATGAATTCGTCGCGCTGGCCGCTGTCGGCGAGCCGCGCCTCCCAGGCCGAGCGCTCGGCCGCGCCCCGGCCCCCGGCCTCGCGCCAGCCGGCGAGCACGTCGTCAGGCACGGTGAACTCCTCGGGTTCCAGCCCAAGCTCCTCGCGCGCCGCCTCGACCTCGTCCTTGCCCAGCGCCGCGCCATGGGTGGCGGCGGTGCCCTGCTTGTTGGGAGCGCCATAGCCGATGATCGTCTTGCAGCGAATCAGCGACGGGCGCTCGTCGGCGATCGCCGTCTCCAGCGCCCGGCTGACGCTTTCGCTGTCGAGCCCGTCGCATTCGATCGTCTGCCAGTCGCCGGCGGCATGGCGGGCGACCACATCCTCGCTTCGCGACAGCTCGGTCGAGCCGTCGATGGTGATGTGATTGTCGTCCCACAGCACGATCAGCCGCCCGAGCTTCAAATGTCCGGCGAGGCCGACCGCCTCATGGTTGATGCCCTCCATCAGGTCGCCGTCGCTGGCGACCACAAAAGTGCGATGGTCGACCAGCGCGTCGCCATAGATGGCGTTGAGGTGGCGCTCGGCGATCGCCATTCCGACCGCCATCGCCAACCCCTGGCCAAGCGGTCCGGTGGTCGTCTCCACGCCCGGCAGCTCGAAATTCTCCGGGTGGCCGGCGCAGGGACTGCCCAGCTGCCGGAAGCTGCGGATATCGTCCATCGTCGGCCGCGCATAGCCGGTGAGGTGGAGCAGCGCGTAGATCAGCATCGATCCGTGCCCGGCCGACAATATGAACCGGTCGCGGTCGGGCCAGTCGGGATCGGCCGGGTCGAACTTCAGATAGCGGGTGAACAGCGCGGTCGCGGCATCGGCCATGCCCATCGGCATTCCCGGGTGGCCGCTGTTGGCTGTCTCGACCGCGTCCATCGCCAGCGCGCGAATGGCATTGGCAAGTCGGCGTTGCGTGGGCTGCAAAACTCAAGCTCCATCGGCGGGATGTTGGGCACGCCGGAATCGGTGCGCCGCTGCGCTGGAGTCTTTGCTCGGTGAGCGGTGAAGCGTCAACCGCCGCGGTTGCGGCGCCACTCGCCGCTTGCCCGCACCGCGCTTTTTCCGTAACCAAATGTGATGGATGAAGGCCGTCTTTCCGCTGCTGTCGAGCGTGCCGAACAAGCGTTGACGCGGATCGAGCGGAGTCTGGACCAGTCTCGCCGGTCCGGCGGGCACGACGACCAGCTGCGTGCAAAAGTGCGCGAAGCGGTCGCCGAACTCGACCAGATCATCCGCAAGGTGGACGCCTGATGTCCGAAGTCGAGCTGACCATCGCCGACCGCAGCTACCGCGTGGCGTGCCGCGACGGCGAGGAAGATGCACTGCAGAAAGCAGCCGCGCTGGTCGACGGCAAGAGCCGCGAGGCGCTTGCCGCGATCGGCACATTGTCGGAAGCTCGCCAGCTATTGTTCGCCGGCCTGCTGCTCGCCGATCAGCTGATCGACGGCAGTGGCGGCGCGGCCGCCGTTCCCGACCCGGCGCTGGCCGAACGCGCCGACCGGCTCGCCGAGCGGCTCGAATCGATTGCCGATGCCCTTGAGCGCGACGCCGCGACCCCCTAAATAGAAAGGCGACGGGAACTGCCCGGTACGAAGCCTTCAAAATCCCTGAGGCGATTAAATATCCTAGGGAGCTGTCCCTGGTTGGACCCTGGTCCGGCACACATGGCACCCACCTGACGTTTGTGGCGTCAGAGGATTTCCGGCAAACGGCCATGGTGGTCCCGTCACTTCCTTTCCCGCCGCTGACCAAGGACGCGCTGCGAACCGCGGCCCTCGACGCGCGCAAGGCGTTCGTCCGGACCCTGAGCGACGCCGACCGCACTTCGATGGAACTCCGGCTTGCCCGGCATCTGACCAGCCTTTGCGCCGGCGCGTCGGTGGTCGGCGGCTATTCGCCGATCGGCAGCGAAATCAGCGTGCTGCCGGCGATGGAGGAGGCCCGCGCGGTCGGTGCGGTGGTCGCCTTCCCGGCCTTCTCCGATCCGTCGAAACCGTTTCGCTTCCTCGCCGGCGATCCCAGCGTCGGCGGCCCGTTCGGAATCCTTCAGCCCAAAGCCAGCGCGCCGCCGGTCGAGCCCGATCTGATCCTCGTGCCGCTGATCGCCATCGATGGCCGCGGCACCCGCCTCGGCCGCGGCAAGGGCCATTACGACCGGGTGCTGGGCCGGCTGCGCAAGTCCGGCGCGAAGCTGATCGGCATCGGCTGGCCGCTGCAATCGCTGACCGAGGAAATCCCTCGCGACCCGTGGGACATCGCGCTGCACGCCTTTGCAAGCCCCGACGGACTCACGAAATTCCGTTGAAAATCCGGGTTTAGCTCGGTTCGACGGGATCGGGACACCGTTCGGCGCAATCGCGCGATTGGCAATCGAATCTCAACTTTCCATCGTATAGCCTTCCAAAATGCGTTTCCTTGCTCTGTTCTGCTGGCTTGCAGCCCTCGTCGCCCAGCCTGCTCTCGCGGCCAATTCGCCGGCGCTGCAGTCGCTCGAGCGGCAGCTTGCCGCGCTGGTCGCGTCCAAATCGGGCGAGGTCGGCGTTGCCGCGCTCGACCTCCACACCGGCGAGCTGGTCGGTGTGCGCACCGACGAGGCCTTCCCAATGGCCAGCACGGTCAAGATCGCCATCGCCGCCAACTATCTCGCCCAGGTCGAGCATGGCCGCCGCTCGCTCAGCGACCGGATTGGTGGCCGCACCGCGGCCAGCCTGATGGATGCAATGCTGGTCCGCAGCGACAATCATGCCACCGATCTTTTGCTCTGGGACCTCGGCGGACCGCGGATCGTGCAGGCCTGGCTCGATCAGCACCAGATTCGCGGCCTGCGCATCGATCGCAGCATCGACCAGCTGCTGCGCGCCCGCCGCGACCTTCGCGACGTCCGCGATTCGAGCACGCCGCGGGCGATGGTCGACCTGCTCCACCGCATCGACAGCGGCAAGCTGCTGCGACCGTGGGGCCAGTCTTATTTGTTGGAGATGATGGCGCGTTGCAGAACCGGCAAGAACCGCATGCGCGGGATGTTGCCGATGGGGACGCGGGTCGAAAACAAGACCGGGACGCTGAATGGCCTGTCGACCGACGTCGGCATCATCACTTTGCCCAGCGGCCGGCGCGTCGCCGTCGCCTTCTTCGCCCGCTACGGCACCGACCGCCCGCGCACCATCGCTCAGGCGGCCCGGGCGATCTACGACGGCTTCTCCGGCTGGATGCAAAGGCCCTACGCAATGGCGGTGACCGCACCTTAGCGGGCCCGCAATGGCCGCTGGCATTCGCGCGTGTATGATTGCGCAATGGCCGATCCCGCCCCCTCGTGGAGAAAACCTGCCGCGATCGGCGTTATCCTGCTGCTCATCCTGTTCTGGGCCGTGCTGGTCGCAAGTCTCGCTAATGCGATCGGGCGGCTGCCGGGCCTCGTTCAGGCTGCGTTTTATCTAATAGTTGGAATAGCCTGGATCGCACCTTTGAAACCGCTTCTGCGCTGGTCGGAGACCGGGCGCTGGCGAAAACCGCCGCAAGGCGGGATTTGAACTAGCCGTATTGTTCGACTATAGCACCGCGCCCGATGATCCAGACCCTCCCCTCCAATGCCGCCCGGCTGTGGCGCGCGCATCCCGGCGAAAGCCTGGCGCTGGCGCTGCTCGGCCTTGCCGCGGCGGGCGCGCTCGCCGGCGCGGCCGATTCGACCCCGGCCACCGCCGGCCTGCCCGACCCCTCGGCTCCGGCCGGAACGGTCGCATCGCTGCCGCCGCCGCTCCTCGTCCGCGCGATCGCCCCGGCCGACGCGCTCAGCCTGAACCGTGGCATTCCGCTCGCCGACGGTCCCAATCCGGCGGCCCGGCCCTTCTCGCTCGGCAATGCCGACGCGGATGTCCGGGCCCGGGCGCTCGAATGCCTGACCAGCGCGGTCTATTATGAGGCCGGGAACGAAGGCCGCGACGGCCGCCGCGCGGTTGCCCAGGTGGTCCTCAACCGGGTCCGCCACCCGGCCTTTCCGGCCAGCGTCTGCGGAGTCGTCTATCAGGGCTCGACGCGGGCGACCGGATGCCAGTTCACCTTCACCTGCGACGGGTCGCTTGCCCGCCGCCCAAGCAGCGCCGGCTGGACCCGGGCGCGCGACACCGCCCAGGCGGCTCTGACCGGAGCGGTGTTCGCGCCGGCCGGCAACGCTACCCATTATCACGCCGACTATGTCGTCCCCTACTGGGCGTCGAGCCTCGCCAAGAACGCGGTGGTCGGAGCCCACATCTTCTATCGCTGGAGCGGCGGATGGGGCCGCCCGGCGGCGTTCACCCAGCGCTATGCGCAACGCGAAGCCGATTCGGCCGCCCTCCGGCTGGCGGCCACGGCGGCCGAGGACGAACGGCGGCGGCTAGGCGAGCAGGACGAGGCGCTGGCGGCGCTGACCGGAGCCGACGGAACCCTGCTTACGCAGGCGGGCGACAAAAGGGTCGCGATCCGCTTCGACCTCGCCGCGCGCGAGGCGGTCGAGGCGGCTCCGAAGCAGCGCTATGTCGAAAAGGTCGAAGCCTCCGACAACCTCCGCTGGTCGCTCGGCGCTACGCAGCCCGAGGGCGAGGTCAAACCCCTCGGCCGCACGCGTATCGCCGATGCCGCCGCCGCTGCCGGCGGCGGCTCGCCGAACTAGGGCTGGCTCGCCGCCGGATCGCCCGCAGGCAACGGCAGTGGCGGCAGCGGCTGGGTGCCCGGCGCCAGCGTCAGCTCGACCCGGGTGCGGATCCGGCCAAGCCGCGATTCGATCGCCAGGAAATCGTCGGACAACATCCGCGCGGCGGCGATCTGCCGCGCCGACACCGCTGATGCGCTGAACGGGCCGGCATCGTACAGCGACGTGCCCCTGGTGACCGCGACGACGGTTTCGTCGAAAGCGACGCAGCGGTCGAGACGCGACGCGTCGAGCGACCGCCGCAGCTGCGCGTGGCAGCGCCGGCTCTGCTCGGCCAGCCGCTGCGGATCGCCGCCGTCGAGCAGGCGCGCTGCATCGAGCACCGATCGTTCGATCCCGTCGCCGTCGAGCGGCTGTTCGAGCGGCTCGCCGGGCTCGCCCGCGACCACCGCGCGAAGCGGCGTCCACGGTTCCGCAAGCGGCTCGAACGGGCTGTCGAACAGTCCCGCTAACCGGTCCGATTCCAGCGCCACTATCGCCACCAGCGCGACGATCAACAGCGCCCGCCATTTGCGCCGGGCGTGCCGCTGCCGAAGCAGGATCGGCAGCCCGTCGTCCGCCGCCCGGTCGTCGTCCGACGGATCAGATGCCGGCGCATATTTGGCATTGCGGATCAGCCTGTATGCCTGGTTGATTTCCGCCGCCCGAAGCGAATTGCCGCCCTGGCGATCGGGATGATAGCGCTTGATCAGCATTTTATAGGCGGCATCGACCGCCGCCCGGCCGGCATTGGGCGGAAGTCCGAGAACCGCATAGGCAGAGGCGTCGGCGCGCATAGCGTCGCGTCTATCGGAACGCCGTCGCGGCGCAAAGCGGTGGCGGCTATATGGCAATGGGAAAAAATGGCGCGAGTGACGGGACTCGAACCCGCGACCTCCGGCGTGACAGGCCGGCGCTCTAACCGACTGAGCTACACCCGCGTGTCGGCGAGGCGGGCACCTAGGTTACGCCCTTTTGGCTGTCAACCGAACCCTCCTCATTTTCCTCCTCCTCCTCGCCGACATGAGTCAAGGTGCCGTCCTCGAACAGGAATCCGGCGATGTCGGGGGTTCCGGCGGCGGCGAACACGGTCTTCATGATGATCAAAAGCGGCACCGCCAGCAGGGCGCCGGTGGTCCCCCACACCCAGGTCCAGAAGCTCAGCGCGATGAGGATCGCCAGCGGGTTGATGGTCAGCCTTTTGCCGACGATCATCGGCGTGACGAGGTTCGCCTCGATCATGTGGATGCCGACGAAAATCGCCGGCGGCAGAAGCGCCGACCAGGCGTCGGGGAAAACCATCAGCCCGCCCAGAAACAGCAGCAAGGTCGCGGCGATCGGCCCGAGAGAGGGGATGTAGTTGAGGACGGCGACGATCCCGCCCCACATCAGCGGCGACGTCATCCCGATCTGCCACAGAATCAACGCCGTCAACCCGCCGAGGGTGACGTTGATGACGGTGATCGTGCCGATGTAGGTCGAAGTCGCGTCGACCACCTGCTGGATGACCCGGGCGGTGGTCAGCGCACCTTCGAAGCTGCCGCGGCTGGAGATCGTCTGCTTGCGCATCGCCGTCCAGCCGGCGAGGAAGAAGAAGATCACCAGCAAGGCGAAAAACATCTGGATGATCGCGTGTGGCGCCGAGGCGGCGATCAGCCCGAGCATCGAGTTGGGGGTTTCGAGCCGGACCGTGCTGCCCTGCTGCGGCGCGATGGCGATTTGCGACAATATCTGCTCGATGAAGATCTCGAACTGATTGTAGATCGCCAGAATCGGCTCGAACGCATCGCGGATCCGGCCGATGCGCAGCGGGATCAACGCGATCCAGTCGATCGCCGGAAGCACGATCGAGCCGATCGCGAACGATGCGATCATCAGGAAGACCAGCACGCACAGCGCCGCCGCGATGCGCGACGGCACGCCCCGGCGCTCGAACCATTCGAGCATCGGCACCAGCGCGATCGCGATCACCAGCGCGGCAGTGACCGGCAGGAAGAATTCCGCGCCGGCACGAAGCGCGAACGGCAGCGCGAGCAGCACCCCGACCCCGCCCAGCAGGGTCAGCGAGGCAAGCAGCCGGACGCGCTTGACGGCGATGGACTCGTCCATCTGCCGCGGGTCGTCCCCCGAACCCAAACTCTTTCGCCTGCCGGTGCGCGCGTCCATCGGGCGCAGCATAGAACCGCGCCGGTCCGCCCGCCAGCCATACAAATGCGGCGCAACCAGGCTTCGTCCGCCTCCGATCGAGGTTCAGGACTGCCCGGCCGCCCGGTCAGCGCGTCTTCGAAGGCTCCACGCCCGCCTTCGCCAGATGCGGTCGCAGCCGCCCGGTGAGTGCCAGGAAGAACATCCGGAAATCGGATAGCAGCGACCACAGCGGATAGGTGAAGGTCGCCGGCCTGTTGTGCTCGATCAGCGCATGGCTCGTCCAGGCGAAGCCATAGCCGGCGATCGGCATCGCCAGCAGCCACCACCAGTTGCCGGTAACGGCGAGCAGCACGGCGAAGCCAATTACCAGGGCGGTGCCGGCGTAATGCACGCCGCGCGTACGCGGCTTGGCATGCTCGCGCAGGTAGAAAGGCCAAAACTCGGCGTAGGTGGAGCAGGTGCGTGTCGCCATTCGGCTTTCTCCCGCATTTGATCGTGGTGCCCCTGGTCCGATTCGAACGGACACTCCGGTTAGGAACTCGATTTTGAGTCGAGCGCGTCTACCATTCCGCCACAGGGGCCCGTCGGACTAGCTAGCGACGACGCCCGCGCGCCGCAATGGGCGCGCCTGCCCCGGTGCGAAGCCATTAACTCCGTTAAACGGTGTTGACCTCGGGGCAAGGCGGGCAACGCTTCCCTGGCCCGCTTCGTTGGCTTCCCAAAGGGAGCTCATAGATGAAAATGCTTGCAACAGCGGCACTTGCGCTGACTTTCGCTTTCGGCGGATCGGTCGCCGCCGCCCAGAATTCGCCGCCGAACCAGCCTGACGGCAAGGAGAGGCTGCTGCGCGGCCTCGATGCGATGGTCTCGCAGGGCGACAATCCGCCCGGACAATCGAAGCGTCCGCACGACCCCGACCAGGGCGACGACAACGCCTCGCCACGCGCGATCTTCGTCGTCTGCAACATGGACACGCCGGCCGCCCAGCGCTCGGCGATCTGCGACCGCGGCCCGGTCAGCCCCGAATAGACGGTTTCCCCAGATTTGCGGCGTTTCAGTTGCGCGGCGCCTGCCGTCGGTAGCTGAGCGCCTCGGCGATGTGGATTCGCCCGACCTGCTCCGCTCCGGCAAGGTCGGCGATGGTCCGCGCCACGCGCAGCACGCGGTGAAAGCCGCGCGCCGACAGCCGCATTGCCGCGGCCGCATCGGCCAGCAGCTTGCGCCCCGGCTCGTCGGGCGTCGCGACCTCGTCGAGCAGTTCGCCGTCGGCTTCGGCATTGGTCCGAACCCCGCTGCCGTCGAAGCGCTTCGACTGAGTCGCGCGCGCCGCGGCGACTCTCCTGGCGACTTCGGCGCTGCCTTCGGCCGGCGGCGGCAGGGTCAGGTCGGCGGCCGAAACCCCCTGGACCTCGACGTGAAGGTCGATGCGGTCGAGCAGCGGCCCCGACACCCGCGCCTGATAATCGGCGGCGCAGCGCGGGGCGCGGCTGCAGGCCAGCGCCGGGTCGCCGAGATGGCCGCAGCGGCACGGGTTCATCGCCGCCACCAGCTGCACCCGCGCCGGGAAGGTGACATGGGTGTTGGCGCGGGCGACGCTGACGCTTCCGGTCTCGATCGGCTGGCGCAGCGAATCGAGCACCGCGCGCTGGAATTCGGGCAATTCGTCGAGAAACAGCACGCCCAGATGGGCAAGGCTGATCTCGCCCGGCCTCACTTTCAATCCGCCGCCGACCAGTGCCGGCATCGAGGCACTATGGTGCGGCGCCCTAAACGGCCGACGGCGGCGGATGCGGCCGCCGTTCAGTTCGCCCGCGACCGACGCCACCATCGACACTTCCAGCGCTTCCGACGGCTCGAGTGGCGGCAGGATTCCCGGCAGGCAGGCGGCGAGCAGCGATTTGCCGGCGCCCGGCGGGCCGGTCATCAGCAGGTTGTGGCTGCCGGCGGCGGCGATCTCCAACGCCCGCTTGGCGACCTCCTGCCCCTTGACCTGGGCCAAGTCGGGGCCGCCGGTCGGCGGTTCGACTTCGGTCGCTTCCGGCGGCGGCAGCAGTGCGCTGCCCTTGAGGTGAGCGAGCAGCGCCAAGAGGTCGGGCGCGGCGAGCACTTCCAGCTCGCCGGCCCAGGCGGCTTCGCTGCCCTGCGCCGCCGGGCAGATCAGCCCCTTGTCGTTGGCCGACGCATGGATCGCCGCCAGCAGCACGCCCGGCGACGCGGCGATCCGCCCGTCAAGCGACAATTCGCCGACCGCGACATAGTCGGACAGGGCCTCCGCGTCGGCGCCGCCGATCGCCGCCAGCAAGCACAAAGCGATCGGCAGGTCGAAGTGCGAGCCTTCCTTGGGCAGGTCGGCCGGCGACAGGTTGACGATGATCCGCTTGGGCGGAAGCGCCAGGCCGATCGCCGCCAGCGCGGCGCGCACCCGCTCGCGGCTTTCGGCGACCGCCTTGTCGGGCAGGCCGACGATGACGAACGCCGGAATCCCCGACGACAGCTGAACCTGGACCTCGACGGCACGCGCCTCGAGCCCGAGATAGGCGACGGTCGCGACGGTCGCGGCCATTCAGCGCACCCCGGCGGCCGCAAACGGCAATCTGGTCAGATGACCCCCTAGCTCGGCACGGCGACGCTACCGACCGTGGTGCCTTTCGGCAAGCCTTGCGGCAGTCGCCAAAGGCCACCACATGGCTGGCGATGATCAGCCGCGAGCAATGGAACGATTTCGTCGACACGCCGGCAGTCCAGTGGAGCCTGTTCGCGCTCGGCGTGGTGATGATCATCCTGTCGCCGATCGTCGGAGCAATTCCCGGCCCCGGCGGAGTCATCGTTTTCGGCCTCGGCCTTGGTCTGGTGCTGAAGACCAGCATGTGGGCCAAGCGCCACTATGTCCGCTTCAAGCGCTGGCAGCCGAAGGCCGGCCGCTGGGCCGACTGGGGCCTGCGGCGGCGAAGCGCCCGGCGGCGGGAAGCGATAGACAAGGAACGCAAGGGCCAGCGGGACGGCGAAAAGGACCGGATCGATTGACTTTGCGCCCCCCCTCGCTTATCGGCGCGCTCGACAGAGGCTGCCCGAACGGCGGCCGTTTTTCACTGAATTTAAGGCATGAGCGATGAAGCGCACTTTCCAGCCGAGCAATCTGGTCCGCAAGCGCCGGCACGGGTTCCGGTGCCGAATGGCGACTCCGGGCGGCCGCAAGGTGCTGAACAACCGCCGTGCGCAAGGCCGTCGGAAGCTCAGCGCCTAACCATCCTTACCAAGCGGGCCGATTTTCTTGCCGCCAACGCCGGACGGCGTGCGGCGACGCCCGGCTTCGTGCTGCTGGTTCGCGATCGCGGTGACGGCGACCCCACCAAGCGCGTCGGCTTCACAGTCACCCGCAAGATCGGCAAGGCGGTGATCCGCAACCGCATGAAGCGGCGCTTCCGGGCGCTGGCGCGCGAGGTCCTGCCGACCCGCGGCCTGGCCGGCGCCGACCATGTGATGATCGGCCGCTCGGGCGGCGTCGAGCGCGCATTCCCTTCGCTTCGAAGCGATTTGCTCGGCGCGCTGGACAAGGTGCGGCGATGATCGCCCGGCTGCTGATCCTGATCGCCCGCGGCTGGCAGCTCGGCCCGTCGCGGGTGCTTCCGCCGAGCTGCCGCTACACCCCGAGCTGCTCGGCCTATGCGATCACCGCATTGTCGCGCTATGGGGCGGTTCGCGGCAGCTGGCTTGCGCTCAAGCGGCTACTCCGCTGCCATCCGTGGGGCGGCCAGGGCGCCGACCCAGTCCCGTGACCGTCGAGGATTTTAAGTGAACGATACCCGCAACATGATCCTCGCCGTTGTGCTGTCGGCGATCGTTTTGATCGTCTGGAGCATGGTGTCCGACCGGTTCCTGCCGACCGCCGGGCCGCAAACGGTCCGGGTCGAGAACGGCCAGCCGACGGCGCTTCCCCAGCCCCAGGCCGATCCCGCGCTCAACACCCGCCAGGCGGTCCGAAGCCGCGCCGAAGCCCTCGCCGAGCGCCCGCGCGTGCGGATCGAGACTCCGAGCCTGCGCGGCTCGATCAACCTGCGCGGCGCGCGGATCGACGATCTCGTGCTGGTCCGTGAGCGCCGCACCCTCGATGACGATTCGCCGCCCGTGCGACTGCTGTCGCCGTCCGGCGCCGCCGACGCCTATTTTGCCGCCTTCGGCTGGACCGGCGAGGGCGTCACCCCACCGCCCGTCGATGCCGTCTGGATGCCGAGCGCGCGGCAGCTGACCCCCGGCAACCCGGTGACGCTGAGCTGGTCGAGTCCGACCGGCCAGCGTTTCGAGCAGATCATTTCGATCGACGAAAATTATCTGTTCACGGTCGCTCAGCGGGTCGCCAACCCGACCGGAGGCGCCATCGCGGTGCGCCCCTACGGGCTGATTAGCCGCGCCAGTGAATCGCCCGATCCCGATTGGTGGACGGTGCATGTCGGGCCGATTTCCTATCTCGCCGGAGCGGCCAATTACGAGATCGACTGGGACACGCTCGACGATGCCGGCGCCCAGGGCGAGCGGTTCGACAGCCGCGGCGGCTGGCTCGGCTTCACCGACAAATATTGGCTGACCGCGCTCGCCCCCGATCAGGGCGCGTCGATCGCCGCCAGTTTCCGCAAGGCGCCCGGCGGCGCCTATCAGGCCGATTATGCGCGCGAACCGATGATCGTCGGCCCCGGCCAGGCGGTCACCACCGAAACCCGCCTGTTCGCCGGTGCCAAGGGCAAGGGGCTGCTCGATCAGTATGAGGAAGCGGGCATCCCCTATCTGTCGAAGGCGATCGACTGGGGCTGGTTCGAATGGTTCATGCGGCCGATCGCCGACCTTCTCTATTGGCTGTTCGCCCTGCTCGGCAACTTCGGCCTGGCGATCATCGCGCTGACCGTCATCGTCAGACTGCTATTGTTCCCGATCGCCCAGAAGCAGTTCGCTTCGATGGCGGCGATGCGCAAGGTGCAGCCCAAATTGAAAGCGCTCCAGGACCGCTACAAGGAGGACAAGCCCAAGCTCCAGCAGGAGATGCTCAATCTCTACAAGCGGGAAAAGATCAATCCCGTCGCCGGTTGCCTGCCGATCCTGCTGCAGATCCCGATCTTCTATGCGCTCTACAAGGTGCTTCTGGTCTCCGTGGAGATGCGCCACCAGCCCTTCTTCCTGTGGATCAAGGATCTTTCCGCGCCCGATCCGATGACCCCGGTGAACCTGTTCGGACTGCTCCCCTTCACTCCGCCCGGATTCCTGCTGATCGGCGTTTTGCCGATATTGCTCGGCGTCACCATGTGGCTGCAGTTCAAGCTCAACCCGGCGCCGATGGACCCGATCCAGAAGCAGATTTTCGCCATCATGCCGTGGGTGATGGTGGTGATCATGGCCCCGTTCGCGGCCGGCCTGCAGCTTTACTGGGCGATGTCGAACATCCTCACCATCGGCCAGCAATGGCTGCTCTATCGCCGCTACGGGATCGACAAGCCGATGGCGGCCGCGACCGCCAGCCCGTGACCGACGGCGAAGACCTTGCCGAACGGGCCCGCAAGCTGTTCGCGGGCCCGGTCGAGTTTTTGAAATCGGCGCCCGGGCTGGAGTTTCTGCCCGACCCGACGGTGCCCGAAGTCGCC
>CAYUWJ010000141.1:0-2696 GCA_964448315.1 uncultured Sphingomonas sp. | reverse complement strand
CGGCCACCTGCATAAGGTGGCCGGCCCCGCCCTCGATAAGCTACGCGAGGGAAGCCTTAGCGGCTGCGGCGATCGCCGCGGCACACGTCCTTGTCGATCGCGCGGCCGGCGAGCGCGCCGGCCGCGCCGCCGACGATCGCGCCGGTCGTGCCGCTATGGCCGCGGCTGCGGTCGCGGGTGATTTCGCGCCCGAGCAGGCCGCCGGCGATGGCGCCGATGATCGTTCCGGTCGTGCCGCTGCAGCGGCGCCCGTAATAATTGTTGTAGCGCCGGTCGTGGCGGCGGTTGTCGTACCGCCGGTTGTCGTACCGCCGGTTGTCGTAGCGCCGGTCATAGCCGCGCTCATAACCGTAACCGCTTGAATAGCCGTAGCGGCTCTGCGCTTCGGCGGCGGCGGGGAAGGCGGTCAGCGATGCGGCGGCGACCGCGGCGGACAAAGCGATTTTCTTCAACATGGTACGCAAACTCCTTTTCTTCGGGCCAGCCGCCGGAACAAGGCGGGCCTGCCGATCCTGCCTTTGTCGCACGAGTCGCTTGAGCACGTGCTGAATGCGCCCGTAAGCGGGCGTTCAGGCGGTGGAGGAGTTTGAAAATGGAGAGCCGGGCGGGGGCGCCCGGCGGGAGAAGTTCAGGCCTCGGCCGTTTCGGCCTGCTTCTTCGCGATCTCGCGCTTCAGCTTGCGGACGCGCGGGGAGAGCTTGTCGTCCGACGTCTTGACCAGCCAATTGTCGAGGCCGCCGACATGCTCGACCGAGCGCAGGCCGTTCATCGACACGCGCAGCTTCACGCCGCGCTCGAGCGCGTCGGAAATCAACGTCACGTTCTGCAAATTGGGCAGAAAGGTGCGCTTGGTCTTGTTGTTGGCGTGGGAAACGTTGTTGCCCACCAGCCGGCCCTTGCCGGTCAGCTCGCAAATGCGCGACATCTTATATCTCTTCTTCGGATTGGGACGCTGCGGGGTCCCGGAAAGTGGCGGCGGATAGCGGGCGCGGCCTCTTTCGTCAAGCCGGCCCGCATGCGGGAAATCGTTGCGGAGGTGCAACCGATCCGGCAAAGCTTCGTTGCGACTCAACAGATAAACAGGGGAAGAAAACATGGCTCGCTTACTGCTCATCATTCTCGCGCTCATCGTCGTGGTGGCGATCGTGCTGATCGCGCTCGGCGTCGTCGATGTCCGCCAGACCCGGGAGGCGCAGGCCCCCACCGGCGGACAGGCGCCCGCTTACGATGTCGACGTCAACCCGGTTCAGGTCGGGACCGAGACGCGGCAGGTCGAAATTCCCGTTCCGACCGTCGGCCGCGGCGGGGACGAACAGGAAGCGGAAGCGGCGACGGAAAACGCCCAGTAAGCCGGAAGGGCTTTCACGGAGCCCACGCCACCGCTAGCTCTGGCCGGCATGGGCTTTCCGCTTCCAGAACCGATGCGCCTCGCTTTGGCTGAGGCACGCGAAGCGGCGCTGGCCGGCGAAGTGCCGGTCGGCGCCGTCGTTACGAAGGACGGCGAAATCATCGCCGCCGCGCGCAACCGCATGCGCGACGGGGCGGATCCCACCGCCCATGCCGAAATCGCCGCGATACGGGCGGCGGCGCAAGCGCTGAGCTCTCCCCGCCTCGACGGCTGCGATTTGTGGGTGACGCTGGAGCCCTGCGCGATGTGCGCGGGCGCGATCGCGATGGCGCGCATATCCCGGCTCTATTTCGCCGCGCCCGATCCCAAGGGCGGCGCGGTCCTGCACGGGCCGCGCTTCTTCGCCCAGCCGACCTGTCACCACGCACCCGAAGTCTATCCGGGGATCGGCGAGGCTGAAGCGGCTGAGATGTTGCGCGCTTTTTTTCGCGGTCGTCGGACATGAAAAAGGCGCCGGATCGCTCCGGCGCCTTTTTTCTTGTTCCGGTCTTACTGTTCGACCGGGACGATTCTCAGCTCGACGCGACGGTTTGCCGCGCGGCCTTCTTCCGTCTCGTTGGAGGCGATCGGCTGGAGCTCTCCATAACCGCGGGTGGCGATACGGGCCGACGAAATACCCTGCGCGATGAGGTAATTCGCGACCGCCTGCGCGCGCCGCTCGGACAGCGTCTGGTTATAGGCTTCCGTGCCGGTGCTGTCGGTGTGGCCGTAAACGTCGATCATCGTTGACGGATAGGCCCGCAGCGTCTGAGCGATCTCGTTGAGCGTCGGCACGAATTGCGGCTGGATGTCGTATCGGTCGTAGGCGAAGGTGATTCCGGACGGCATCCGTACCATCAGTTCGTCGCCGACGCGCTCGACCTCGACGCCGGTGCCGGCGGTCTGCCTGCGCAGCTCCTGCTCCTGCTTGTCCATATAGGCGCCGATCGCGCCCGCGGCGACCGCGCCGATGCCGGCGCCGATGATCTTCTCGGTCCGGTCGCGCCGGCCGCCGACCAGGTCACCGAGGAAATAGCCGCCGACCCCGCCGGCGACGGCGCCGATCGCGGCCTTGGAGATGCGCCGCTCGCCGGTGTTCGGATCGGTGACGCAGGCGGCGGTGGTGGAAAGCAGGGCGGCCGTGAATGCGGCCGCGATGATACGCTTGGATACAGGCATGAATAATCCTTCCCTCTGGAGGGTTGATGCAACAGCCCCTTAACCGCCGTTGGCTCCCTGTTGTTCCACAACCGGATCGAAGAGCCGTGAAGATGATGTTGTCGCCGCGAAGGAATAGCGGCTATGGAAG
>CAYUWJ010000140.1:0-2625 GCA_964448315.1 uncultured Sphingomonas sp. | reverse complement strand
TCCGGGACGGGACGAGGGGTGAGGGAGCGCCGGCTTGGCGCTTGCAATGTAAAGTCGCGCCTCACCGGCGCTCCCACACGGCGTCTGAAGGTCTCCATTCCACGCTTTTTCAGCCTCAAGGGCGCTCCGGTCGTAGTGCCGGAGGGGTGGGGGAGGAGACCCCCGGGACGGGCGGGTCCGTTTCCCGCCGGCGACTTAGCCTGGCGGGCCCCGACCGGCGCGGGCGCCGTTCCCTCCCCACGCGGCCCAGGCGGTCCAGACAACGCCCCCTCGGGGGAAGGGATGGGCCGCAGTATAAGCGAGCCTCGGAAGGGGTGGATGAAAACCCGGAAGATTCTTTTTGGAAGGCCATTAACGTACTGACGTCGCGTCGAATAATGGTGCTGCGGGCGAGCACCATCAGTGGAAGGACGCCTTCAACAGCCCCGGATTTCGCTGCCGCTCCAGCCGGGCTACGCTTGCTGGGATCCAACACTCTCTGAGGCGTAACATATTGATTTTACAAGATTCATTCGCCGGGACGCCGATTTTGGCACGATCGGTCGGTGTTCACAAGGCGCTGGGTTTCGTTGGCCCGCCACCCCGCAATTTCCTCACGCCTTGGGTGGGTTGAGCACCCGCGAGCGGGTCAGGAACCGCTTCTCGCGGCCGTTATCGAGCGAGAACATGCCGCCGCGGCCCGGAACCACGTCGATGACGAGCCGCGTATGCGCCCAGGCCGCGCCCTGCGCGCGGCCGATGTAGACCCCCGCTCCGCCGATGGTGCCGAGTTTGACATCTCCATCCCCCAGGACGAAATCCCCGGCGGGGTAGCACATCGGCGAGGAGCCGTCGCAGCAACCGCCCGACTGATGGAAGATCACCGGACCGTACTCTGCGGTCAGCTCGGCAATCAGTTCCAGTGCGGCAGGCGTCGCGGTCACTCGGTCGGGATCGGCCGCGCTCATCTCAGGCGGCCATGTCGAGGACGATCCGGCCCTCGATCTGGCCCTTGTGCATGCGCACGAAGATATCTTGATGTCTTCGATCCTGGCGCGCGAGACCGTCGCTTTCACCTTGCCTTGCGCCGCGAACTCCAACGACTCCTGCAGATGGTGGCGGGTGCCGACGATCGAGCCGCGCACCGTAGTGCCGTTCAGCACCATGCCGAAGATGTTGAGCGGGAAGGTCGATGGTCAAGGGCTTGCCGAATTCGCGGACGACCGCGGCTTTCATGGTCTTGGTCATGGGTTCCTCCTGATTTCCACAGTCGTGGGCAGCCGGGGCGGGCGGACCCGCCCCGCGCGCGTCAGAAGAAGCCGACCGCCTTCGGGCTGTAGCTGACCAGCAGGTTCTTGGTCTGCTGGTAGTGGTCGAGCATCATCTTGTGGTTCTCGCGCCCGAAACCGGACTGCTTGTAGCCGCCAAAGGCCGCATGCGCGGGATAGGCGTGATAGCAGTTGGTCCAGACCCGCCCGGCCTGGATGGCACGGCCGGCGCGGTAGGCACGCGCGCCGTCGCGGGTCCAGACACCGGCGCCCAGGCCGTAAAGCGTGTCGTTGGCAATGCTGATCGCCTCGGCGTCGTCCTTGAAGGTCGTGACCGACACGACCGGGCCGAAGATCTCCTCCTGGAACACCCGCATCTTGTTGTGCCCGTGCAGCACGCTGGGCTTGACATAGTAGCCACCCGCCAGATCGTCGGGCAGCAGGTTGCGCTCGCCCCCGGTCAGCACTTCCGCGCCTTCCTGCCGGCCGATGTCGAAGTACGACAGGATCTTCTCCATCTGTTCGGAGGAAGCCTGCGCACCGATCATCGTCGCCGGATCGAGCGGATCGCCCTGCACGATCGCCTCCACCCGCTCGATCGCGCGCTCCATGAAACGGTCATAGATGCTCTCGTGGATCAACGCGCGGCTCGGGCAGGTGCAGACCTCGCCCTGGTTAAACGCGAACATCGCGAAGCCTTCGAGCGCCTTGTCGAAGAAGGCGTCGTCCTCGGCGGCGACGTCGGCGAAGAACACGTTCGGGCTCTTGCCGCCCAGCTCCAGCGTGACCGGGATCAGGTTCTGGCTGGCGTACTGCATGATCAGCCGGCCGGTGGTGGTCTCGCCGGTGAAGGCGATCTTGGCGATGCGCGGGGACGAGGCGAGCGGCTTGCCGCACTCGAGCCCGAAGCCGTTGACGATGTTCAGAACGCCCGGCGGCAGTAGGTCGGCGACCAGGTCCATCCAGAGCAGGATCGATGCCGGGGTCTGCTCGGCCGGCTTCAGTACGATGCAGTTGCCGGCCGCCAGCGCCGGCGCCAGCTTCCAGCAGGCCATCAGCAGCGGAAAGTTCCACGGGATGATCTGGCCGACGACACCGAGCGGCTCGTGGAAATGGTAGGCGACGGTGTCGTCGTCGATCTGCGACAGCCCGCCCTCCTGGGCGCGGATGCAGCCGGCGAAATAACGGAAATGGTCGATGGCGAGCGGCACGTCCGCGGCCATGGTCTCGCGGATCGGTTTGCCGTTGTCACAGGTCTCGGCCTCGGCCAGGACGGCGAGGTTCTCCTCCATCCGGTCGGCGATGCGGTTGAGGATCAGTGCCCGTTCGGCGGGACTGGTGCGTCCCCAGCCATCCTTGGCAGCATGTGCGGCCCGCC
>CAYUWJ010000139.1:0-4331 GCA_964448315.1 uncultured Sphingomonas sp. | reverse complement strand
AAATGGCTGACATCACCAAGCTGGTCGACCAGCTTTCCGAACTGACCGTCCTCGAAGCCGCCGAGCTCGCCAAGGCGCTCGAAGAGAAATGGGGCGTCTCCGCCGCCGCCGCGGTCGCCGCCGCTCCGGCCGCCGCTGCCGCTGCCGGTCCGGCCGAGGAAGAGCAGACCGAGTTCGACGTCATCCTCACCGGCGACGGCGGCAAGAAGATAAACGTCATCAAGGAAGTCCGCGCCATCACCCAGCTTGGCCTGGGCGAAGCCAAGGCGCTGGTCGAAGGCGCGCCCAAGCCGATCAAGGAAGGCGTCAACAAGGCCGAGGCCGAGAAGATCAAGGCGCAGATCGAAGCCGCCGGCGGTACGGTTGAGCTGAAGTGAGCCAGCGCGCCGCAAGGCGCGCGCGGACTCATCCCGGCGAATGCCGGGATCCAGTGCCTATAAGTTTCGCGGGTGTCTTGAAGCGCCCGTGGATGGGAAGGGCGGCTCCGCAAGGGGCCGCCCTTTTTCGTCGGCTGTTCAGCGCCGCGGCGGCGGCGGTGAGCGCACTTGCCGGCAGGTCGCTTCATACACGCGCTCCTCGGAGGCGAGGATGGTCCGGTTGCCCCGAGCGACGTTGAGCCGCAAGGTAACCCGCTGCGAGCGCAGCGCTGTCGGAGCCGCGGCCAGCCCGCCGACCTGGGGCGTTTCCCACTTCACGGGATAGACCCGCTCGAAGCTGTAGCTTTGCCCCGGAGTAAGCGCCAGCCGCTCGACGGGCGAGACAAAGCCCGTCCCGACGAAGGCCGCCGTGACATTGGCCTCGCGCCCGGCGGTAAGACGGCCACGAAGGGTCAGCGCGACCGGGCAGCTCTGGTTGCCGACCCGGCCCCAGTCCGACGCTGCGATGTCGAAGCCCAGCGACTGAACGATGTCGGGAGCGCCGCGGGCGCGATCCGCGGCCCTGCGCTTGCCTTCATCGCCGGTTCGAGTCCCGCGCCGGACCCGCGCCTGCCCCTCGGCAGCGATGGGAAGGCATCGGACCTGGAGGCTCATCCCCGCTTCCGCATTATATTGCCGGTGGCGTGCGAGGCGGGTGTTCGGCAGATAGACCCCATGGCCCTTGAGCGGATAGGCATTGTGAACGGACGCCGATCCGCCCTGCTGAAGGAAGCGGGCCCGATCGGAGCCCCGACTGTTGTCGAGCAGCTGGTTGCACAGCTGCACCGGGTCCAGCGTGGCATTGCCGACGTCGGTTCGGAACGGCGCGTGGTAGGGGAAGGTCAGAGCGAACGGCTTCCAGTTTATCGTCAGGCTGTCGGCGATGGTGTCGCTTAGCTTTCCCTCGGTGCGGCCGTCGGCGATCCACGCCTCGAAGCTTTCGGGCTTCCAGACGTTCGGCGGCACTCCGGTGACCGTTGCCCCGCGAACCAGGAAATGGACCGTCAGCTCGTCGTCAACGACGCTTCCGTAGCGGCCTTCGGGAGTGGGCGCGACGCGGACCGTGGTCATTCGCCCCGGTCCGGTGTCCTGCTCGAAGCTGAGCTCCTGCGCGTATGCCGGCCCGGAACCTATCAGGACGGTTGCTGCGATCAGGCGCGAAAGACGCATGGCTACACCTCCAGTTTTGCATGGCGCGAGTTGGATTGCGGCGATTTGCTTTGGCCGCAGCATAGCAAAAAGTGGCCGATCCGGCGAATCGGGGCAGCCGACCGGCGCCTCTCAACACCCCTTGCGCCGGCGTCCAGAATGCGTATATCGGGTCCATCCAGACATTAACGGCTCCGCCGCACGGTGACGTGCGCCCGGAGCTTTTCCTGCCCTCCCCGGGACAGGGTCCGAACGGCGCACGGGCCACAAGCATTGGGGAGGAGGAAGCGGGAAGCGCGCTCCGAACCGAATCGGTGCCCCTGCCAAGGCAGGTGCCCGGAACATGGGATCCCCGCCTTCGCGGGGATTCACGGGAGCGCTGCGCAAGCGGCATCCCGCCAGCGCAGGGAATATCATGGCGACCAAAGCGATCGACGCACCGGCCAACAAACGCGGCCGCACCAACACCGCGCGGCGAATCCGCAAGATCTTCGGCAACGTCCACGAAATCTCGGAAATGCCGAACCTCATCGAGGTTCAGCGCGAAAGCTATGAGCAGTTCCTCCGCTCGGACCCTTCGACCGGCTATGTCTCGGGGCTCGAGAAGACGCTTCGCTCGGTCTTCCCGATCCAGGATTTCGCCGGCACCGCGCACCTCGATTTCGATCGTTATGAGCTCGAGCATCCCAAATATGACACCGACGAGTGCCGCCAGCGCGGGCTGACCTATGCCGCGCCGATGCGCGTCACGCTGCGCCTGACGACCTTCGAGATCGATCCCGACACCGAGGCCAAGTCGGTGATCGATATCAAGGAGCAGGACGTCTACATGGGCGACATGCCGCTGATGACGATGAACGGCACCTTCATCATCAACGGCACCGAGCGGGTCATCGTCAGCCAGATGCACCGTTCGCCCGGCGTCTTGTTCGACCACGACCGCGGCAAGACCCACGCCTCCGGCAAGTTCCTGTTCGCCGCGCGGGTGATCCCCTATCGCGGCAGCTGGCTGGACTTCGAGTTCGACGCCAAGGACATCGTCAACGTCCGCATCGACCGCAAACGCAAGCTGCCGGTGACGACCCTGCTGCTGGCGCTCGGCCTGACGCCCGAGGACATCCTCGCCCATTTCTACAACACCGTGGTCTATGTCCGCGGGAAGAACGGCTGGCAGATCCCCTATGTGATCGAGCAATGGCGCGGCCAGAAGCCGCTCTACGACGTCGCCGACGCCAAGACCGGCGAAGTGGTGTTCAAGGCCGGCGAGAAGATCACTCCGCGCCGCGCCAACCAGGCGGCCAAGGACGGCCTCAAGAACCTCATCATTCCGACCGAGGAAATCTTCGGCCGCTTCTCGGCGTTCGACCTGATCAACGAGAAGACCGGCGAGATTTACATCGAGGCTGGCGACGAGGTCAGCGAAGAGAATCTGGCCAAACTCGACGAAGCCGGAGTCAAGTCGCTCGAGCTGCTCGACATCGACTATGTCAACACCGGCCCGTGGATTCGCAACACGCTGAACGCCGACAAGGCCGAGGACGGCGACCAGGCGTTGTCCGACATCTATCGCGTGATGCGCCCGGGCGAGCCGCCGACCCGCGAGACGGCCGACGCCCTGTTCTACGGCCTGTTCTTCGATTCCGAGCGCTACGACCTGTCGGCCGTCGGCCGGGTCAAGCTCAACATGCGGCTCGAGCTCGACGCTCCCGACACGATGACGACGCTGCGCCGCGAGGACATTTTGGCGGTGGTCAAGACGCTGGTCGGCCTAAAGGACGGCAAGGGCGAGATCGACGACATCGACAATCTCGCCAACCGCCGCGTGCGCTCGGTCGGCGAGTTGCTTGAGAACCAGTATCGGGTCGGGCTGTTGCGCATGGAGCGCGCGGTCAAGGAGCGGATGAGCAGCGTCGACGTCTCGACGGTGATGCCCAACGATTTGATCAACGCCAAGCCGGCGGTCGCCGCGGTGCGCGAATTCTTCGGCTCGTCGCAGCTGTCGCAATTCATGGACCAGACCAATCCCTTGTCCGAAGTCACCCACAAGCGGCGCGTTTCGGCGCTCGGGCCCGGCGGCCTGACCCGCGAGCGGGCCGGCTTCGAGGTCCGCGACGTTCACCCGACCCACTATGGCCGGATCTGTCCGATCGAGACTCCGGAAGGGCCCAATATCGGCCTGATCAACAGCCTCGCCAGCTTCAGCCGGGTCAACAAATACGGCTTCATCGAGACTCCGTACCGCCGCGTCGTCGACCGCAAGGTGACCGACGAGATTGTCTATCTGTCAGCAATGGAGGAGGCCAAGCACACCATCGCCCAGGCCAATGCCGAGCTCAAGGACAACCGCACCTTCGGCGAGGAAATCGTCTCGGCGCGGCGCAACGGCGACTTTTTGATGGCGCCGCGCGACCAGATCACGCTGATGGACGTCAGCCCCAAACAGCTCGTCTCGGTTGCCGCCTCGCTGATCCCGTTCCTCGAGAACGATGACGCCAACCGGGCGCTGATGGGCTCCAACATGCAGCGCCAGGCAGTGCCCCTGCTGCAGGCCGAAGCGCCGCTGGTCGGCACCGGCATGGAGGAAACCGTCGCCCGCGATTCCGGCGCCGCGATCGCCGCCCGCCGGTCGGGCATCGTCGATCAGGTCGATGCCGCCCGGATCGTCATCCGCGCCACCGGCTCGCTCAAGCCCGGCGAGTCGGGCGTCGACATCTACACGCTGATGAAATTCCAGCGCTCGAACCAGAATACCTGCATCAATCAGCG
>CAYUWJ010000138.1:0-7140 GCA_964448315.1 uncultured Sphingomonas sp. | reverse complement strand
CTCGCCAACATGAAGTGGACCGAGATCAAGCCGCAGGTCGACGAGGTCGAATTCCCCGACGGCAAGAAGATCATCGTCCTGTCGAAGGGCCGGCTGGTCAACCTCGGCAACGCCACCGGCCATCCGAGCTTCGTGATGAGCTCCAGCTTCACCAACCAGGTGCTCGCCCAGATTGAGCTGTGGACCGGCGGCGACAAGTATAAGAACCAGGTTTACGTGCTTCCCAAGCACCTCGACGAGAAGGTCGCCGCGCTCCACCTCGACAAGCTCGGGGTCAAGCTGACCAAGCTCAACGACAAGCAGGCGGCGTACATCGGCGTCAGCGCCGAGGGGCCGTTCAAGCCGGACCATTATCGCTATTGATCGGCAAATTCGCGCCGCTTTGTCGGCTTTGACGGCCCGTTCATCGACCGGCGAATGAATGTTGCATTAATGCGACAGTCGCTCGCGAATCAGGCGCAACTGGTTAAGCCGCTATTCTAATTAAAGAACTGTTCTGCGATGCAGTTGGGGTACCTTCCAGCAATAGGAATTCTCCGGCATGCGACGTATTCCCCTGATAGCGCTTTCGACCGTCTCCCTAACCGCGCTCGCGATCGGCGCTTCGCCGGCGATGGCACAGACTCCAGGCGAGATCACGCCGCAAGAGGCGCAAGATTGCGCCCAGCTGCCGCCTGAACAGCAGCAGGCCTGCCTTGTCGGCATGGCGGAGGCGGAGCAGCCCATCGAGGAATCGGGCGACATCGCGACACTTCCGCCCGAAGAGGCCGCCGAAATGGCGGCCGAAGGCGCGACCATCGTCGTCACGGGATCACGCATTCGGACCAGCGCGTTCAACAGCCCGGACCCGATGACGGTCATCAATCCGGATCTCGAACGGCAGGGCGGTGAGATCAGCACGGCCGAAATCCTGCAGACGAACCCTGTCGCGGCCGGCTCTCTTCAGATCACCGACATCATATCCGCCGGCAGCTTCGTGACCGACGGCGGCCCTGGCGCCGAAACCCTGTCGCTGCGCGGTCTGGGTCCCGCGCGCACACTCGTCCTGGTGAACGGCCGCCGCGCCGGACCGGCCGGCACCCGCGGCTCGATCGCCGGTTTCGACCTCAACGTGCTTCCCAGTTCGCTGATCCGGTCGATCGAGATTCTCAAGACCGGCGCTTCGTCGATCTATGGTTCGGACGCAGTCGCCGGTGTCGTCAACCTGCTCACCAAGACCGAGACGGACGGCATTGAGCTTCGCGGCTTTGCCAGTGTTCCCTTCAAGGGCGGCGGCGAACAGTATAATGTATCCGCTGCCTACGGTAAGGACTTTGGGCGCGGCCACGTCCTGCTCGGAGCCGACTATACGCATCGCCAGCGCCTGAAACGCCGGGATCGCGACTATCTCGATTGCACCGAGGAGTATATTTTCAACGAGTCGGGCGATGCGCGCATGGACATCGTCGATCCGCGCACGGGCGAGCCGCGGTGCAACGGCGCGATCCACAACATGCTCTTGCTTACCAACGTCGGACCGGGTCTGCCGACATCGAACGGCCTCGCGTTCACCGTCCTTCAGTTCAACAATCCAGGGGATCGCTTCGACGAATTCCTCACGCCGTACACGTCGACGGCCCTGTTCGGCACGCCTTCGGGATGGTTCGGCTTCCCGACCGGCTGTAACGCCGCCTCGTCGCCGGCACAGATCGAAACGTGCCGTCGAAGCCAGGGGCTCCAGAACACCGACAATCAACTTATCCGAAACTCGGACGTGAGCCCGGAATCCAAGAGATATACTTTCTGGGCCGACGCGGCGTTCGAGATCACCGACAATATCGAGGTGGTCGGCGAATTGCTTTACAACAATCGCAAAACCGACTTCATCAGCAACCGGCAGCTGTTCTTCTTCCAGTTTCCGGGGAACGCGCCGGCTCTCGTCAACGCCTTCTGTGATCCGGCGAATGATCCTTGCCAGCTCGGCGATCAGGGCGATCCGATGAATGACGGATTCAGCGGCCTTGTACTGTTCCGGCCGGTGGTGCTTGTCCCGACCGGAAACTCGACGGATGTCGACTATTATCGCGGTGTCGCCGGTCTGCGCGGCGACTTCGGAAGCAATTTCCTGGGTGGCGATTGGCGCTGGGACAGCTACGTCCAGTTCAGCCGGTCCGACGGCGATTATAATTTCCCGCGGATCTTCCAGGACGCGGTTGATACGCAGGAATGGCGGACGCGAACCTGTGCCGGGACGGTAACGTCAATTCGCGGAGTCCCGTGCCTCGACATCAACTGGACCGATCCTCGCATATTGGCCGGCAATTTTACTGCGGAAGAGAAGGCGTTCCTGTTCGGCGACGACACCGGTAACACGCGGTTCGATCAGCTTACCGCCGAAGCAAGCGTCGCCGGCACTCTGTTCCAATTGCCGGCGGGCCCGCTTGGCGTTGCGCTCGGCGTTCAATGGCGGCGCGATGAAATCGACGACCAGCCGGGTCCGGTTTCACAGGCGGGCAACGTGTGGGGCCAGTCCGTCGCTGGAAGGACGGCTGGATTTTCGAAGACGGAAGAAGCCTTTGGCGAGGTCCAGATTCCGCTCGTCCACAATACGCCCTTCGTGCAGGACCTCAGCTTCTCAGGTGCTGCCCGGATCACCAACGTCTATGCCAAGCGCGACGAGGACGGTGCCTCAGCCAGTAGCAAAAACAACTGGACCTACAAGCTCGGCCTCAACTGGCAGACCACCGACTGGCTCCGCTTCCGCGGCACCTACGGCACATCCTATCGCTCGCCGGCGCTGTTCGAGCAGTTCCTGGGCGACCAGACGGGCTTCCTTGGCCAGCTGGCAATCGATCCGTGCGTAAACTGGCAGCAGAATCTCGATTCCGGAACGCTTCCGGCCCGCGTGGCCGGGCGTTGCGCGGACCTCGGGATTCCTGGCGATTACGGAGGCGCGGGCAGCTCCGCCTTGATCATCACGGGAGGTGGCATCGGCGTGCTGGAGCCCGAGACCTCGAAGGCAAAGACGATCAGCGCCATCTTCACGCCGACGCACGGATTGTGGGACGGGATGCGGTTCAGCGTCGCGATCGATTATTTCGACATTGAAGTTGAAGGTGAGATTGCCCAGCTTGGCGCCGGCAACATTATATTCCGCTGCCTGAACTCGGATAACTATCCGAACGATCCGGTCTGTAGCCTGTTCACGCGTGCTGCGTCTGGTTCGGCTCAGTTCCCGAACATCCTCGAGGTCCGGGATTCGTTCATCAACATCAATAGCCAGCGCAACCGCGGCGTGGACTTGACTGCCCAGATGTCCCAGGACCTCGGCCGCATGGGACGCTTCGGTGCCCTTGCCCAGATGACCTGGCAGATCGAGGACACGGTCGAGCTCTTCGACGGCTTCGAGCAGACCGGCGAGGGCGAAGCGGGCGAGCCCACTTGGGTCGGCGACTTCAAGTTCACCTGGAACAATGGACCGTGGGGACTGTTCTGGGGAACGACCGTCATCGGCGGAACGTCGAACGAGCAGGATCTTCGCAACGCCCGCTCTGGCGACGTCTGTTTCAACAGCACGATTCGCGGGGGTGCGATTTGCCCGATCTACAGGCTGGATCCGCAATTCTACCACAGCGCTTCTGTGACTCGGGACGTGGGAGAACGGTTCTCGCTGACGCTCGGTGTCCGCAACCTCTTCGATACCGAGCCGCCGCGTGTCTCCGGAGCCTTCGGGCCAATCGGGACGATCGGCAATGCGCCGATCTTCGGGAGCCAGTATGACTTCATCGGGCGGCGCGCGTTCATCAACGTTCGCGCAAAAATGTAGTCGTTAAGCACCAATAAGCTGAAAGGTTTTCCGGATGAAGAAAGTGTTGGCAGTTATGCCGCTCCTCGCTGGCCTGGCCGCAACGCCTGCATATGCGCAGGGGTTCGGTGTCAGCCCTCGGGCAGAGATTCGCGTCGGCTATGATGAAGTCCGACCCAAGTTTACGATATTTGACGAGGCGTTCACCGACAACTTCGGAGTCAGCGACATCGCCTACGGTGCCGAAGTAGGCGTCGACGTAAACATTACGGAGGGCTTGTTCGCGGGCGCCTATGCCGGCGTCGATCGGTCCAACGTCGACGGATGCGACAATGACATTATCCCGGCCTTCACGCCCGGCGACCAAGGGTGCGTCGATGCAGGAACCGGCTACACTGCCGGTCTCCGCGTCGGAATCAGTGAGGGGAACGGCCGGTTCTATGCGAAAGGCGGTTGGTCGCGCGCCAAGTTCCACGTCGACTATACCGACGATGAAGACGACCTCATCTTCGCCGGCAGCGATAGTGTCAGCGGCTGGCACGTCGGCGGCGGATTCGAGCTGGACCTTGCGCGCAATTTCTATGTGAAGGGCGAATATCTGCATCACGCCTATCGCCGGCTGAGATCGGCAATCGTTCCGGACGATGTGGCGAAGGTTAGGCGCGAACAAATCCTGTTCGGCGTCGGTATGCGCTTTGGAGGAGCGGCTCCAGTTCCGCCGCCGCCTCCTCCGCCCCCGCCGCCGCCGCCGCCGCCGCCGCCTCCGCCGGAGACGCAGGTCTGCCCGGACGGTTCGGTGATCCCGGTGACGAGCTACTGCCCGGCACCGCCACCTCCGCCTCCGCCGCCACCGCCGCCGCCACCGGCCGGCGAGCGCGGCTAAGGGGAAACGCGATACGAAAGGACCCGGGTGGAGCCAGCCTCCGCCCGGTCCCCCGGCGGCCAGGGCGCCGCATGGGAATTATTGGCGGGGCGCCGACGAGCGCTCCGCCATTTTTTTGCTTCCACAGCGTTTCAACTACCTCGCTCCGCCGCCCGTCTGGCGTCTGTCCAAACCGCTAATGCGTTCCGGAAAGCTAGTTAGTGTCGGCGGCCAACGGGCCGAGCGCCTGGCGCAGCGGATCGAGCCATTCGGAATAGGGACGCCAAGCGCCGACGCCCTTGCGATTGAGCGGCTGCCGCACCTGCTCGGCGCTCGGCGTGCGGACATTGCGACGCGATTCGTAAAAGCGCAGGCAGGCGTCGTCCCAGGGCAGGCCGAGATAGTCGAATATGCTGCGAAGTTCGCGTTCGGGCTCCTCGATCAACTCCTCGTAGCGGACACGATGGACCAGGCCGGGAGCCGCGCCATCGAGGTGGTCCATCAATCGCACATAATCGACGTAGCAGCGGCCGATATCTTCGAGGGCGAAGGACGCGGCGTGCGCGCGCGAGAAGGACTGGATGAAATTCGAGAAGCAGCAGTCCATCGGCGAGCGGCGAATATCGATGAATTTGGCCTGGGGCAGGATCTGCCGGATGAAGACGGTGTTGCTCCAATTGTGCGGCAGCTTGTCCAGAAAAAAGCCCGTATCGGATTGTCGGTGCAGCGCGGCCCGGCGGAGATATTCGTCGCCCAATTCGCGCTTTTCGTCCGCGCTAAGCCTTTGGACGACCTGCGGAACGGTCACTCGGCCCCTTTTGGTATGGGTTTCCATGAGCGAGCGGAGAAGTGCCTGGATGTACGGAAGCTCTCCCAGGGACTCGATGCTCGGGTGAGTGCCTAGCATTTGCTCGAGCAGGGTCGAGCCGGATCGCGGAAGGCTGACGATGAAGATCGGAATGGCCTGCCCGCCGTCGGGCTTGGGTGCGGTTTCGAAAAAGGCCCGGTCGAAAAGCCGGATGGCTTCGTCGATTTCTTCCGTCAGTTCGAAAGCGCGATAGCCGACGCCCTTTGCCTGCAGCCGGTTGCCTTCGGAATAGTGGTGGAAGGCGCGTTGATAGTCTTTGCGGTCGTGCCAGCCGCGGCCAAGCGAAAAGTGAAGCGGGACAATATTCGCAGGATCGACCGCGATGCCAAGCGCCCGCTCCATGGCGGTCATGTCTTCGTCGGTCAGAACCTTCGATTTGATGTTCGCCAGGCTCCACCAGGCTTCGCCGCGCTCGAAATCGGCAACCGTCGCCTGTCTATACGCGGCCACGGCCGCGTCGGTCCGGCCGGACGCGCGCAGATTATGCCCGTAGGAAATCCAATAGGCCGGTTCGTCCGGGCAAGTCTCGACAAGGGTCTCGAGGATCTGCCGCGCTTCCGCGTTGCGGCCAAGCCTGTCGAGAATTAAGGCGCGCGTGGCGGTGATCGTGGGATCGTCGCCAGGCCCTGCGAGCGTGTCGAATATCTCGAGCGCTTCGATTAGCCGTCCCTGCTGGTTGAGGACGGAAGCGAGGTTGCGCCGGACATCCGCAGTGTCGAGGCCCAGAGCAATCGCTTTGCGGAGGAACTGTTCCGCCTGGCCGAGCGCCCCGAGGCTCATTGCGATCGCCCCCAACATCGCGATGCCCTGGCGTTCGTTCGGATGCGCCCTCAAGTGCGAGATGACGATCCTGGCGGCATCCTCGAAACGACCGGTGCCGATGACCTCGCTGGCACGAGCCAGTAGCGGATAGGCGGATAGGGGCTGCGACGGGCCTTTGGTCATCTTGCGCCCTGGATCACGCGCTCAGGCTCATGCATAGCCCAGTATCGCCCGCAGGCCCGGCATCGCGAAATCGACGAGCCGCTGGTGCGTTTCCGGCAGTGTGTCGGGCAGCTCGATCCCCGATCCGCTCAGATTCTCGCGCGCGGTGCCGCTCTGATTGCGGTCCGATCCGATCCGCACCCGCTCGCGCCAGTCGTCGGGGACGGGATCGATTCCGCAGGCCCGCAATAAGCAAGCGAAATAATGCTCGGCGTCCGTCGTCTCCAGCGCATTCACATGCCCGACCAGATCTTCGAAGCGGACGACATGATCGACGGTCGCAAGCCAGCCGACGACGTTGAACATATAGATGTCGGCCATCGGCGGGGCCTTGGGATGGATGCCGAAGATCATCAGCGACAACAGGCTGTCGACCGAAAGCCTGCCTTCCTTGATCTGGTCGAGGTTGCCGCGAAACTCGTCCGAAAGGAAGAAGCGGGCGCGGGCGAGCACCCAGTCGTAGGGGTCGCGGTACAGGAGGATTTTCCTGGCCGGCGCGGTTTCGATCGCGGAGGCATCCGAGAACCACAGATGCCCCCAGCTCAGCCGGCTTTGTTGCGGGTCGAACGCCGCCACATGCTCCTGCAAATTGGCCCATTGGATGAACTGGTCGGCATATTGCTGCTCCACGGGCACGAACAT
>CAYUWJ010000137.1:0-4227 GCA_964448315.1 uncultured Sphingomonas sp. | reverse complement strand
CGACGGCATCATCGACCCGGCGCAGACAAGGGATGTGCTGGGGTTGGCGTTCGCGGCGTGTCTGAATGCGCCGATCGCCGAGCGGGCGAACTTCGGCGTGTTCAGGATGTAGCGTGAGGGAAGTTCGTGCATCAATTCCTCCCCGGAACGGGGAGGGGGACCGCCCCCCGTTCCGGGGAGGATTTTTGATGCGCACCGACTGGACCCGCGCCGAGATTGCGGACCTCTTTGCACTGCCGTTCTCCGAGCTCGTGTTCCGCGCGGCCGAGGTTCACCGGGCGCACCACACCCCTGGCGAAGTGCAGCTGTGCACTTTGCTGTCGATCAAGACCGGGGGATGCCCTGAAGATTGCGGTTATTGCAGCCAGTCGGCGCACGCCAAATCGGGCCTCAAGGCCGAGAAACTGATGGACGTCGAGGCGGTGCTGGCCGCCGCCGCCGAAGCCAAGGCGGCGGGCTCGCAGCGCTTCTGCATGGGGGCGGCGTGGCGTGAGCCCAAGGACCGCGACATGGGTGCGGTGTGCGCGATGGTCGCGGGGGTCAAGGGACTAGGGCTCGAGACCTGCATGACGCTGGGGATGCTGACCGGCGATCAGGCGCGCGCGCTCAGGCAAGCCGGCCTCGATTATTACAATCACAACATCGACACCTCGCCCGAACATTATGGCGACATCATCACCACGCGGACCTTCCAGGAGCGGCTCGATACGCTGAAGGAAGTGCGCGCCGCGGGGATGGCGGTGTGCTGCGGCGGGATCGTCGGGATGGGCGAGACTCGCGACGACCGGGTCGGATTCCTCCACGCTCTGGTGACCCTGCCGCGGCATCCCGAAAGCGTGCCGATCAACGCGCTGGTGCCGATCAAAGGGACGGTGCTCGGCGACTTACTCGCCGACACGCCGCTCGCCAGGATCGACGACATCGAATTCGTCCGCACCGTCGCGGTGGCGCGGATCACCATGCCGCGCAGCATGGTGCGGCTGTCGGCCGGGCGCGAGAGCATGTCGGAGGCGACCCAGGCCTTGTGCTTCCTAGCCGGCGCGAACTCGATCTTCACCGGCGACAGGCTGCTGACCACCGGCAATGCCGGCAAGGATGCCGACGCCGCGCTGCTCGCCAAGCTCGGGTTGAAGCCGATGGCGGGCGAGGAGCCGATGCGGGTGGCTGCCGAATGATCGCCTCGCTGCTGATCGCCAATCGCGGAGAGATCGCGTGCCGGATCATTCGCACGGCGCGGGAGATGGGCATTCGGACGGTGGCGGTCTACTCGGACGCGGACGCCGGGGCGCTGCATGTGCGGATGGCGGACGCGGCGGTGCACATTGGCCCATCGCCGGCGCGGGAGAGCTATCTGGTCGGCGACAGGATCATCGCGGCGGCGAAGGAGAGTGGGGCCGAGGCGATCCATCCGGGCTATGGATTTTTGTCCGAAAACGCCGGTTTCGCGCAGGCGGTGATCGACGCCGGGCTGATCTGGGTCGGGCCGAAGCCGGACTCGATCCGGGCGATGGGGCTGAAGGACTCGGCGAAAAAGCTGATGGCCGAGGCCGGGGTGCCGGTGACGCCGGGCTATCTCGGCGAGGATCAGGACCCGAAGCACTTGAAGAAGGAAGCCGGCGCGATCGGCTATCCGGTGCTGATCAAGGCGGTCGCGGGCGGCGGCGGCAAGGGGATGCGCAAGGTCGAGCGTGCGGAGGACTTCAGCGATGCGCTGGAAAGCTGCAAGCGCGAGGCGGCCGCGGCGTTCGGCAATGATGTCGTGCTCATTGAAAAATGGATCGACAGCCCGCGCCACATCGAGGTGCAGATATTCGGCGATGCGAAGGGCAATGTCGTCCATCTGTTCGAGCGCGACTGCTCACTTCAGCGGCGCCACCAGAAGGTGATCGAGGAAGCGCCGGCGCCGGGCATGGACGAGGCCACCCGCGACGCGGTGTGCGCCGCGGCGGTGCGCGCGGCCAAGGCGGTGAATTACGAGAGCGCGGGAACGGTCGAGTTCATCGCCGATGCGAGCGAGGGCCTGCGCGCGGATCGCATCTGGTTCATGGAAATGAACACGCGGCTCCAGGTCGAGCATCCGGTGACCGAGGAGATTACGGGCGAGGATCTGGTCGCATGGCAGCTGCGCGTGGCGTCGGGCGAGGCGCTTCCGAAGAAGCAGGAGGAGCTGTCGATCAACGGCCATGCGATCGAGGCGCGGCTTTATGCCGAAGACCCTGCGAAGGGATTTCTGCCATCTTCGGGTGTCGCTCGCATCTTCCACGCCGAGCGCCATGGTGTGCGACTGGATTCAGCCATCGAGGAGGGCGATAGCGTTACGCCTTTCTACGATCCCATGATCGCCAAGTTGATTGCACACGCGGATGATCGTGCGAGTGCGATTGAGAAGCTCGCAGGTGCTTGTGCGGATGTGTGGGTTTGGCCGGTACGAACGAATGCATCGTTCTTGTGGCGAGTTCTTGACCATGAGGATTTTCGTGAGGACCGTTTGGATACCGGCTTCATTGCTCGAAACGGGGACGTCTTGATACCGCCGGCTCAGCCGACCGACGACCTTCTCAAGCAGGGCGCAGTGGCGCTGGTGATACGCGGCGTCGCTCCCGACAATGTGATGATGTGGGACGACACGCTCACTGAAGAACTCCGACTCAGATCGGAGGCCGTGTGGCAGTCAGCCATCGGCTTCAGACTGAACAGCAGTCCCAATGCTCGGGTCTCACTGTCCGCGAATGGGCAGCCGCACGTCGTGGAACTGCCGCATGGCTGGGCTGACCGACCAATCGACGGCCAGCAATATGCGGACGGTGTTGTCGTTTTCGATGACGGCGACGCAGTGCACTTCACTCCCTTTGCCGCGCGCGGCAGCGTCGGCGGGCACGGCGTCGCCGACGGCGTAATCACCGCGCCGATGCCGGGACGGGTCAGTGCGGTCGAGGTCGCGGCGGGGGACCAAGTGGCGAAGGGCCAGCGGCTGCTGACGCTCGAGGCGATGAAGATGGAGCATGGGCTGGTGGCGCCGTTCGACGGGGTGGTGGCGGAACTGGGCGCCAAGGCCGGCGCGCAGGTGAGCGAAGGCGCGGTGCTGGCGAAGGTTGAGCCGGCGGAGTCGTCATCCTGAACTTGTTTCAGGATCCATCTTCGAGCATCGCCGCCCCTGCAAGAATTTAGATGCTGAAACGAGTTCAGCATGACGGAGGAAGTATGAACATCGAAGGCATTTCCGCGGTCGTCACCGGCGGCGCATCGGGCTTGGGCGAAGCGACCGCGCGGGAGCTTGCGCGGCGCGGCGCGAAGGTCGCGCTGTTCGACCGCGATGGCGACAAGGGCGAGAAGGTCGCGGGCGAGATCGGCGGCGTCTTTTGCGAAGTCGACGTGACCAGCGACGACAAGGTCTCCGCTGCGTTCGCCAAGGCGCGCGACGCGCATGGGCAGGAGCGGGTGCTGGTCAACTGCGCCGGAGTCGCCAACGCCGCCAAGACCGTCGGCCGCGACAAGGAGACCAAGGCGCCGAAATTCTACCCGCTGGTCCAGTTCGAGCTGGCGATCCAGATCAACCTGATCGGCAGTTTCCGCTGCATCGCCCACTCGGCGTTCGGCATGGTCGACCTCGACCCGCTCGACGACGGCGAGCGTGGATGCATCGTCAATACCGCCAGCGTCGCGGCGCAGGACGGGCAGATCGGCCAGGCGGCCTATTCGGCGTCGAAGGGCGGGGTGCTGGCGATGGCGCTGCCGATCGCCCGCGACCTGATGAACGACGGCATTCGCGTCAACACCATCCTGCCCGGCATATTCCAGACGCCGATGGTGGCGATGATGCCACCCAACGTGCAGGAGGCGCTGGCGGCGCAGGTGCCGTTTCCGAAGCGGCTCGGCCAGGCCGAGGAATATGCCCGGCTGGCTTGCTTCATGGTCGAGAATCCGTACCTCAACGCCGAGGCCGTGCGGCTCGACGGGGGGATCCGGATGGCGCCGCGGTGAGTTCAACCATTCTCAAGCCCGTTCGTCCCGAGCAGCGTCGAGCGAAGTCGAGACGCGTCCGTCGAGGGAAGTCGAGACGCGTCCGTCGAGGGACATCTCGACTTCGGTTCTCGGCTGCGCTCGAACCTGCGCTCGATACGAACGGTGTTGGGCAAAATAAGACTCACCTCGGCGCCATCCTGATCCCCCCGTCGAGCCGCACGGCCTCGGCGTTGATATACGGATTCTCGACCATGAAGCAGGCCA
>CAYUWJ010000136.1:0-26903 GCA_964448315.1 uncultured Sphingomonas sp. | reverse complement strand
CTTCGTCGCCGCGGCGTTGTTCATCGCCTGGGAAGTGGCGTTGGTCACCTATGTCGCGCTCGGCATCTACTTTTCCATCCAGCGCAAGCGCGCCGTGGACAGCGGCCGTCGGGTCAGCGACTTCGAGCGAATGGGTGAGGTCGGCAAGGTCCGTCCATCGGTTCACGCGATGCGCACCGAGCTCGACGAGACCGACCGTCGGCTGATGGCCATCGATCATCATTTATCCAAACCCAATGACGAGCTGGCGCGCGAAATCGAGGCGCTGCGGGAGGAAAAATAATGGAACCGCTTTCCGTTGGATTGCTCGCCGGCGCCATCTTCGCCGGACTCGGCGCCGCCAGCGCCGCCGGCCTCAAGGCCTGGCAGGGCTGGCTGGAACTGAAGCACTTCGAGCTTGCGCAAGGCGCCGCCGACCGGACGCTCCCTCCGGCCACGGGGCGGATCGAGATCGCCGATCTTCGCGAGCGGGTCCGCAAGCTCGAAGCGATCGCGGCCGGGATCGACCTGTAAGGCCTCTGTTCCCAAGCCCGCGGCAAGGCGGTCCGGCCTCCCCCCGGACCGCCTTTACATTTTCCGCCAGTCCGCCGAGTGGAGGCCTAAGCGCGACGAGCACAGAACTCCCGGCGCAGGGGTTATTGTTCTGATATAATGTATCGTCTAACTGTCCGCGCATGCATATTTTGAAAACCGTCTCCCTCCTGTTGGCCTCGACGGTCGTTGCCGTGCCGGCGTTTGCGCAGTCGGCCCCGCCGACCGAGCCCCCGCAGCCGCGTTCCGCCCATCAGGAGGATGCTGGCGAGATCATCGTCACCGGCCGCTATGTGCGCGAGCTTGACCTTCTCGCCGGCAAGTCGGTGATGAGCGGTGGCGAGCTGCAGCGCGAAATCCGTCCGCAAATCGGCGACACGCTGACCCGGCTGCCAGGCGTTTCGGCGACCAGCTTCACGCCCGGCGCGTCGCGGCCGGTGCTGCGCGGGTTCCAGGGCGAGCGGATCCGCGTGCTGACCGACGGCATCGGCTCGATCGACGTTTCGAACACTTCGGCGGATCATGCGGTGACCATCGACCCTCTGACCGCCGAACGCATCGAGGTGCTACGCGGCCCGGCGGTCCTGCTGTTCGGGAGCCAGGCGATCGGCGGGGCGGTCAATGTCATCGACCGTCGAATCCCGCGTGCGGTGCCGGAAGACGGTTACCATGTCGATCTTACCGCGGTGTACGGATCGGCGGCGGACGAGCGGTCGATCGGCGCGGCCGGGGACGCCGCTTTAGGTGGCGGGCTAGTGCTCCATGTAGACGGCAGCTTCCGCAAGACCGACGATCTGTCGACCGGCGGCTATGTGCTCGCACCCCGGCTTCGGGCCGAGCAATTTGAGATCGCCGAAGAGGAGTTTGAGGAGGGGCACGCCGAAGAAGCCGAGGAAGCGCTCGAGCTAGCCAACCAACGTGGTCGCATTCCCAACAGCGCGACCGAGCAGAAGACCGCCGGCATCGGCCTCGCTCTGATCCGCGACAATTTCAACGTCGGCGCGTCGTTCAGCATCTTCAACAGCGACTATGGGGTGCCTTCGCGGCCCGGCGCCGAACATCATCACGACGAGGATGAAGGTGAGGAGGAGGAGGAAGAAGAAGGCGAACATGGCGGAGCGCCGGTTAGCATCGGGCTCGAGCAGCGGCGGTTCGACCTGCGCGGCGAATATGAACTTAGCTCGGGTTTCCTCAACAAGATCCAGTTGCGCGTCGGCGCGGCACAATATGAGCATACCGAATTCGAAGGCGAAGACGTCGGCACGGTGTTCAACTCAGACGGCGTCGAAGGCCGGCTCGAATTCGTCCAGCGCGACCAAGACGGCTGGCGCGGCGCCAGCGGCGTCCAATATATGACCCGCGATTTCGAAGCGGTCGGCGCCGAAGCCTTCCTGCCGCCGAACGCGACCGATCAGATCGGCCTGTTCACCTTGCAGGAAATCGCGCTTGGAACTTTGGAGCTCGAAGCCGCGGGGCGGTTCGAGCGAACCGATGTCGAGTCGGAGCCGCTGGCTCTAAAACGCGAGTTTGATACGGTTTCGGGCGCCGTCGGCGCTTCCTATGAAGTGGCCCGCAACAGCAAGGTGGGGATCAACCTGTCGCGCACCGAGCGCGCGCCGTCCGCCGAGGAGCTTTTCTCCTTCGGGCCCCATATCGCCACCCAGTCGTTCGAGATCGGCGATCCCGACCTCAGGCCGGAGAGCAGCCTAGGTGGCGAAGCCTATTTCCGGGTCGAGCGGCCGGGGCTCACTTTCAGCGCCACCGCCTTTGCCAACTGGTTTGACGATTTCATCTTCGAAACGGCGACCGGCGAGGAACAGGACGAGCTTCCGGTCTTCCAATATTTCCAGCGCGACGCGACCTATTACGGCTTCGAGCTGGAAGCGTCGGCGCCGATTGCCCGGCTCGCCGATTTCCAAATCGTTGCCGACGGAGTCGCCGATTATGTCCGGGCGACCCTGAAGGGTGCCGGGCCGGTGCCGCGGATTCCGCCGCTGCGCCTGCTCGGCGGGCTCGAAGCCCAGTCGGAGAGGCTCGACGGCCGGATCGAGGCCGAATGGGTCGCCGATCAGAAGCGGGTCGCCGACTTCGAGACTCCGACCGACGGCCATACGATGGTCAACGCGTCGCTCGCCTGGCACCCGTGGGGGAAGTCGCGCGAGGTGGTGGTGGTGCTGTCCGCCAACAACATTTTCGACGTCGAGGCGCGGCGGCACGCGTCGTTCACCAAGGACTTCGTGCCGATGGCCGGGCGGGACATAAGGCTGAGCACGCGCTTCAGCTTCTAGTCCTGGCGCGGCCGCGCTAGGGCGGCGAGATGCTTGTCACCCACCTCGAATGCTCGCTGACCGGAGAGCATTATCCCGCCGGCCTACTCCACGGTCTTTCTAAATCCGGCAAGCCGCTACTGGTGCGCTATGACCTTGAGCGCGCGCGCCGGACGCTGACGCTCAAAAATCTTGCGTCGCGCCCCCGCGACATGTGGAAGTGGCGTGAACTTTTGCCGCTGCCCGAGGGAGTCGAGCCGGTCAGCCTCGGCGAGCCGGAAACACCGATCCTCTCGCTGACCGGCACCGCCGCTCGCGCGGGCGCGTCGCGCCTGCTGGTCAAGGACGAAGGCCGGCTGCCGACCGGGTCGTTCAAGGCGCGCGGGCTGGCGATGGCGGTGACTATGGCGAAACACTTCGGGGTGACAAGGATCGCGCTTCCGACCAACGGCAATGCCGGGGCGGCGCTCGCGGCTTATGCCGCCCGGGCGGGCATGGAAGCGGTAGTCGTCTGTCCGGCCGAGACTCCCGAACTCAACATTCGCGAAATCGCCGCCTACGGCGCCCGCGTATGGGTCGCCGACGGCCAGATCGACGAATGCGGGCGGCTGATCCGCGAGGGCGCCGCGCAAGGCCTCTGGTTCGACTGCTCGACTCTGAAGGAGCCGTATCGGCTGGAAGGCAAGAAGGTGATGGGGCTGGAGCTTGCCGAGCAACTCGGCTGGAAGCTTCCGCAGGCGATCTTCTACCCGACCGGCGGCGGCACCGGCCTGATCGGCATGTGGAAGGCGTTCGACGAGCTGGAGGCGATCGGCCTGATCGGGCCCGAGCGGCCGCGCATGTATGCGGTCCAGGCGGCCGGCTGCGCACCGATCGTGCGGGCGTTCGAGAAGGGCGACGAATTTGCCGAGCGCTGGGAAGGCGCAGTGACGGTCGCGACCGGCATAAGGGTGCCGAGCGCAGTCGGCGATTTTTTGATTTTGAGGGCGATGCGGGACAGCGGCGGCGCGGCGCTGGCGGTCGAGGAAGAGGCGATCCTACAAGCGGTCGACGATGCGGCGCGCGACGACGGCATGCTGCTGTGTCCGGAAGGCGGGGCGGTGCTGGCGGCGTGGCAGCTGGCGCTGGCGCGGGGACTGGTCGATGGCGATGAAACGGCGCTGCTGTTCAACTGCGCCAATGGCAATAAATATCCGCTTGCCGATCGGTCGCGAAAGCTGAATTTGGAAGAGGCGGAGGCGGCCTCGCTTTAGGAGCGCATGCCAATCTAGAACCCCAGAAACGGTAAACCCCGCCAACCGAAGTTGGCGGGGTTCCATGCTTCTCTTCCCGAAGGATTTGAAGCACGACCATAGAACGATCCCGGTTTCGGAGTGTTCCCGTTCCGATGGCGAAAAATCCGACTCGGACCAAGAAAGCTGTGGATAAGTCTGGGGGTAAGCGAAAGCTCCGGATCGCCAGCTACAATATCAACGGAATCACCGCCCGCTTGCCGGTGCTGCTGCGCTGGCTGGGCGAATTCGCGCCCGACATCGTCGCCCTGCAGGAATTGAAGACGGCCGACGAGAAGTTTCCGGAAGAGGCGATCCGCGAAGCCGGCTATGTCGCTATCTGGCACGGCCAGAAAAGCTGGAACGGGGTGGCGATCCTGAGCCGCGTCGGCGAGCCGGTCCAGACCTGCCGCGGGCTTCCCGGTGACCCAAACGACAGCCACAGCCGCTACATCGAGGCGGCGGTGTGCGGCCTGTTGATCGGCAATCTCTACTTGCCCAACGGCAATCCGTGGCCTGGACCAAAGTTCGATTACAAGCTCGCCTGGATGGACCGGCTCCACGCCCATGCGCAGCGGCTTCTCGACAGCCGCGTGCCGGCGATTCTGATCGGCGACTTCAATGTCATCCCGACCGACCGGGACGTTTATAAACCCGAGCGGTGGCGCAAAGACGCCTTGTTCTCGCCGCAGGCCAAAGCGCAATTTGCCGCGTTGATCTCGCAGGGCTGGACCGACGCGATCCGCGCCCTGCACCCCGAGACACGGATATACAGCTTCTGGCCCTATTGGCGGAACGCGTTCGAGCGCGATTCCGGAATTCGCATCGACCATGCGCTGCTCAGTCCAGCACTGGTGTCCAGCCTCAAGGCGGCCGGCGTCGATCGCACCCCGCGCAGCTGGGAAAAGACCAGCGACCACGCGCCGATGTGGGTCGAGCTGGAGGTATAGTGGTGCCGGATGCAGGATTCGAACCCGCGACCTTCGGTTTACAAAACCGCTGCTCTACCAATTGAGCTAATCCGGCGCGGGCCTCATTTGCGTCACAGCACGCCGAAGGTCCAGCCTTCGGTTCGGGCGATGGCAGGGGTGAGGCCTTGTGGAGCGAACGCACGCTGGTCGGCGAAAAGCGCGCGCATTCCCGCAGCGGTGACCAGCGCGTCGGTCTGGTGGTCGTCGGGCTCGAAGCGCAGCCGCGCGGGTGGCGAGCCGAGGCCACGCAATGCGCGGTTGAGCTCGGCGCGGCTGCGAAGCTTGGTTCCTGGCAGGCCCGCGCGACGCAGATAGATGCGGGTATAGATCTCGACCACTGCGCTTCCGCTTTTGGGCAGCGGGTCCATTGGCCAGATGGCGACCTGGCCGTCGATCCGATGCAGCAGCCGCATGCCCGAAAAGCTCGCCTTGGCGACTTGCGCCGCGCCGATCGCGTCATAGGCGCTGGCGGTCTTGCGGCCGCCCTGCGCATTGAGCCGGACGTCGCACTGGCGGAATCGCACGAAGTCGGCCTTCACCCCGTCGGCACTGCCGAAATAGAAATGGCGTCGGTGCACGCTCTCGAGAAAGCTTGCCGCGCCGAGGTCCTCATCGTCGATCTTCGCATCGACATAAGCCCAGAAGCCGCGGGCGGTTGTTGGCACGTCCGGCTCTCCGGGCAAATATTCCCCGCGCTCGATCAGCGGCGGCGCGAAGCTGAAGTCGAAACCGAACAGGGTCGGCTCTGACGCAGCGCGTTTCAGAAGCCAGTCGAGCACCTCCTCGCGCGACCAGACATGGCCGGGACGAACCAGGCGCGGCGCTGAATCGTCCCGCGCTTCGGCGATGGCGATGCCCTTGTGGCGTTTCCCCTTCGCCCCCGACCAGTCGATCGCGACGAAGGAATTCATCACACCAGCGGTGGCTGCGCGTCGTCTTCGTCGAGCGGGTCAGGCTTGCGGATTCGCGGCGGCTCCGGCTGGCGGGCGGGCGGCGGCATCCGGTCTTCGGCCCAGCGCTCGAGCACCCGGCCGGCGACGTCGCGCCCGCCGAGTCCAAAGGCAAGCGCGGTGGCGATCGCAGCCGAGCCGAGGATCAACCCAAAAGCCATAATCACGATCTGGTCGGCAAGACCCATGAAGGTCAGGCCGATGGCCGTGAACAGCGCGATGATCGCATATTTGACGATAGTCTGGGCAAAGCCGGACTCGCCGGTCGAGCTGCCGACCAGCGTGCCAAGGATGCGCGCCAAAAACAGGCCGACGACGATGATCACCGTGCCGAAGATCACCTTGCCGCCGAGTTCGGTGATCTGGAACAGCAGCGCCGCGACGCTGTCGCCGCCGAGCTGGTGCGCCGCCTCGATCGCTGCCGCCAGCAGGATCGCGGTCAGGGCGATCGCTCCGACCACCTTGGAGGGGCTTGTGGTCGCGGGCATGACCCCCAGCGCGTGAACGGTTCGGTCGAAGCCGAAGCTCGGCAGCACCGTTTCCAGCATCTCCTTGACCCAGCGGCCGGCAACGAATGCAATGGCCAGCCAGAGCAGGGCTCCGAGGACCCGAGGAATGGCGGCGGCAATGATGTTCAGCATGTTGGTGGCTGGATCGGAGATTGCCGAAATCTCGAGAATTTGCAGAGCGCCGATCGCCGCGAAGATGATGATGATCGCCGAGGCCGTGACTCCCACTGCGCGCGCGATCGAGCTGCGCGCAGGGGCCGTGCCGGTGGTCGCCTCGCCGGTCGAATCGACCGCCACCGGCGGCTCGCCGATGCTGATCCCGGCGCGGCCGAGCAGCCTCTCGAGGTTCAGCGCTCCGAGCGCCGCCTCGATGATGTGCCTGACGATTCGCGCCAGAATCAGCCCGGCGAAGAAGAACAGCCCGGCTCCCAGCAGGCGCGGCAGGAAAGCGAAGACCTCGTTGGTCAGACTGCTGACAGGAGTCAGCACACCGGACAGGCCGAGCGGCTGAAGCGCGGCGATCAGCCCAACCAGCCACACCAGCCAATAGGCCAGCCGGCCAAGCTCCTTGCCGACCGATTCGCCGCCGGCTTCCGGATGGCGTTTGAGGACCGGCACCTTGTCGACCGCCTTGGCGATCGCCCATTGCACCGCCTTGGCGATGAAATGGGTGGCGACGAGAATGACGATCGCGAGGATCACCCGCGGTCCCCATTCGAACATCTGATCGCGCCAGTAGGCTGCGGGTGCGTCGGTCCGGTACATTGTCATCCTCCCCTTTTAGCCGTTGCTGTCCTTAACGCTTTTGGCGCGCAACGCATCCCAATAGGCGATCCGTTCGGCGATCTTCGCTTCGAATCCGCGGCTGGTCGGCGTGTAGAAAGTCTGCCGTTCCATTTCTTCGGGCCAATAGTCGGCGCCGGAGAAGCCACCTTCGGCATCATGATCGTAGGCGTAGTCCTTGCCGTAGCCAATGTCCTTCATAAGCTGGGTCGGCGCATTGAGAATGCGGGCCGGCGGCATCAGCGATCCGGTCTCCTTCGCGCTTCGCCAGGACGCCTTGTGCGCGACATAAGCGGCGTTCGATTTGGGCGCGGTGGCGAGGTAGAGGCAGGCTTGGACGATCGCCAGCTCGCCTTCCGGCGAGCCGAGGAAGTCGTAGCTATCCTTGGCGGCGAGACACTGAACCAGTGCCTGCGGGTCGGCGAGGCCGACGTCCTCCGACGCGAAGCGGACCAGCCGGCGGAGGACGTAAAGCGGCTGCTCGCCGGCGACTAGCATACGCGCCAGATAGTAAAGCGCGGCCTGCGGGTCGGAGCCGCGCAAGGCTTTGTGAAGCGCCGAGATGAGATTGTAATGGCCTTCGCGGTCCTTGTCGTAGACCGCCACCCGGCGATGGAGCAGCGCGGCAAGCCCGGCCGGATCGAGTGGCGCGTCGAGTTCGACGTCGAACAGGGTTTCGGCCTGGTTGAGGAGGAATCGGCCGTCCCCGTCGGCGCTGGCGATCAGCGCAGCGCGTCCCTCCTCGGTCAGTGGCAACGGACGGCCGACTTCGACTTCGGCGCGGTCGAACAGCTTTTCCAATGCGTCGTGGTCGAGACGGCGCAGTATCAGCACCTGGCAGCGCGAGAGCAGCGCCGCGTTCAGTTCGAAGCTTGGGTTTTCGGTGGTCGCGCCGACTAAAGTGACGGTGCCGTCCTCGACATAGGGCAGGAAGCCGTCCTGCTGCGCGCGATTGAAGCGGTGGATCTCGTCGACGAACAGCAAAGTGCGCTGCCCGGTGCGGGCCGCGACCCGAGCCTCGGCGAACAGCTTCTTGAGGTCGGCGACTCCGGAAAACACCGCCGAGATGGCAACGAAGCGCAGCCCCACTGCGTCGGCGAGCAGCCGGGCGATGCTGGTCTTGCCGGTGCCGGGCGGCCCCCACAGGATCATCGAGCCGAGCTTGCCGGCGGCGACCATTCGGCCAATGGCGCCGTCCGTTCCGGTCAGATGCTCCTGGCCGACTACTTCCTTGAGGCTCTTGGGGCGCAGCCGGTCGGCGAGCGGCGCGCTGGCGCGCCCGGTTGTGGGCTCCTTTGCAAGCTGATCGGCGAACAGGTCGGCCATTTGTCGGGCGTCATGGATCAGCGGCAGCGAAATTGCACCAGCGCTCTTGTCGTTGATACATCTTAGATATATCTTAGATACATCGAAGAAAGGATCAAGCGATGCGAAATCATGATTGCGGTGAGCATATCGGCCGAAAATTATCGAACGGACTGTTAGCGATACGGGGATCGCGAAGCTGGGGGCATTTCGGTCCGTTCCACTTCGACTGGAGTGATGGCTCCTCGGGCGGCCGGGGCGGTGGCCGCGGTCGCGGTCGCAAGCGGATGTTCGAGTCCGGCGAATTGCGGTTGGTCTTGCTGAAGCTGATCGCCGACGAGCCACGCCACGGCTACGACCTGATCCGCGCGATCGAGGAGCTGACCGGCGGCGAATATGCGCCGAGCCCGGGCATTGTCTATCCGACCCTGACCCTGCTTCAGGACATGGGACTGATCGAGGAGCGCGAGGCCGAGGGTGCGCGCAAGGCCTATGCCGCGACCGCCGAGGGTAGCGAACACCTCGACGAAAAGGCCGATGAGGTCGAGCAGCTGTTCGAGCGGCTGGAGGGGCTTGCTCCGAAGGCTCGCGAGTCCGGCGGGCCGCCGATCGGCCGGGCCGTCAAAAATCTGATGACGGCGCTTGGCAATCGCGTCGGGCGCGACGGGCTGGACGAAGAGCTGCTGCACGAGATCGCCGCCATCCTCGACGAGGCGGCGCAGCGGATTGAGCGAGTCAAGGCGCCGCCTAGCGGCGAGTGAGGCTGGCGTAGCGCCGGCGGCGCTCGATGGTGCGCTCATAGACCCTGAGCACTGCTGCGTTGATCCGATCCCAGTCCATGGTTTTGGCGAAGGCAAGGCCGGCTTCGCCGTGGCGGCGGCAAAGCTCGGGATCGCGCGCATAGGCCTCGAGCGCGTCGGCAAATGCCTCGCCGTCGCCAGGCTCGACCAATACGCCCGTTTCTCCGTCGCGGACCAGGCTGGTGGCGCCGGTGGCGACGGCGGCGACCACCGGGAGTGCGCAGGCCATCGCTTCCAAGGTCACATTGCCGAACGTCTCGGTAATCGAGGGGTTGAGGAAGACGTCGGCGCTGGCCAGCGCGCGGGCGAGGTCGGGTCCCTCTTGATGGCCGACGAAGATCGCCGATGCCGGCAGCCGTGCCTCGAACCACGGCCTGGCAGGCCCGTCGCCGATCACCAGCACCCGGTAGCGTACGCCCCTGGGCTCGAGCGCGTCGATCGCCTCGGCAAATATGTCGAGGCCCTTTTCCATCACCACCCGGCCGAGGAAGCCAATCGCCAACTCGTCGTCGGCGATGCCGAGGCCGCGCCGCCATTCCATGTCGCGGCGGCCGGGGTGGAACTGCTCGCGATCGACGCCGCGGCTCCAGATCGCGATATGGCGGTTCATCCGCTGGGCGCGCAGCACGGCGGCGCTCGATTCGGACGGTGCCAGCAGCGCGTCGCAGCGGCGGTACAGGCGGCGGAGGATGGCCCGCGCGGCGGGCTCGAGCATCTCCAGATGATAATAGGCTAGATAGGTCTCGAATCGGGTGTGCACCGAAGCCACTGCGGCGATGTTGCGGGCCCTGGCCCAGCTGATGGCGCGATGGGCGACGATGTCGGGGCTGGCGATGTGCACGACGTTCGGCGCGAAATCCGACAGATCGCGCCGGATGCTTGGAGTCAGCGCCAGCGGCAGCCGATATTCGGAGCGGAACGGAATCGCGACCGATGGCACGCCGACCAGATCCCCGGTGGCCTTGAACGCCGGCGTTTCGACCTTTGGCGAATAGACTCGGACATGGACGCCCTGGCGCAGCAGATAGCCGACGAGCCGGTTGAGCGCCTGGTTCGCGCCGTCGCGAACATAATTGTAATTGCCCGAGAAGAGGGCGATGCGGAAATCGGTCGGCTGCACGGCCTGAAGCCCTTAACGCGGCGGAGCGCAATGGCAATGATCGACCGGGACGGCGCGGTGAAGATCGGATTGCCGCCGGTCGCCAGGGCCGATGCCCGGCTGTTCATTCTCGGCAGCCTGCCGGGCGACGCTTCGCTCGCGGCGCGGCGCTATTATGCGCATCCGAGAAATCAATTCTGGCGGTTGCTCGGTGCGGCGCTCGGCGAGGAGCTGCACGCCCTGCCTTACGAGCGGCGCCTGGAGAGGCTGGCGGAGCGGCGGATCGGGCTGTGGGACGTGGTCGGCGTTGCGAGCAGGCGCGGCAGCCTCGACGCGGCAATTCGGACACCGGGCCACAATCCGATCGCGCGGCTGGTACAGGACTTTCCAGGGCTCGAAGCCATCGCATTCAATGGGGCGACGGCAGCGTCGCTTGGTCGCAAACTGCTCGGCGAAGATGCCGGGCCGATGCTGATCGATCTGCCGTCGTCCAGTCCGGCAAACACCCGGCCGTTGGCGGAAAAGGTCGCTGCCTGGACTCGGCTGGGCGGTTTTTGCAAAAGCTGACCCTTGCGCGCGGCGCCGTTCGAGTCGAAACTGGCAATCATGAGCACCGACCAGATTGACGAAGCGACAAGCGACCCGCGCCTGTCGATGGTCGACGAGGCGCTGGTCGCCGGCACCATCGCCAACACTAACGGTATGCTAGTGATACTCGCCAAGCTGGTCGCTCGCGGAGTCTTCGACCGCGACGATCTAAAGGCCTTTTCCGACAGCTATTCGAAGCCGCTTGACCATGTCGGCATGCGCGAAAACGAGCTGGTCAGCCAGATGCAGGACCAGATGGAATCGACGCTTGCCGAACTGATGCGCTTCCTGAGCGAGCGGGAGCGCGACGGATAGGTGATCCTGGCGAAAAATAACCAGACCGGTTAAAATTGCTTGACAGTGTCACGCTGTTTGGGTACAACCCGAAACAGTGAAGGATTGCGAGTCGGCCGCAGGGCCCGGCTCGCGCACCAAGGGGCCGGCAGCGAAGACTGCTACGGCCCTTTCCTTTTCTTCCGACAATCCGGGTTGGCGAGAGGAGTGTGCGTGGCGGGGAAGGATGCGGCGCATTTACAGCGATGATGACCGAAGCGCTGATGCGGCGATTCCTGTCGCTGCCGGTCGAGGAACAGCGCGCTCGGCTGAACGCCATGACGCCGGAGGATTTGCTGGCGTTCGATGCCTGGTTCGAGGCCTGGGCGCACAAGGGCCAGTTGCCGCCCGGCGGCGTCGGCTGGCGGGTGTGGTTGATGTTGGCCGGGCGTGGCTATGGCAAGACCCGGGCCGGGGCGGAGTGGATTCACCGGCTGGCGAGCGGGCGAAGCAAGTTTCGGGTCGCGCTGGTCGGCGCGTCGATCGACGAGGCGCGTAAGGTGATGGTCGAAGGGGTCAGCGGAATATTGAGTGTCGCCCGACTGCACCGGCAGAAGGTGAAATGGGAGCCGAGCCTGGGGCGGCTGACGTGGCGGAACGGCAGCGTTTCCGAGTTGTTTTCGGGCGATCATGCCGACGGGCTGCGCGGTCCCCAACATCATTTTGCCTGGTGCGACGAGCTTGCCAAATGGCGGCAGGGCGAAGCGGCGTGGGACAATTTGCAGATGGGGTTGCGGGCCGGTCCGAGGCCGCGGGCGCTGGTGACGACGCCGCCGCGGACGCTGCCGCTGCTTAATCGGATAAGGAAAGATGCTTGGACGGTGCAGACTGGCGGCAGCACCAGGGACAATGTCAATCTGGCAAGGAGCTTCGCCGAGGTGATGATGGCGACCTATGGCGGGACCAGGTTGGGCCGCCAGGAGCTGGACGGCGAGTTGTTCGACGATGTCGAGGGGTCGCTATGGCCGAAAGAGTTGATCGAACGGGCGCGGTCCTTCGATACGCTGTCTCGACCAGGCTCGACGGCTACTCAAGATGAGCAAAATGCGTTTTTCGACCGCATTGTCGTCGGGGTCGATCCGCCTGCGGGAGTGGGCGAGGGATGCGACGCGTGCGGCATCGTGGTTGCGGGGCGGGCCGCGGGCAGGCTGTATGTGCTCGAGGACGCGAGTGTCGCCGGGCTGCGGCCGGAAGGCTGGGCGAACCGGGTTGCTGCGGCGGCGGAGCGCTGGGACGCGAGCCTGGTGGTAGCGGAAGCGAATAACGGCGGGGCGATGGTCGAAAGCGTGCTCAAGGCGGCCGAGGCGGGCTTGCGCGTCAAGCTGGTTCACGCGTCGCGCGGCAAGGCGGCGAGAGCCGAGCCGATGGCGCTTCGCTTCGAGGCGGGGCGGGCGTTTTTCGCCGGAGTTTTTCCGCAGCTTGAGGCGGAGCTTTCCGGGCTGACCGCCGGCGGCGGCTATGACGGGGCACGTTCGCCCGACCGCGCCGACGCGATGGTCTGGGCGATGAGCGAATTGAGCGAGACGAAGAGCGGCGTGCCGCGGGTGCGGCGGCTTTAGGATTTTCGGCGAGGGTTCACGCCCTCATCCTCCCGCGCCTTCGGTGCGGGTCCCTCCCTCTCCCTCAAGGGGAGTGGGATTTGATGAAGGAGCGGGCATGGGGTGGTGGTTCGGGCGCAAGTCGGCGCCGGACAGGATGCGGCCGTTCGTCCCGGCGTGGCTGGGCACGGCCGAGGAGGAGGGGTTCGCCCGCAGTCGCGAACGTGGCTGCGGCGGTGCAGCCGCTGATCGAACATTTCGGAATCGAACTGTTCGACGATGGACTCGCGCTTCGCTCGCCCGAACCCGGCGCGCCGCTCGTGCTGGACGCCGACGACCTCGGTTGCAGCGGGGAAAACGATCGACCGCCGCGTTTCGAACGCACGCAGGTGCCGGCGCGGTCGCTGCCCGCAAGCCTGACGCTCGGTTATCACGATCCGGCGCGCGACTATCAGAACGGCCAAATGCGGGCCGCGGTCGGCCGCAGCGGTGGCGCGCATGAGGCCGTCGAGATTCCGGCAGTGATGGACGCCGGCGCCGCCAAGCGGCTCGCCGAAACCTCGCTGGCCCGGCGCTGGGCGCAGCGCGACAGGCTGATTGCTCGACTTCCGCCCGCCTACCTCGGCCTCGAACCCGGAATCTATGTGCAGCTTCCCTCCGAAAGCGCGGTGTGGACGGTGCATCGGGTTACGGCAGAAGCGATGACAATAGTGGCGGAGCTGCAACCGTTGTGGTGGGGGGCGCCGGCAGTCGCGGCGGAGCCGGGGCGTTCGCTGCCGTCGACCGACATTGTCGCGGTTCCGACCGCGTTGGTGCTGCTCGACCTTCCGGACCTCGGACTCAACCGCGACGACGTGCCGGTTCTTCACCTCGCCGCGTGCAGCAGCAGCGCCGGATGGCGCGCCGTGCCGATCGAGATACTGGTCGGTGGAGAGACAAGGGCCGGCCAGTCGGCGCTCGGCGAGACTGTGCTGGGGTGGACGAAAACGCTGCTCGGCGATGGTCAGGCGGCGCTCTTCGATCTGCGCGGAACTCTTGAGGTCGAGCTGACCGATGGCGAGCATTGGCTGGAGAGTCGCGATGACGCGGCGCTTGTCCAGGGCGCCAACCTGGCGGCGGTCGGGAGCGAGCTGATCCAGTTCGGACAGGCTGTCGCAATCGGCCCGGGCCGCTTTCGTCTCGAGCGGCTTCTGCGCGGCCGGCGGGGCACCGAGTGGGCGATGAGCGGCCACACGCTCGACGAGCCGTTCGCATTGCTCGACTCGGCGACGCTTCGGGCAATCGAATTGCCGAACGAAGCGGTCGGGATGGCCGTTCAGGTGACCGCGCTCGGCCTCGGTGATGGCAGCGGCACTTCGGTTTCGGCACTCGCCGGCGGCGAAGCGCTTCGCCCACCGAACCCAGTGCATCTCCAGATCGACGCGACCGGGAGTGGCGGGCTCAACGTCGACTGGGTCCGGCGGAGTCGCGACGGCTGGGCCTGGCTGGACGAGATGGATGCGCCGCTGGGCGAGACGGCCGAGCGCTACAGGGTGACGATCGAGACGGCGACGGCCTCGATCGAACAGGAGACGAGTGTGCCGAGCGCGATATTCACCGCGGATCAACTGGGTTCGCTCGGCTCCGGCGCGGCAACGGCCAAAGTCGCCCAGATCGGCGACCGCGCATTGTCGCGTCCGACCTCGGCCGCCCTGACCCTCTGACAAGGAGACGAAGATGACCGCGACCCAGCGGCTTGCGCTGAAGTTCATACAGCCCGGGCAAGCGCAAAAAGAACTGTTCCACAATGAGGCGCTGCAGACGCTCGACATCGTCGTCGCAGCCGCAGTCGAGGAACCACCGCTCGATACGCCGCCGGCTTCGCCGCTGATCGGAACCTGCTTCATCGTCGGCAGCGCGCCGACCGGCGACTGGGCATCCTTTGCGGGGCACCTTGCCGCCTTCACTGCGGGAGGCTGGCGGTTTGTTGCGCCTTTGGCGGGAATGACGGCACATATCCAGTCGACCCAAACGACGGCGGCATATCGGAGCAGCGCCTGGGAGATCGGTGTGCTCCGGGCCGACAGCCTGGTCGTCGCCGGGGAGCAGGTCGTTGGAGCAAGAGGCGCTGCAATCGCAGACCCGGCAGGCGGAACGACGGTCGACGCAGAAGCGCGGTCGGCGATCGGCGCGATCCTAGCCGCGTTTCGGCAACATGGGTTGATCGGCAGCTAGGTTCGGCAACCTTCGGACCCTTCACCGCGCATCGCCGTTAATTGGGTGCAAAAGGAGGGCCCACATGCCAATTTCCAGACTCATGCTCCTGTCCGCGCCGGCGATATTGATCGCGGCGTGCAACAGCGAAACGCAGCAGCAAGACACCCAGAACGAGCAGCCGGCGAGCGGCGAAATCGAAGAAGCTCCGGCAGTGCCGCTGGTCGGTCCCGAAGGCGAAATGTTGGGCGAAGTCCATGGTGGCGACAGCGCCGAAGGTGCGGTTTTGCGGATCAGCGCGCAAGGGCTGCCGCCGGGCACCCACGGACTGCACATCCACGCCGTCGGACGTTGCGACGGGCCGACGTTCGAGAGCGCCGGCGCGCACTGGAACCCCGAAAATCGCCAGCACGGGCTGAACAATCCCGAAGGCCCGCACCGCGGCGACTTGCCCAACGTGACCGTCGGCGAAGACGGCGCGCTGCAAGAGACCATCACGATCTCGGGGTCGCACCTGCAGTCGTCGCGCCTGTACGGCGTCGCCAACCCGATCATCGACGACGATGGCGCGGCGCTGGTCCTTCACGCCGGGCCCGACGATTACGAGACCGACCCGAGCGGCGACAGCGGCGACCGGATCGCCTGCGCGGTGCTCGGCGGAGCCGTGCAGCCGGAAGGCTAGGCGCCGGCGACGGCGGCGGCGGCACGCTCCTCGCGCGTCGCCTCGAGCTCGCCGACATGGCGCGAGGCGATCCACAAGCCGAGCAGTGTTAGCGGCGGCACCACGAACAGTGCGAATATTCCGGTGGCGAGGTCGCCGGTCATCGCCGCGACCTTGCCGGTCCAATAGGGCCCGAGCGCAAGCCCGACCATCGACGTGCCGAGGATGTAGGTCGCGCCGGCGGTGCCGCGCATTCGCGGCAGTACCAGATCCTGCAATGTCGCCACCGCCGCTCCGACCCACAGCGCATTGAATAGCGCGACATATACCGCGAGCCAGTAAAAGGTCACGAGGTTCGACGTGGTGAACATCCAGTACACCGCCGGCATTGGCACGACTACCGCCAGCATGTTGACGTAAATGCGCCCCGCCGAACTATGCCGGCGCCAGCGGTCGGCGAGAATCCCTCCGGCGATCACTCCGACCGCCGAGGCGGCCGCGGCGCTCCAGCCGTAGATGGTTGAGACTTCCTCGGCGGCGGTGACTCCGCCGATGATCGTCGCCGCATCCAGCGGGCCGCTGTAGAAAGTCCGCAAGGCATAGGGCGGGATCCAGAATCCGACTGAGTAAGCGACGAAAGCGATACTGCCGAACGCCGCGACCAGTATCGCCGTCACCGGTGTTCCCCAGATAAGCCGATGGGTGGCCGGATCGCGGCTCTTGAGCGACTGGGTCCAGCTGTAGACCGCATAGACGCCGATGAAGACGGCGATCCATTGCGGCCAGTCGCCCGACAACCAGCCGAGCGCCAGCGCTCCGGCGACGCTCCCCGCAAGCGCCAGCATATTGGGGCCCATCGCGCCCGGAATCCGGGCGACGCTGAGCAGGGTCAGCGGCGGCAGGATCGCCGCCAGCTCGCGCCCGAACTCGCGCCAGGCGTTCGGCCGCACGATCGGCGACGGATTGCCGTCGATCGCGCCGCGCATTGGCTCCTTCAAATTCCAGATCCACACCGCCAGCAGCAGTCCTGGCAGGCCGACCGCGAGGAATGCCGCCTGCCACGGCACCAGCCCGAGCGGCGCGGCCGACGGATCGGGAAACCAGCGTGCCCACTGGGCGATGACGAAACCGCCGATCGGCAGCGCTAGCCCACCGCCGATGTACAGGCCGCTGGAATATATCGACAGCGCGGTCGCTCGTTTCTCCCTGGGAAAATAGTCGGCGATCATCGAATAGGCGGCGGGCGAGGCGCTGGCCTCGCCGATGCCGACGCCGACCCGTGCGATGGCGAGCTGGGTGAAGCTCGATGCGAAGCCCGACAGCGCGGTCATCGACGACCAGAGCGCAAGGCCGATCGCCATCAGCTTGCCGCGGTGCCAGCTGTCGGCCAGCCGCCCGAGCGGAATCCCGAACAGCGAGTAGAACACCGCGAAGGCGGTGCCGTAGAGAAAGCCAAGCTGCGCGTCGTCGAGGTCGAGATCGGCCTTGATGCTCTCGGCGAGAATCGAAATGATCTGCCGGTCGATGAAATTGAAGATGTAGACGATGACGAACAGAGCGAGCGCGTACCAGGCATAGGCCGACACGCGGGGCGAGGCCGGCGCGCGCGCACTTGGTTCTTCGTTCATGCCCGACCTCCCAAAATTGCGGGCAGGACATTGGCGGCTCCGGCGGCCGGCGGCAAGTCGGAGAAGACACCGCCGCCGGCGCGCGCTCGGCACGATTTATCGCAAAGTTGCGATAGCACCATTTCGGACCAAAGCGCCCGGATATTTCCAAACGTTACAGGCGTTTACGCGCCGCCGGGTAGCCCCAGTCGACAGCGGGCCTCAGTCGCCCGGCCTGAGGCTTCGTGCAATATGGAAGATCCCCTACCATGGCGATTATTAATGGCACCAACGACGCTGATGTAATCATCGGCACCGGCGAAGCCGACGAGATTCGCGGCTTGGGCGGCAACGACGATATTCGGGGTCTGGCCGGCAACGACTGGATTAGCGGCGGCGACGGCGACGACCGAATCCTTGGCGGCCTCGACAATGACACGTTGTACGGGGGAGCGGGCAATGATTCGATATACGGCGAGGAAGGCGACGATCATATCGACGGCGGCGCCGGCGAAGACCGGCTGTTCGGTGGCGACGGCAATGATTATATAAGCGGCATGGACGGCCACGACCGCATCTACGGCGGATCGGGCAACGACACCGCCCGCGGTGGCCTCGGAAACGACATTATCTACGGAGGCAGCGGCGCCGACTATCTGATCGGCGACGAAGGCGATGACATATTGATCGGCGAGGAAGGCGACGACCGGCTCGACGGCGGCGCCGGCAACGATCAGCTGGTCGGAGGCGACGGTGCCGATATCCTGCGCGGTGGCGACGGCGACGACATGCTGATGGGCGGTGCCGGTCGCGACCAGTTCATCGGCGGCGCCGGTGCCGATAATTTCTACTTCGAGGATGGCGACGCCAGCGGCACGACGCTTGCCACCGCCGACTGGATCCGCGACTTCAGCCAGCTCGAAGGCGATCAGCTCGACATGCGGCTGATGGACGCCGACACGACGACCGCCGGCGACCAGGCATTCACCTTCATCGGCACCGCCGCCTTCTCGGGCACCGCCGGCGAGCTCCGCTATGAATTTGAAAACACGCCGACGACCACGAACACGATGGTCTATGGCGACATCGACGGCGACGGCGTCGCCGACTTCGGCATTCGCCTGACCGGCAACATCGCCCTGACGAGTGAGGACATACTGCTTTAGGCCTTAGCCAGGCCTATTGCGATTTGGCCCAGGGCCCCCGCGCCTCCCCCGGTTCGGTCCGGGGGAGGCGTTGGTTGTTGGGCGGCGAGGGGTGGCCTTACGGCTAGTTCCACTCGATTTCAGTATAGCTGATCGACAGGCTTTCCATCGGCGGGCTGCCGCTTGACGTCGCCGCCGACGCGCAACTCGACACGATCACGTCTGTCAGCCGGTATGTGCGGCTCCCGGTCCCGAGTTCGGCGGTGGGATAGCGGGCGCCCGCCTGGCACAGTCCGGCCGGGACGACGACGGTCAGAGTCCCGCTGCCTTGCCCGGGAACGACCGCGAGGTCCGCCCGGCCGTCGCCGTCGATATCACCGCTGGCGACCTTCACCCCGCCGACGCTCTCGCTGCCGCCGGCCGTGATGCCCCGTTTCAGGGTGACGTCCCCTACCTTTACCCTGCCCGGCTTCGCAGCCGCGCCCTTGAGCGTAATCTCGGCTTCGTGCGAGGCAGCCGCCTTCTCGCCCTCCTCGACTTTCCAGCCATATTCGACATTGCCCTTTTTCTTGGCGGCCTCGGGCGCCGCGCCGGACACGTCGACCTTTCCGGAGCCAGCGCCGCCGCCGCCGACATGGGTACCGCTTCCCGTGGAGGCATTGGATGTGCCGAAAGACCATGACAGGATTTCAACCTGCTTGGTGTGATCGCTCGCGGTGCTTTCGCCCTCGACGCCTCCGAACTTGATGTAGCCGCTGGCCGCGGCGGGTGCGGCCGAAACCGCGAATATGAGCGCGAGTGCGGTGGAAATGCCTGACAGGCGCAAATGCGTAAGGCGCATGAAAATTCCTCCCTTTGTTGAATGATGTCCGTCGTCAGGCCGCGGCCTGCCGGCGACTATTTGACCTCCTCATAGTTGAGCGAAATCTGCTCCGTCGGCACAGAGTCGCCCGATGAGCCCGGCGTGCAGCCGGCGACGACCACATTCTTCATCACATAGACTTGGGTGCCGCTGCCGAATTCCGCCGTCGGATAGCGCGCTCCGGCCCGGCAGGTGCCGGCCGGCACCGTCGTCGTCAGCGTTCCCATCCCGGGCGGAGGCGAGGCGAATATCTTCCCCTTGATCGCCGGCTCGAGCAGCTTGGGCATGGCCTTGTCCATCCGCTTGGAAACGCTGATTTCCTGCAGCTCGCCGACGCCGATGTTGATGTCTTCGGTGCCGCCCTTTTCGCCGCTTTCCTTCATTTCCCGCTCGACCCCGAACGAGAAGCTGTCAGCGACGAACCATTTCGCTCCGGACGCGGCCATGGCCTCGCCCTTGATGTCGCCGAGCTTGAGATAGGCCGGACTGGCCAGCGTCGGCGCGGCGGCGCCGATCGCCAGCGCTGAACCGAGCGCGAAGGTGATGGATAGGCGGGACAGGCGCGGGTGTGCGCGGATCATGAAACCTCCCCTTTTTTGCAGTGACGAGCCGATATACACGCGCCCGAAACAAGCGCCTAATCACCTGCGCAACCAGCGGCTTGGCGGAACCTTTCCGCCGCCCGGCGCATCGTCGCCGATATGCTGTTCGATTCCTTCCTCGGGCTGGCGCGGGTCGTGCTGATCGCGCTCGCCGCTTACACGGTACTGATCCTGGTGCTGCGTCTGGCCGGCAAGCGCAGCCTCGGCAAATTGAATGCCTTCGACCTGGTGGTGTCGGTGGCGCTCGGCTCCATCCTGGCGACGGTGCTGCTTAGCAAGGATGTTGCGCTGGCCGAAGGGGTGGTCGCCTTCGCCATGCTGGCCGGGCTGCAATGGGCGGTGACCAAGGCTTCGGTCCACTGGCGCTGGGCGCGGCGGATGATCCGCGCGGAGGCGCGGCTGCTGGTCGAGGACGGCCGCTATATCGAAGCGGCGCTGCACGACGAACGCGTCACCCGCGACGAGGTCGACCAGGCGATACGCAGCGAAGGGATCGGCCGGATCGAGCAGGTCGCCGCCGTGGTGCTCGAGACCAACGGCAACTTCAGCGTCATCGCCAAGGACGAAGACGAGGGCGAGCTGACGGTGCTGAGGTCGGTGCAGGGGGCGGAGAAAGACGAATAGGGGCTAAGGCAAGGCCGCGCGCCGGGACAGTCCTTGACGCCGCGTCCTAACTGAAAATCCTTGGAAAACCGCGATTTTTTGGAACAATCGGGGGCCCGGACCGTTGATGGGATGAGGGCTCCGGTTCGCGGGGCCAAATTGCTATTCCCAACCGAAAGGAGCCATCCCCATGGCCGACAACAAGAACCAGACCAACCCGAACCAGAACAAGCAGGACGAGTCGATGAAGCGCGAGCAGGGTCAGACCGGCGAACGCAAGCCCGAGCAGGGCGGCTTCGACAAGAATCGCCAGAATGAGCAGGGTCGCCAGAACGAGCAGAATCGCGAGAAGAGCGCGATCGGCGGCGACCAGAGCCAGAGCGGCCAGAGCGGTCAGAGCCCGACCGGCCAGCAGAGTGGCCAGAGCCCGACCGGCCAGAACAAGGAGTTCGACAAGAGCAAGAGCGAACCGACCAGCCGCTAACAGCGACCAAGACTATGGGCACAGACTAAGTGCCTGATGGGGCCGTCCTTCGGGGCGGCCCTTTTTTTGCGGGTTGAAGCCCGAATGTCCGCAATGTTCATGGCCACGCCGCCCAACCCGATTTGCGCCTGAGGACGGCTGAGCGCACAATTCCCGCGATGCTTCCATTCACCCGCGATCAGTTCTTCGACGTGTTCGCAGCCTATAACGCGGCCAGCTGGCCGGCGGCGGTTGTCGCCTATCCGCTGGCGCTCGCGGCAGTGTGGTTTGCCTGGAATGCGACTGCGCGCTCGGGCCGCGTCGTCGGAGCCGTCCTGGCGCTAATGTGGGGTTGGGTCGGCATCGTCTACCAGGGGTTCTTCTTCGCTCCGGTCAATCCCGCCGCCCGGATCTTCGCCGCAGCCTTCGTCGTCCAGGCCCTATTGTTCGCCTTTCACGCCGCGACCGGGCGCGGGCTCGAATATGGTTCGCGCAGCCGCCTTCGGGCGCTCGCCGGCGGAGCCATGATTCTCTACGCGCTAATCCTCTATCCGCTGATCGGCCTTGCCGTCGGCGAGCGCTACCCGGCGATGCCGCTGTTCGGGGTCGCGCCATGTCCGCTGCTGATCTTCACCTTCGGACTGATGCTGTGGGCGAGCCGCGCGCGCTGGTGGCTGTGGGTCGTGCCTCTGGCTTGGGCGATGGTCGGCGGAAGCGCCGCAGTGTTGCTCAGCGTGCCGCAGGATTGGGCGCTCCCCGTCTCGGCGGCGGCCGCCCTGTTGATCCTGTGGCGGGAGCGATCGGAGGGCCAGAACAAGGAGTTCGACAAGAGCAAGAGCGAACCGACCAGCCGCTAACAGCGACCAGGACTATAGGCACAGACTAAGTGCCAGATGGGGCCGTCCTTTGGGGCGGCCCTTTTTTTGTGGGGGTGAGAGCGACCGCGGCGGCGCTAGCGGGTCGGCGTGCCCTCGGCGGCGAACATCGTGTAGTTGATCGTCACCGCCCGGCCGTCGCAGCGCGCGACCTCGCCGCCGCCGAGGCGATAGCCGTGCGTCGCGCCGGTCATCACGTAAACGCCGTCGAAGCGGTCGCCGACCGCGCAGCCGGCCCACGGCTGCTTGAGGCGGAGGAGGACGCTGCCGCGCGGCAGCGGAGCGGTGAAGGTGGGGGCCCCGTCCTTCGGGCCGGCGGTGCGCAGCCGGTCGTTGGCGCGCGCGGCGTTGGCGCTCTCGGTGCGGGCGCTGCCGACGGTCAGGCTCTGCGCGGCGCCGACCGAAGTCGCCGACGCGTTGGGCAAATGGCCGGTGATGATCGGCCGGTCGGGATCGCCGCCCGCGCCCGGCGGCGGCGCGGTACGCGCGATGACGTTGGTCCTGAGGTCGTGCGATATGGCGGTCGGCGCGGCTTTCTTCTCCTTGCCGGCGGTGTCGTCCATGCTCATTGTGTTGGAGCCGCCGCCGCGGCGCGCCGCCGCGCCGCCGCTCTCCGTTCGGCCGCCGCTGATGGTGATCTTTTCGTTCGCTCCGGTCGAGCCGCCGGACTGGGGCGCGTCCCAGGTGACGGCGAGGCCTTCGGCCTTCGACCAGCTGCCCATCGCCTGCGGCCGCTCGACGTCGGCGATCCACTCGCCCCACTGGCTGGACTCGATTTCGAACTGTTCGCGGGACTGGTTCTGGAACTCGATCACCGCGATGCGCGGCTTGGTCGACTTCTCCTCGGCCGCGGCCGGCGCGCCTAGCGCCAAGACCAAAGCGATGCCGGTGATGGTGCGAACCGGGCGTGAAATGCGCTGCATGGGACCTCTCCCGCCGCTTGCGATTGCGGGAGCATAGACCGGCGAGCGGAGTCGCGCCTAATCTTGGGGGCGCCAGAGACGGAGCGCGTTAACGACGTAAGTTCCTGGTGGGGCCGTCCTTCGGGGCGGCCCTTTTTTTGGGGGGTGAGGCTAGGGTCCACCGATTGGTGAATTTAGTAAACGGTCACCGTAATCCCACCGTAATCCACCGTAATACCTCTACCCCTTCCGCGAGATAGCCGAAGCGGTGCTCGGCATGGTCCAGATGCGTATGGGCTGGACGATGCTGGTGCTCACGGCTGGGATGGCGGCCTAAGCGGGGTGGAGCGCGCGGCTAAAGCGGGAGTGAGGTTAGCGTTCTCAAAGCGTTTTGCTTACAGCTGTTGGATGGGTTAGTCTCCACACGTATTCGGAGCGCTTGCTGTGTTAGGATGGCTTTCTAAGTTCCAAGAACAGGTATTTGCCCACTTCGCGGCTTTCCTACGGCGCCATATTTTCAAGTCTATCGGTACAACTGTTGCTTTCACTATCGCGCTTTCACTCGCCCTCCTAAATCCTTGGTTTGGGTCAACCACTGTCAAAGCTACGCTCATTCGATTTATGGCGAACGATCAAGAAGATGTAGCCGAAATCGTCAAAGAGCTCAAAACACACGAGAATTTTTCTCATGAGTTTCAAGCAGGCATCCAACGGGCTGGATATTACGATCTTTCAAACGAGGAAATCGTGGACGAATGGAGCGACATGTGGAGACCAGAATACGAGGCCGCAAGCGAAGAGCAAATTAAGACGGCGAAAGTAGCGGCAGTCAAAGAAGCTCGAGACCGCGCTCGCGAATGGATAGCCCCATTTGATCCAGGTGGAATTCGTATCCGAGCCGGTCGACCAGCTTGCGCAATTCACCGTCCATCAGGAGGAACAGTTTACCTCAGTGCCAGTAATGCTGCTGAAAGTTCGGATTTGGCGGGATTCAGAAGGGGTGATCGAATACGGATTCTGCGGGCTGACCGCCGGGGGAGACCCGTGATAGCGGTTGTTGCTATGAAGGACATTGCAGAAGCTGATGCTTGGCTAAACTCTACCCAGTACGAAATGCTTGGCGGTCTAGATGAAATCTTGGCGGTAACAATCGTCAAGGTAGGTCCTAGTGAGGAGCTGGTGCCGGAGGGTGACGACAGCGGCGAGAATTACATCGGTTGCAATTGATTGGACTAAGGTCCGGACTCGTAGAACCGCCTACTGCAGACATTCGCTCGCCCACCCTCTGCGCGCGCTTCGCCGACGCTGGGGTTGAAGAGCGCGTGCAAGGGGGAGCCGGCAATGCGGCGGTGAGGGGTCAGCCTCAGGGAAATTAGTGCACTGTCACCGTAATCCACCGTAATCCACCCGATCCCGACAGCTCAGACGATCCTTAGGCGAAACTCCGCACATTCCTTCGTTCGGGCTGGAAATTCGTCGGGAAAGCGGAGGACTGCCGCTTCAATCGTATGATCGAGCAGCCCAAGTGCCTTCAACCGCTTGAAACCGCTCTGCACATCGCCGCTTTCAACCAATTTGATGATCGCCGGGATTGTGTCGAGCTGATGCCTCATGCTGATGAAGATCGTTGGGTGATAGCCATGTTTCCGAGAAACTCTGATCGTCTCATCGATAAATGCCTCTAGCTCGGCACTTGCCCTTGGAGTGGTCATGGGTTTGACGCTCCGCCCCTCATTTCAAACGGGCACTGACATCTTGCCCGCATCGCCGCAATTGGTGCACTGTCACCGTAATCCTCACTGTAATCCACCGATATTCTAGTATTGGCAGATCACCTTCAATTCATTCGTGTTGGGGTCGCTTTCCGCCGCGATCTTCGCAATGATCAGACCCATCCACGCACTGCGCGGATCGACGACCGTTTGGGTGAGTTCATCCATATACGTTCCAGGTACCCATACAACGAGATCGCCGGGCTTAAGGCGGTCGCCACCCGTCGACAGGGTCTCAGCGAACGTGACAAAACCTCCATCTTCCGACGCGACTTTGATTGTCGCTAGCTGGTTGCCGCTGGGCTGAATTTTGACCGCAACAGACGTGCCAAATTCTTGCATGGCGTCCAATATTATCGCGACGACTCCACTCCCCTCCTCAAGCTCGGTGTGGCCATACTTGCACTGCATCTCAAAGAACGCTTCGCTGCTCTTATAGACGAGGTTGGGAAGCGCTGGGTCACGCTTGCGTTTGAATGGCCACATGAATGACCCCTCCAGTCAATACGTGCACTGTCATCGAGATCGGTGTCACGGCAATTCCTCGATGGCTCGAGTGACGTAAGCATCGACTATGTCTTTGCAAACCAACCTTGCCTCACCCCCGAGCCGTTGGACCTCCGCGTACGGAATATACTCATTGCCGTGGAAGAGATTGCTTCGGCCGCTGTAGAGGTCCTCCCATCTGGGGATTAACTCATTCAATGCCAGATGCTTCAAAAGCCGACGAGTCTTCGCAAGCGCGCCGAAGTTGAACAGTCCTTCGACACCCTTCCTCAGTTCGGTCTTTTCAGTTTCTGATAGCCCTTCAGCCGAGGAAAGATGCGTCCGAAGGGATTTGATCCATTTTTTCTGCGAAGCATTCCACTTCTCACCAGCCGTCAGCATCTCCACCGCAGCCACCGACAATGTCAGCATGGCAACAGGATGTTGGGCCATAGAGGCGTCGTTCATCAGGAGCGCCGCCTGAACTCCCCGCTCATCTAACTTGCTGATGCGAGACCCTATTTGTTCGACGAGCTCGGTGAACCGCTCCGGCGCAAATGAAGTTGTCGCCGTCGCCTCACCGAACATGATGAGGCTATGAGGAGTGTCAGCGTACACATCAACGCCATGAACATCATCGAGAAGAAAGCCGCCTTTTTCGGCAACAACATCCTTGACGGTGTCGCCGGTCATAAACGTTGCATTATTCTGCACGCCGACATCGATTGGGATACCACGCAAAGCTGCACTGACGGCCAGCGCCTTTTGCATCTTAACGCCGAACTCAGCTGCCGCTTCGATGGTTTTGAAGCGTGAAGCGGCAAGAACGATCCACTCCGAATGGTTCAGAGGTTTACCTTTATAGCGCGACTGAATTGTTACTCGTCGGCCGCAAAAAGTAGTCTTCAGCTTGGCTTCATTCGACCCAATCTTGCTGCCCAGACGGACGCGCAGCCTCATTCGGAACTTTGGAGATGTGCCCAGGAACGCATGACGCGCCAGCGCCCGTTCGTGCTGCCGTCGCTTTCGATCGATGAAGTCTCGAAGATCGCGGCCCAATTTTGCTCCTTGTCTACTTTGCCGAGATGAGGTCGGGCAGGTCGGGTTCGGAAGGCTGCGCCTTGCGTTTTAATTTTCGGGGCTGGGCCCCGGCCTCCGCCGTGGCACTTTTGGTTCTGGCCAAAAGTGGCTCCAAATATTGCCCCGTGAAACTCCGCTCCTCAGCCGCCACCGCTTCCGGAGTCCCCTCCACCACAATCTCCCCGCCGTTCACGCCACCCCCCGGCCCGAGATCAATCACCCAGTCCGCCGTCTTGATGACGTCGAGGTTATGCTCGATCACCACCACCGTATTGCCCTGTTCGACCAGGCGGTGGAGCACCTCCAATAGTTTGCGCACATCCTCGAAATGCAGCCCCGTCGTCGGCTCGTCCAATATGTACAGCGTCTGCCCGGTGGCGCGGCGCGACAGCTCCTTGGCGAGCTTGACGCGCTGCGCCTCGCCGCCGCTCAGCGTCGTCGCCTGCTGGCCGACCTTGATGTAGCCCAGCCCGACTTCAAGCAGCATCCGCATCTTTTCGCGGATGGCGGGGACCGCCTTGAAGAATTCCGCCGCGTCTTCGACGTTCATGTCGAGCACGTCGGCAATGCTGCGGCCCTTGAACTTCACCTCCAGCGTCTCGCGGTTGTAGCGGTGGCCGTGGCAGACGTCGCAGGTGACATAGACGTCGGGCAGGAAGTGCATCTCGATCTTGATCAGGCCGTCGCCCTTGCACGCCTCGCAGCGG
>CAYUWJ010000135.1:0-3374 GCA_964448315.1 uncultured Sphingomonas sp. | reverse complement strand
GCACCCGCGGCCGGCTGGCCCAGCTGGAGCGCTGGAACGCGCGGGTGCTGGCGCTTTCGGCGCCCACCGCCGACCAGTTCCTCGAAGGCGGCTTCGCGCTCGCCCGGCTGGCCCGGCCGCAGCCCAAGCTGCAGCTCGAAGCTCCGGTCGTGCTCGCTTCGGCGCCGGCGCCAAAGCCGGACCAGCCGCTCGAAGACGGCGCCGATAGTGAAGAGGGCGCCGACGAGAATATCCTGCATCTGGCAAGCCTGACCCGATCCGACCCGGCCGTTGTCCGGCCCGAGGCTCCGGCGGCCCGGCCGGTTGCGCCCGCCGCCGACGACGGCAAAGCGGCCAAATCGCAGCAGCTCGCCGACAGCAGGCCGGCGGCACGGCCGAACCGGGCGAGCAAGGCCGATCCGCTCGCACCGCTGGCGACCGCAATGACCGCAATTTCCAAGGAATCCGGCCGGGCTCGATGAACGCTCCGTCGCCCGCTCTCGTCGCGCAACGGCCCGAGCGGCTCCGCCTGGTAGGGCAGCGGCAGCAGGTTCTGGCGGTGATGCACCAGCGGCTGATGTTCGGCATGCTGGTCTATGCCGGGATCATCGCGCTGATCGTCGCGCGGATCCTGTGGTTGGCGGCGTTCGGCGACCACGCCGGCGCCAAGCTCGGCGCTCCGAGCCTGGTGCCCGAACGCGCCGACATCGTCGACCGCGACGGCAGCCCGCTGGCGCGGACGATCGACGCCTGGAGCATCGGCCTCCACCCCGGCAAGCTGATCGGCGACAAGCTCGACATCGCCCGCCGGCTGGCGACCCTGATGCCCGAGCGCGACGAGGCGACCTATTTTGCCATGCTTCGCTCGGACAAGAGTTTCTTCTACCTTCGCCGCCGCGCTGCGCCTTCGCTGGTCGAGGCGGTCAATGCGATCGGCGAGCCGGCCCTGGCGATCGCCCGCGAGCCCGACCGCCTCTACCCGCAGACCAGCCTCGCCGCCCATGTCATCGGCTACACCGACGTCGATGGTCACGGCGTCGCCGGGCTCGAAAAGGCTCTGGATGATCGCTTGTCCGACCCGGCGCGCCGCGGCGAGCCGGTGACATTGTCGATCAGCAGCCGCATCCAGCAGGCGCTGGAAAACCAGCTGCTGGCTGCGAAGACCAAATATTCCGCCGTCGGCGCGGCCGGCGTGGTGATGGACATCCACACCGGGGAAGTGCTGGCGATGACCTCGCTGCCGCAGCTCAATCCCAACATCGCCGGGCAGGGGTCCGCCGAAGCGCGGTTCAACCGGGCGACGCTCGGCGTCTACGAGCTGGGATCGACCTTCAAGCCGTTCACCGTCGCCATGGCGATGGACGCCGGCGTCGTCCGGTCGTTCGGCCAGATGTATAATTGCCCCGACAAGCTGCGCATCGGCAATCGCACGATCGGCGACACCCACCCATTCCGCCGCGCCTGCTCGGTCGCCGAGATCATGCAGGAAAGCTCGAACATCGGCACCGCCCAGATCGCCGATCAGCTGGGGTCGGCCCGCCAAAAGGAATTCCTTCGGCTGATGGGCTTTCTCGACAAGCCGGAGATCGAATTGCCCGAGCGCGGCGGCCCGCTTTCGCCGGGCAGCAACTGGAATCAGGTCGAACGGATGACGGTCGGCTACGGCCACGGCATCGCCGTCACTCCGCTGCACCTGGCGATCGGCTATGCGACCCTGTTCAATGGCGGCGTCTACCGGCCCGCGACTCTGCTCAAGGTCGACAAGGACCATAGCGCCGGCAAGGGCCACAGGGTGTTCAGCGAGGACACCAGCTACAAGATGCGCGCGCTGCTGCGCCTCGTCGTCACGCACGGCACCGGCCGCAAGGCCGACGCGCCTGGCTATCGCGTCGGCGGCAAGACCGGCACCGCGGAAAAATATCACAACAAGTCGCTGGTGGTGACCAACTTCGCGGGCGTTTTCCCGATGGATGAACCCCGCTATGTCACAGTCGTCATGCTGGACGAGCCAAAGGGCACCGCCGAAACCTATGGATTCCGCACGGCCGGCTGGAACGTCGCGCCGATCGTGGCGCAGACCATCAGCCGGATCGCGCCGATGCTCGGCGTCCGGCCCGACCGGCAGCGCGAGCCGAACCTGGCCGAGGTACTGCCGTTCATCCAGCAACGAGAGCGTTGAGCAGTGCGCCTTCGCGAGCTTGTCGAGGTCGACGACGATTCCGCCGTCACCGGCTTCGCCATCGATCACCGCAAGGTTGCGCGCGGCAGCATCTTCGGCGCCTTCCAGGGCGCGCTGTTCAACGGCGAGGATTTCATTCCGCAAGCCGTGGAGCGCGGTGCGGTGGCGGTGGTCGCGCGACCAGAAGCGGCCGTCGCGAAAGTGCCGCATCTCGCCGACGCCCAGCCGCGCCGGTTGTTCGCCGAACTCGCCTCGCGCTTTTTCGCGCCTTACCCAGAGACTGTGGTGGCGGTCACCGGCACCAACGGCAAGACCTCGAGCGTCGAGCTGACCCGGCAGATGTGGCGGATGGCCGGTCACCGCAGCGCCTCGATCGGAACTCTGGGCGTCACCACCTCGGACGACCAGGTGCGGACCGGACTGACCAGCCCCGACATCGTCACCTTCCTGTCCAACATGGCCGGGCTGAAACGCATGGGAATCAGCCACGCTGCCTATGAGGCGTCGAGTCACGGGCTCGACCAGTATCGTGCTGAAGGCGTTCCGGTCGCCGCCGCCGCCTTCACCAATTTCAGCCGCGACCACCTCGATTATCATGCCAATATGGCCGAATATTTCGCCGCCAAGATGCGCCTGTTCGACGAGGTTCTGTCGGCCGATGGCACAGCCGTCGTCTGGGCCGACGATCCAAAATCCGGCGAGGTGATCGAACGGGTCCGCCGGCGCGGCATCGCTCTTCTGACCGTCGGCCGCAAGGGCGAGACGATCGCGCTTGTCGAGCAGGAGCCGACGCCGCTCGGGCAGACTTTGGTCATCCGCCACGGCGCGACCAGCCACCGCTTCTCGCTGCCGCTGATCGGCGACTATCAGGCGGCCAATGTGCTGGTCTCGGCGGGACTGGTGATGGCCACCGGGGGCAGCTTCGCGGCGACCTTCTCGGCGATGCAGCGCGTGTCGCCGGTGCGCGGCCGGCTTGAGCGGGCGGTGATCAGCCGCGCCGGCGCTCCGGTCTATATCGACTATGCCCATACCGCCGATGCGCTGGAGGCGGCGATCGCCGCGCTTCGGCCGCACGTCGCCGACCGGCTGATTACCGTGTTCGGTGCCGGCGGCGACCGCGACCGCGGCAAGCGGCCCGAGATGGGCGCGGTCGCCGCCCGATCGTCGGACGTGGTGATCGTCACCGACGACAATCCGCGCGGCGAGGACCCGGCCC
>CAYUWJ010000134.1:0-21222 GCA_964448315.1 uncultured Sphingomonas sp. | reverse complement strand
GACCACCTTCCTTTCGGCGACTCCCGGGCCGTGGGAGATGAACGAGACCGGCGGCGTCTTTTCCGAGCAGGTGATCCGCCCGACCGGCCTGATCGACCCGCCGGTGACCATCAAGCCGGTCGAGGACCAGGTCGACGACCTCGTCCACGAGGCCAAGGAGACGGCGCGGCAGGGCTATCGGACGCTGGTGACGACTCTGACCAAGCGGATGGCGGAGGATCTGACCGAATATCTCCACGAAGCGGGCCTGCGCGTCCGCTACATGCATAGCGACGTCGAGACGCTGGAGCGGATCGAGCTGATCCGCGAGCTTCGCCTCGGCGTCTATGACGTGCTGGTCGGCATCAACCTGTTGCGCGAAGGGCTCGACATTCCCGAGTGCGGGCTGGTGGCGATCCTCGACGCCGACAAGGAAGGCTTCCTGCGCTCGGAGACTTCGTTGATCCAGACCATCGGCCGCGCCGCGCGCAACATCGACGGCCGCGTCATCCTCTACGCCGACACCATCACCGGATCGATCGAGCGGGCGCTGAACGAAACCGACCGCCGGCGCGAGAAGCAGGTCGCCTACAACGCCGAGCACGGCATCACGCCGGAAAGCATCAAGCGCCAGATCAGCGACATCATCGCCCATGTCGCCAGCCGCGACGGGCTGATCGTCGACACCGGCGACGAGGAGCGGCCGCGCCGCGTCGGCCACAACCTCAAGGCCTATATCGGCGAGCTCGAGGAACGGATGCGCAAAGCCGCCGGGGATCTCGAGTTCGAGGAAGCGGCGCGGCTTCGCGACGAGATCCGGCGGCTGGAGGAAGACGACCTTGGCATCCCCCACCCCCAGCGCGCCGCGCCGCGGCCGATGGGCAAGTCGAGCGAGGGCAAGCCCGGCACGCGCAAGGGGCGGTTCGGGAAGACGCAAAGGACACGGTTCGGCGGAAGGCGCAGCTAGCCTTCGGCACATCCCTGGCGAGCCTGCTCAAGATTGCGGCAGGAGGCCGGAAGGCGGGTGAAGGTCATTCGAACGGCGTCGGTCCAGGCACCTTTGACCCAGCGCCGGTTCTCGGAGCGGAACGCGTCGGCAGCGACCCGTTCGAGCCTTCCATAAAGCCGCATTTCGGCGCCGTCTCGAGCGACGTGCCGCTGATCGGGGAATACCAGCCGGCCGCCTTCCGCCACGACGCTTCCGCGGCTGACGCCGCCGAGTGACGTGAAATAGACGAAGCGCGCAGTCTCGGTCTCGGCATCGACGAAATAGAGTGTTTCGCCAGAATATTCAGGCTTTGTGCCGAAGACGGCGTGGCGCGAGCGGAGGAATCCGCCGGCGATTTCCTCCACGCATTGCACGTCGACCAGGTCGCCGCCGGAAATCTCGGCGCGCCAACAGGATCCGGCAAGAAAGCGAAGCGGGGCGAGCGGATCGGGCCGATCCTGACTGCCGGCGCGAGCCCCGAATGTGATCACAAGAAGGGCCAGAACCCGGATCGCCGCCGAACTCGTCCTCACATCAGCCCCAGCACCACCCCGTAAAGCGTGAACTGCAGCGTCAAATAGCCGCCGTTGATCAGCCAAAGGCCGAGCGGCCGGCGCTCGAACAGATAAATGATGCCGAGACCGGCCGCGACCCAGAACAGCCCGGCGGAGAAGCCGGCCCCAATCGCGAAACCTAGGGCCGGGTCGGGCCCGAGGAACATGGCGAAAACAAAGGCGGCGATCAGGCTCAACAGAAACGCGCCGCCGAAGATCAGCGGCATCGAACCGGATTGCAGCTTTTCGTCGGTCTGGCCGGTGAGCTGCGCCCATCGGCTCGCGAACAGCAGCGGCGAATACCACAGGCCGCCAAGCAGAAAGGCTGACAAAGCGGCAAGCACTACAGCGAGATAATTGACTTCCGGCATAGGGTCCCCCGTTCCAAAAACTGACTCAGACTGATTCTTTCTCGTTGTGCGCCTGCTCGAGGAGCAGGTCGAAATGCTGGCGAAGCACGGCGATGTTGCGATCGAAGCTTTCGACGTCGCGATAGGTGCGCGCCTGCATGATCGCGCCCTCCATCACGGTCAGAGTGAATTCCGCCAGCTGGCGTCGATCGACGCCGGACGGCAGCCGATCGCCAGCCGCGCAGAGACAGCGCTCGATCGCCTCTGTCCAATTGGCGAAATTGGCCGCCAGCAGCTCGCGGATATTGGGGTCGGGCTCGTGCAGCTCGAGCGCCAGGCTGCCGATCGGACAGCCGTAGGTGCAATCGCTCGTCACCAGCTGGGTGCGGTATCCATTCAGAAGCGCGAAAATGCGCTCGATAGGATCGTCGACGCCCGACCAGGCGGGGGCCAGCAACCATTTTTCGATGCCGTCGCGATAGGCTTCCAATACCGCGGCGAGCACGTCCTGTTTGCCCGGAAAGAAGTGATAGAGGCTGCCGGAATGAATCTGGGTCCGGCTGAGGATGTCGGAGACGGAGGTCGACTGGAAACCCTTTTCCCAGAACAGCTCCATCGCCGCCATCACGATCCGGCCGCGCGTGTCGACGTTCATGCGTCAAGCCCGTTCATAGGCATCGCGCAGCCAGGTTTCGATTTCGCTGTCGACCTCGGAGAGATGGTGCAGGCGCACCCGATGGCTTACCATCGCATTGAAGCTGCCCGATGGTTCCAGCCTCCCTGTCGGTTCGACGCCCTTAAGGTTCAGTCCCAAGTCGAACCGGTCCCTGGTTGACGGCTGCAGGATGGCGAATTGCTTGGAACGGCGGACGCTGACATAGCCCTTCTTCGGCGCCAGATGGACGTCGGCGCCGAAGCCGCCGACGATTTCCACTAATTTGTCGTAGATCGGTTTCAGCCCCGCCTTCGGCCCCGCAAACATCTGCTCCATCAGCGCTTCGTCGCCGATCGCGCTCGCGTCGGTCCCGAAGGTCTTCAGCGCTACACTATTGGCGTAACCGTGGGTCAGGCCCTCGTGCGACTTGAGATGCTCGACCAGCGCCTTGTGCTTAGCGATACCGGTGGCGCGCGCGACCGTCACCCATTCCGCGAGATTGCGTCCGGTATGCTTGACCAATCCGGTATCCATCGCGGCCCACATGTCGCTCATGGCAAAGACACCTCCAACTTGATTGAACGGTCAATCAAGTGCTTTGTCAAGCCGTTCAGGGTCCGCGATAGAGCATTTGTAAATCAGCGAGTGACTACCGCAACACACCCTTCATCTCCATCGCCCGCGCGTAGAAGAATAACGCGGCGGCGATCGCGATGATCACATAGGGTATCGCATCGACCATCGGCCCTTCCGCGCCCGGAAGCGGCGCGGCAGCGACGATCTGGTAGCCCAGACCCAGCACGGCCCCGATCAGCGACACGGCGAACGCCCACATTGCATAGCGGCTGCGGGCAAGCAGGAGCATCGAGCCGAGGAGCCCGCCCCACACGCCCAGCCCCCAACCAAACTGCGCCCAGATCGGGAATCCGTCGACCCAGGCGAGTATCACCTGGGGATCGACGGTCGGCATCATTGTTTCGAGATACTCCGTGTTGCGCATGCGGGTCATCAGATAGTCGTAGCAACCGATGACATTCCACAGCGTCGCGAGCACCCCGACGATCCACAGGTGCACCGGCGTCCGCGGCCGCGTGTCAATGGCATCTTCCATGGCAGTTCCCCCTCATATTCGAGCAGCGCGCGGTATCGCTAGCCGCAGCTAGCGAAGCAGGTGTCGTTCGTGAGCGCCGCGAGCGTAGAGCAGCAGCGTGATTGCGACGACCCAGATCGCGATCGAAAAACCGATCATCGCCGGAGTCATCATATCCTCGGGCGGACGCCTAAGCAGAAATTGGTACACGGTCGTGCCGGCGAGACCGAGGATCGAAACGGCGAATGCCGCCACCGCATGGCGGCTGCGCATCAGCAACAGCATCGAGCCGGCGACCGCGCCCCAGACTCCGAGCGCCCAAAACGCCTCGACCCAAGCCGGGAAGCTGTCGAACCAGGCGCGTTGCTGTTCGGTGAGGGACGCGAGATAGGCATCATTGCGGGTTTGCGTCATTACATAGTCGAACGCTCCGAACGCGTTCCACACCAGCGACGCCCCGCCGACGATTAACAGTGTCGGCGTCCGCGCTTGCTTGATGTGTTCCATGGTCGCCCCCTCCGCTCGAGGCGGCGCGGCCGCGCCGCCGGACACGCGAACCCACCTCGGACTTGCGCCCCCGCTCTCCGCATCAGGCGCTTGGCAGCGTGCCAAGTCAAGTTCGCCGTGGCGGCTGTCTACTCTTGTTCCTCGGCCCGGTGATCGAGGACGTCGGCACGGATTCGCACCGCGCGCGAAGCGACGCGAGTCTCGATCAGAAAGACCGCGAAGCCGATGCCGAGCGAGATCATGCAGGCGATGAACAGAAGCGCGATGGTCGTCCCGAACTCGGCGCGAAGCAGGCTGCCGGCGAACAGCAGCACGACCACCGCGCAGGTCAGCACCGCCGACAGCACCGTCAGCCAGATTGCGCGGCTGACCAGCGCCATGCGCCGGTCGATGATCCTCAGTTCGCCCTGCAGCCGGTCGTGCTCGGCGCCGCGGCTTGCCAGCAGCTGCGGCTCGACCTCGCGCGCCCGCTCGACGATCCGCGCCAGCCGCCCGGCGCAGACGTTCAGAAAGGCGCCGATGCCCGCCAGCAGGAACACCGGCGCGACCGCCAGCTGGATGATCTCGGCGACCTCGCTGACCAGGGTTTCGGAAGTCGGGAGGTCGATCATCGCAGCGCTATGCCCCAGCGCTTGCGCGATTGCGAGACGTCAGCCGCCCGCCGCATTGCGATAGACGGGCAGCGACCAGCCGCGGACGATGGCGAGGCCGCGAAGCGCGAATCCCGCGGCGACGGCAACCAGCGCGGCGAGCGCACCGGGAGCCCCGATAAGCGACAGCCCGACGAACAGCCCGGCGGCGAGCGCAGCAGCCGTGACGTAAAGCTCGGGCCGCATCAGGATCGATGGCTCGCCGGCCAGAACGTCGCGAACTATTCCGCCGGCGCAGGCGGTCAGGACGCCCATACCGAACGCCGGAACCGGCGCCACTCCATAGCCGATCGCCTTGGCCGCCCCGTAGGTCGCAAAAGCAGCGAGGCCGGCGGCATCGAACCACAATAGCGCGCGGCCCGCGAACCGCCGGTGGCTCGCAAACCAGACGATCAGCGCGGCAGCGATGCAGATCAGCAGGGTGGCATTGCCGTGAACCCAGAAGACCGGCGCGCCGATAAGCAGGTCGCGAAGCGTGCCGCCACCGATTCCGGTAACGACCGCAAAGAAGATGAAGGTTACTAGGGTCTGGCGCTTTTCGGCGGCGAGCAGCGCCCCGGATATGGCGAACACCGCGATCCCGAAATAGTCGATCAGCTGCAGTACGGCCGAAAGGGGAAAACTCGGGTCCACGCGTTAGTCATTGCGAGCAGCAAGGCGGCGAAGCAATCCAAATTGCGCGGGGTGGATTGCTTCGCTTCGCTCGCAATGACGCGTATGGGGATGCGATGACCGACAAGACCAAAAGCGGCGACGCGATCCCGAGCCTCGAGGATTGGCAGCACTGGACCTGGGTGATGGGCCGCGCCCAGCAGATGCTGATGGAAGCCTGGGCCGACAGCCTCAGCAAGAAAGAAGGCTTCAAGGACTGGGGGGCGGTGCCGGGGACGGCCGGGCCGAGCGCGTTCGACTTCGGCATGCCGGCGTTCGGCGGCGGAATCGCGGGCGAGGCCGGACCGGGAGCGGCCACCGGCGCCGCCGCGCCGCCGGACCCAATGGCGATGATGAGCGCCGGCGCCGAAGCCTGGGCCAAGGGGCTGGAAGCCTGGGGCAAGATGCTAAGCGGCGGCGTCCTGCCGGTGCCGGACACGGCGGCCAAGGATCGCCGCTTCGCCGCCCCCGAATGGCGCGACAACCCGCTGTTCGACCAGATCCGTCAGACCTATCTCGCGATCTCCGACCGGATGCTCGGCTCGGTCGAGACGATCGAGGGCCTTGACGAGGAGACCAGAGCCCGACTGCGCTTCGCTACCCGCAATTTCGTCGACGCGATGAGTCCGTCCAATTTCGCGCTGACCAACCCGCAGGTGCTGAAACGCACCCTCGAATCGCGCGGCGAGAATTTGCTCAAGGGCCTCGCCAACATGCTCGAGGACATCGCCGCAGGGCAGATGACCCAGAGCAAGCCGGGCGCCTTCGAGGTCGGCCGCAACCTCGCCACCACGCCGGGCAAGGTGATCCACGAGACGCCGCTCTACCAGCTGATCCAGTACACGCCGACCACCGAACAGGTGCTCGAAACGCCACTGGTGATTTTCCCGCCGTGGATCAACCGCTTCTACATCCTCGACCTCAGCCCTGAGAAAAGCTTCGTCAAATGGTGCGTCGACCAGGGCGTCACCTTGTTCATGGTCAGCTGGAAATCGGCCGACGAGAGCATCGCCGACGCCGGCCTCGACGATTATGTGCTGAAAGGGCAGGTCGACGCGATCGACACCATCCGCGACCTGCTCGACGTCGATAGCGTCAATGCCATCGGCTATTGCGTCGCCGGGACGACGCTCGCCGCGACGCTCGCCTGGCTCGCCGCCAACAAAAAGCAGAAGGCGGTCAAATCGGCGACCTTCTTCACCGCCCAGGTGGATTTCACGCAGGCTGGGGACCTCAAACTGTTCCTCGGCAGTGAAGTGATGGGGCTGCTCGAGCAGCTGACGGTCGAGAAGGGCTATCTCGACGGCCGCTACATGGCCGCGACCTTCAACCTGCTGCGCGGCCGCGACCTGATTTGGAGCTATGTCGTCAACAATTATCTGCTGGGCGACGAGCCGCCGCCGTTCGACATGCTGCACTGGAATTCGGACACGACCAACCTTCCGGCCGGCTGGCATCGCACCTATCTCGACACGCTCTACCGCGGCAACAAACTGGCCCAAAAAGGCGGCATCAGCGTCGCCGGCACGCCGATCGACCTCGCCCGGGTGAAGATACCGACCTATATCCAGGCAGGACGCGAGGACCATATCGCGCCGCCCGAGAGCGTGTGGAAGCTGATGGACCATTTCCAGGGCGAGAAAAGGTTCGTCCTCGCCGGATCGGGTCACATCGCCGGTGTGGTCAACCCGCCGGCGGCGGGCAAATATCAATATTGGGTCAACAACGATCCGTGCGACTCGCTCGACGGCTTTGTCGCCGGCGCCACCGAGCACCAGGGCAGCTGGTGGCCCGACTGGATCGCCTGGCTGAGGAAGCAGGCGCCGAAGACGGTCGAGGCGACGGGCGCGCGCATCCCGGGCGAAGGCAAGCGCAAGGCCATCGAGGATGCGCCTGGGCGCTATGTAAAGGAGCGCTGAGGACGCTTGGACCCAGCGGCCGGCTCAGCTCTTGGGACGGCTGTGTCTTTCAAGCTCGTCGCCGGCCAGCTTGACGACATGGATGACATTGGTCGAACCCGGCGTGGCGAACGGAACGCCGGCCATCAGCACCAGCCTGTCCCCGCCCTCGGCGATGCGGTGCCTGAGCGCCATGCGCTTGGCCTTTTCGACCATTTCCTCGAAACTGCTGACATCGCGGGTATGGACGGCATGGACGCCCCACAGCAGCCCCATTCGCCGCGCCGTCGACAGCAGCGCGGACATCGCCATCAGCGGCACCGGCGGCCGCTCGCGGGCGATCCGCCGGGCAGTCGAGCCGGAGCTGGTGTAGCAGACCATCGCCCGGGCGGAGACGGTGTTGGCGATCTGACGCGCCGACCCGGCGATCGCGTCGGCGGTGGTCGGCTCCAGCCGGGTTTCGGTGAAATGGATGCGCGCCGGATAGATCGGGTCGCGCTCGACGCTCGAGGCGATCCGGTCCATCATCTCGACCGCCTCGCACGGGTAGAGTCCCGCAGCGCTCTCGGCCGACAGCATCACCGCGTCGGCGACATCGTAGATCGCCGTCGCGACGTCGCTGACCTCGGCGCGCGTCGGGGTCAGCGAAGTGACCATCGATTCGAGCATCTGGGTCGCGACCACCACCGGCTTGCCATAATGGCGCGCGCTGGCGACGATGCGATTCTGGAGCGGCGGCACGTCCTCGGGCGGAAGCTCGACCCCAAGGTCGCCGCGGGCGACCATTACCGCGTCGGCGAGCGCGATGATCGCCTCCAGCTGATCGATCGCTCGCGGCTTTTCGATCTTGGCGAGAAGCGCCGACTTGTCGCCGATCAGTGTCCTCGCCTCGGCCACGTCCTCCGGCCGCTGGACGAACGACAGTGCGATCCAGTCGGCCTTGAGGTCGAGCGCGAAGGCCAGATCGTCGCGATCCTTGTCGGTCAGCGCCGGGATTGGCACGACAACATCGGGCACGTTGACGCCCTTGTTGTTCGAAACTGTGCCGCCGACCTCAACCTCGGTGACGATCGACCGCTCGTCGGCTTCGATCGCTTTCAAGCGCACCTTGCCGTCGTCGATCAGGATTCTGTCTCCGGGGCCGATCACCCCGAACAGCTCGGGATGGGGCAGTTGAGCCCGCCCGGAGTCGCCGAGGCGGCGCTGCCGGTCGAGCAGGAATCGCTGGCCCGCTTCGAGCATCGCCGAACCGCCCTTGAACCTGCCGACCCGAAGCTTTGGCCCCTGCAGATCGAAGACGATCGTCGTCGGCCGCTGCAGCTCCTTTTCAAGAGCCCGGATCGCCTCGACCAGAGCGGCCATGTCGGCCCGTTCGCCGTGGCTCATGTTGATCCGGAAGGCATCGGCGCCGGCCAGCATCAGCCGCCGGACCATGTCCGGACTGCTCGACGCGGGCCCCAGCGTGGCGAGGATTTTCACCTTTCGGGCTCGCGGCTGAAAATGCTCGCTCATTCGATCTCCCGATCCCTTATGCGGCCCGCCAATAGTGGCTTGCCCGAACCGTTCAACCGGGTTGAGCGGCCGCTTGCGCTGCCCTAGAGCGCTGGCCGGTTCAATCTTTGGAGTGAAACATGGCGGACGGCACTGTCGCGGCGGATCAGCTGCGGCTGTTCATCGAGCGCATCGAGCGGCTCGAGGAGGAAAAGAAGGCGATCGCGGACGACGTCAGGGACGTCTACTCAGAAGCGAAGGCCAACGGCTACGACACCAAGACGATGCGGGCGATCGTGCGGCTGCGCAGAATGGAATCGCACGTCCGGCAGGAAGCCGATGCGCTGATGGAAACCTATCGCTCGGCCCTCGGCCTGGCGTAGGGACTCAACCATGGCCGGCCACAGCAAATATAAGAACATCATGTACCGCAAGGGCGCGCAGGACAAAAAGCGCTCGGCGATGTTCTCCAAGCTGGCGCGCGAGATCACCGTCGCCGCCAAGATGGGCCTGCCCGACCCGGAAATGAACGCGCGGCTGCGCGCCGCGGTGCTCGCCGCCAAGGCGCAGTCGATGCCCAAGGACAATATCCAGCGCTCGATCGACAAGGCGTCGGGCAGCGACACCGAAAATTATGAGGAGCTTCGCTATGAGGGCTTTGGCCCGGGCGGGGTCGCGCTGATCGTCGAAGCCTTGACCGACAACCGCAACCGCACCGCCACCAACATCCGCACGGCTTTCTCCAAGAATGGCGGCAATCTCGGCGCCAGCGGCAGCGTCAGCCATGGCTTCGAGCGCGTCGGCCTGATCGAATATCCGGCCGGCGCCGCCGATGCCGACGCGGTTCTCGACGCGGCGATCGAAGCCGGCGCCGAGGACGTTGAATCGGACGCGGACGGGCACCGCATCTGGACCGCGCAGGATGGCCTGCACGAGGTCGCCAAGCGGCTCGAGACGCTGCTCGGCGAAGCCGACGGCACCAGGCTCGCCTGGCGTCCGCAGGCCGAAGTCGAGGTCCGCGGCGACGATGCGGCCAATTTGATGAAGCTGCTCGACGCGCTCGACGACGACGACGACGTCCAGACGGTGTGGGGCAATGAGAAAGTCCCCGACGAAGAGCTCGAGAGGTTGGCGTGACGATCTCCCCTCAATGAACATCCTCGGCCTCGATCCCGGGCTTGGGACGACCGGCTGGGGGTTGATCGCGGCCGACGGCAATCGCCTGACCCACATCGCCAACGGCGAAATCAAGACCAAGGCCTCGGCGCCGCTGCCCGAACGCCTCGCCCGGCTCGCCGACCAGCTCGAGGCGCTGCTGGCCGAGCACAAGCCGGACGCCGCCGCGGTCGAGGAAATTTTCGCCAACAAGAACCCGCAGTCGACCCTGAAGCTCGGCCAGGCGCGCGGAGTGGCGCTGATGATCGCCGCCCGCGCCGGGATCGAGGTCGGCGAATATGCCGCGCGGCTGGTCAAGAAGGCGGTGGTCGGCACCGGCAATGCCGAAAAGGTCCAGGTCCATGCGATGGTCGCCCGGCTGCTGCCGACCGCGACGATCGCCGGAGCCGACGCCGCCGATGCGCTGGCGGTCGCCATTACCCACGCCCATCATCTGGCGAGCGCTCGAACCGGCTTGCGATAATAGCCACGTGAAATAGATTGCCACAACTCGCTCGTCCCGAGCGAAGTCGAGGGGCGCCGGTACAATGCGAAATCTCATTGCAGCCTTCTGTTTGTTCCTGGCAGCCTGTTCTGGCGGCGAGGACGTCGCAAACGCCGAAAAGAGCATTGAGATATTCCACGAGCAGCTGAACGCCGGCAAATTCCAGGAAATCCACAACCAAGCTAGTTCGGAATGGAAAGGCGCGACCACCGGAGCCGACGCGGTCAAGCTTTTCGCAGCCGTGCGGACAAAGCTGGGTGAATTCAACTCAGGCAAGCAAATCGGCTGGCGCGTTAATTATGGCCAAGGAAAGTCGATCGTCGTTCAATATGAAAGTCAGTTCGAACGAGGCACTGCCGTCGAGACCTTCACCTTCGAAAAGTCTGGCGAAAAGGCCCAATTGATTGGCTACAACATCAACTCAAATGCGCTGATCACTGGATGATATCCCGCCTAACCGGAACCCTTGCCGAGACCGGCACAGAAAGCGCGGTGATCGACGTTGCCGGGGTCGGCTATCTGGTGCTCGCCAGCAGCCGCACGCTCGATGCGCTGGGGCCGGTCGGAAGCGACGTGCTGCTGCTGACCGAAATGCAGGTCCGCGAAGAATCGATGACTTTGTTCGGCTTCGCCTCGGCCGGCGAGCGCGAAGCCTTCCGTCAGCTGACCTCGGTGCAGGGCGTCGGCGGCCGGGTCGCTCTGGCGATCCTGTCGGTGCTCGGCCCCGACGACCTCGCCCGCGCCGTGTCGGCCGGCGACAAGGCGATGATATCGCGCGCCCAGGGCGTCGGCCCCAAGCTCGCCGCCCGTATCGCCAACGAGTTGCAGGGCAAGCTCGGCGCGCCCGGCCTTGCCGGAAGCGCCGGCGCCGCGCCGCGCGCCGGCGCCGCCGTCGATGCGCTGTCGGCGCTCGCCAACCTCGGCTTCAGACCCGTCGAAGCCAGCGCCGCCGTCGCCGCCGCGCAGGACGAGCTCGGCCCCGACGCCTCGCTCGACGCGCTGGTCCGGCTGGCGTTGAGGAAGGCGGCGAAGTGAGCCACGCAGGCATCAATAGCTTGCGCTTCCCAAGCGGAACGTCGAGCATTCGGGCTGAGATATGATCGATAGTCACATCACCATCGTCGTCACGGTCATCCGCGTCATCGAAATGATCGGCGTCGGCATCATTGCCGTCGGCGCGGCGGTGACGCTGGGGCTGTTCCTCGCCGGACTGGCCCGGCGCGAAGACAGTTTGCAGGCGTTCCATAATTTCCGATCGGGTTTCGGCCGGGCGATGCTGCTCGGTCTCGAATTCCTCATCGCCGCCGACATCATCAACACCATCACCATCGAATTGACCCTGGAGAGCGTCGCTTCGCTGGCTGCGATCGTCGTCATCCGGACTTTCCTGAGCTTCAGCCTCGAACTTGAGATCGATGGCCGCTGGCCGTGGCAGCGCGGCGCGAGGACCGACTGATGGCCACCGATCCCGCCCGCATCACCACGCCCGAGCGCACCGCCGAGGACGCCGACGCCGCGCTCCGGCCGAAAAGCCTCGACGAATTCGTCGGCCAGCAGGGTGCGCGCGAGAATCTGCGGGTGTTCGTCAATGCCGCCAAGAGCCGCGGCGAGCCGCTCGACCATGTGTTGCTCCACGGCCCGCCCGGCCTCGGCAAGACGACGCTCGCCGGAATCCTCGCCCGCGAGATGGGCGTCGGCTTCCGCGCCACGTCGGGCCCGGTGATCGCCAAGTCGGGCGACCTTGCCGCGCTGCTCACCAACCTCGAGGACGGCGACGTTCTGTTCATCGACGAAATCCATCGCCTCCAACCGGCGGTCGAGGAAGTCCTCTATCCGGCGATGGAGGACCGGGCCCTGGACCTGATGATCGGCGAAGGCCCGTCGGCGCGCTCGGTGCGGATCGACCTGCCGCGCTTCACCCTGATCAGCGCGACCACCCGCCAGGGCCTGTTGACGACGCCGCTGCGTGACCGCTTCGGGATCCCGATCCGATTGAATTTCTACACCGTCGAGGAGCTCGAACTGGTGGTCCGCCGGGTCGCCCGGCTGCTCGGAGCGGACGTCGGCGACGACGGCGCCCATGAGGTCGCCCGGCGGTCGCGCGGCACGCCGCGGATCGCCGGGCGCCTGCTTCGCCGGGTGCGCGACTTCGCCCACGCCTCGGGCGCCGAGACGATCGATTCGGCAACCGCCGACCGGGCGCTGTCGCGGCTCGAGATCGATGCCCTCGGGCTCGACGCGATGGATCGCCGCTATCTGACGATGATCGCCGATCTTTACGGCGGCGGCCCGGTCGGCGTCGAAACGCTCGCCGCCGGCTTGTCCGAGCCGCGCGACACGATCGAGGATGTGGTCGAGCCCTATCTCATTCAGCTCGGACTCATCGCCCGGACGGCACGAGGCCGCTCGCTCAACGGCCGCGGCTGGACCCACCTCGGCCTCTCGCCCCCTGCCGGCGCCCAGTCCGGCCTGTTCGACCCGGGAGATTCGCTCAAGTGATTCGCCTTGCCTTGCTGAGCCTTTCCGCTGCCCTTCTCGCCGCCCCCGCCGCCGCCCAGCCCGCGCCGCAGGCGCCGCCTCCGGCGGTGGACTATTCGCAACCGTCGCGCTGGCTGTGCCTGCCGGGGCGCGACGATGTCTGCGCGACGCCGCTCGCGACCACCGCGCTCGAGCCCGACGGCTATGGCGCCACGGCACGCAGCACGGTCGCCGAAAACCCGGCGATCGACTGTTTCTATGTCTATCCGACCGTGTCGCGCGACGAGGGGTTCAACAGCGACCTGGTCGTCGGCGGCGAGGAACGCGGCGTCGTCCAGGCGCAGTTCGCCCGCTTCGCAAGCGTTTGCCGGCCGTTCGCGCCGGTCTATCGCCAGATGACGCTCGGCGCGGTCGCCGCGGCGGCGGCCGGAGCCGACCTTCGCGCCCAGGGCGCGCTCGCCTATCAAGACGTTGCCAGCGCCTGGCGGACCTATCTTGCCGACCACAACGACGGCCGGCCGTTCGTTCTAATCGGCCACAGCCAGGGCAGCGCCATGCTGATCCAGCTGATCAAGCGCGAGATCGAGGGCACGCCCGCGGCAGGGCGTATGGTCCGGGCGATCCTTCCCGGCTTCAACGTCATCGTGCCCGAGGGCAAGCGCGTCGGCGGCGACTTCAAGTCGATCCCGATTTGCGCGTCGCCGGCCGAAACCGGCTGCGTGATGAGCTGGGTCAGCTTTCGCGAGAATAATGTCCCGCCGCAGGGTGCGATGTTCGGCTGGACCGCCCAGCCCGGGATGACGGTCGCCTGCACCAATCCGGCGAATCCCGGATCGCGGGCCTGGGAACCGCTCGACTCCTACTGGTCGGCGCGCATCGGGCTGCCGGTTGCGGGCGGGCCGATCGTCTGGTCCACCACAGGCCCGCCGCCCTCGCCTTTCCTGCGCACCGAGGGGCTGGTTTCGGGCCGTTGCGTCAACGACGGCCAACGCGGCTATCTTGCGGTCCGCACGCACGCCGACCCGAACGACGCGCGCACCGACCGCGTCTATGGCGAAGTCGGCCTGCTCGGCATGTTCCTGCCCGGCTGGGGGATGCACCTTGTCGACATGACGATTGCGATGGGCGACCTCGTCCGCTCGCTGGAGGCGCTGGGGAAGAGGGACTGAAGAACTCCGTTCGCATCGAGCAGGTTCGAGCGCAGCCGAGAACCGAAGTCGAGATTCCGTGGCAGTCCCTCGACGGTCGCGTCTCGGCCTTGCTCGACGCTGCTCGGGACGAACGGACTTTCCTGCGATGAGTAGCTCGCCCCTCGACCAGCCCTATCGCGGCGGATTTGTCGGCGGCGAGCATCGTTTCGCGCTGACCGTCTATTTCGAGGACACCGACACCGCGGGCGTGGTCTATTATGCCAATTATCTCAAATATATGGAGCGCGCCCGCTCCGACATGATCCGCGCCGCCGGAGTCGACCAGGTGGCGATGCACCATGACGGCGGCGGCGTTTATGCCGTCGCCGAGCTCGCTATCCGCTATCTCGCGCCGGCCAGGCTCGGCGACGATCTGGTCGTCGTCAGCACGGTCGAGGCGGTGCGCGCCGCCTCGGTCCTCATTCATCAACGAGTCATGCGCGGAACCGAACAACTGACCGACGCGCGGGTGACCGCCGCCTTCCTGACCGCCGACGGCCGGCCGCAGCGCCAGCCCAAGGCCTGGGTCGAGCGGTTCGAGTCGATTGCCAAGGGGAAGAATGCCTGAATTTGCGACCAGCAGCGATCCGATGTCGCCGCTCAGCCTGTTTCTGCACGCCGACGCGGTCGTCAAGATCGTCATGGTCGGCCTGCTTTTGGCCAGCGTCTGGACCTGGGCGATCATCTTCAGCCACGCGCTTCGGCTGCGCCGGATCAACCGCGCGAGCGAGGCCTATGAGCGCGATTTCTGGGCAGCCGAGGACATCGACGCCTTTCATGCCAAGCGCGGCGGCGAAAAGCTGCCCGCGGCCGCCGTCCTCACCGCCGGACTCGACGAATGGCGCCGCTCGACCCGCCGCCCGCAGGTTGACCGGGCGGCGACCCGCGAACGGCTAGCGACCCACATGAGCTCGGCGATCGCATTCCAGGTTGACCAGCTGTCGGACCGGCTCAACATTCTCGCCACGGTCGGCGCGGTCGCTCCTTTCGTCGGCCTGTTCGGCACCGTCTGGGGGATCATGCGCGCCTTCTCGGCGATCGCCGCGACCAACAGCACCTCGCTGGCGGTGGTCGCGCCGGGCATCGCCGAGGCGCTGTTCGCCACCGCTCTCGGCCTGTTCGCGGCGATCCCGGCGGTGGTTGCCTACAACCGGCTGACTCACGGCCTCAACCGGCTCGAAGCCCGGCTTGGCCGCTTCGCCGACCGCTTCCACGCGACCCTGTCGCGCGAGCTGGAGCTCGAAAGCTGATGGCGGCGATGCTTGCCGCCAGGGCGCGCGGGCGGCGGCGCGCGCCGATGGCCGAGATCAACGTCACGCCGTTTGTCGACGTGATGCTGGTGCTGCTGATCATTTTCATGGTCACCGCCCCGCTGCTGGTCGCCGGAGTGCCGGTCGACCTTCCCGAAAGCCGCGCCGGGACGCTCGACCAGCAGGCACGGCCGGTGCAGATCGCGCTCGACGGCCGCGGCGGCATCTATGTCGATGACCGCGCCGTTACCGAGGCCGATTTACCGGCGCGGCTGGCGGCGATCGCCGCCGAGCCGGCGCCGCCCGAGGGCCGGCGCATCTATCTGCGCGCCGACCGGTCGCTCGACTATGGCCGGGTGATGCGGGTGATGGGCGAGCTCAATCGTGCCGGCCTCAACCGGGTCGCGCTGGTCTCGACAGGCGGCGAGCTATGACCCTCGACCGCGCCGAGCTTGCCGGAACCGGGATCGCGATCGCTTTCCATGTCGTGCTGATTTCCGCCTTGTCGCTCAACCTCGCCGGAGTCCCGTCGGTGCCCGAGCCGCCGGCAATGGAAGTCGAGCTTATCGACGAAATCGGCTTGCAAGCCGCCGCGTCGCGCATCGTCCCGCCGCCTGCCCAGGCGCCCGAGATCGGCGAAGCGCCGCCCGTCGAGCAAGTCCCCGCGCCAGCCGCGCAGCCGGAACCCGAGCCGCTTCCGGCGCCGCCGAGGATCGCGCCCGTGCCGTCACCGCGCCCGGTGGAGAACCGCACGGCGAGGCCGGCCAGACCACCGGCGCCCGCCCTTCCGCCGAGGCCGGCGCCGCGCGCCGCGCGGATCGGCGATGATTTCCTCGCCGGCGTCGCCGACGTTCCGGCAACGCCGGCCGCGCCCGCCGCGCCGACGATCAGCGCCGCCGACCTGGCCTCGATCCAGCAGGCGATCCGCCGCCGGATCCAGCCTTGCGCCGATCGCCAGGTCGATCCCGGCCCCGGCGCCAACCGGATCAGCGTCACGCTGAACCTGCAGCTCAGCCGTGGCGGCGGGCTGACCAGGCCGCCGCGCATCGTCCGCACCACCGGTGTCGACGAGGACAATGCGCGGTTCGAGGACCGGGTGAAGGATCTTGCCGTCGCCGCCTATGCCGGCTGCGCTCCGCTTAGCGGACTGCCGCCCGAACTCTACCGCACGCCCCAGGGCGGATGGAGCAACATCAACATGACCTACCGATTGCCGTGAGGAGCTGACATGCTGAAATGGTTCGCACTTCCGATCCTGGCTTTCGCCACCGCTTCGGCGACGGCTCAGGACAGCGACGCTCCGCCGCTCGAGGTCGACGTCGTCGGCGGGGTGCAGGCGCCGATGCCGATCGCCATCCCGGCGATGCCGACTCCGGTCAGCGCCTCGACTCCGGTCGGGCCGACCCACGTCATCGGCCGCGACGTCGCCGCGGTGGTCGCCGCCGACCTGCGCTCGAGCGGGCTGTTCACGCCGATCGGCCCGACCAACCTGCGCACCTATGTCTATCCCGAAGCGACCGCTCCGACGTTCGACGTGTGGCGCGCGATCGGCGCCCAGGCGCTGGTTTCGGGGTTCGTCGAGGCGCGGGCGGATGGCCGCCTGACCGTCGGCTGCTACCTCTACGACGTAACCGCCCGGCGCGAGCTGGCCCGCCAGGGCTTCGTCGTCGCGCCCTCCGAGTGGCGGCGCGCGGCGCATCGCTGCGCCGACACCGTCTATGCGCGATTGTCCGGCGAGAGCGGCTATTTCGACACGCGAATCGTCTATGTCGCCGAATCGGGGCCGAAGACCGCGCGCCTGAAGCGCATCGCGATCATGGATTCGGACGGGACCTATCATCGCTATCTGACCGAAGGCCGGGCAACGGTCGTCACTCCGCGCTTCTCGCCGGACGGACGGCGAATCGTCTACATGAGCTTCGCCGGCCGCCGGCCGCGCGCTTATGTGATGGACCTGACGACCGGCGAGGACCGGCCGCTGATTGCCGGCCCGGCGATCACCTTCGCGCCGCGCTTTTCCCCCGACGGGCGGCAGATCGTCTTCTCGATGGCCCAGGGCGGCAACACCGACATCTATGTCGTCGCCGCCGACGGCTATGGCGCGCCCCGGCCTCTGACGCGGACGCCCGGCGTCGATACCAGCCCGAGCTTTTCGCCCGACGGCCGACACATCGTCTTCGAAAGCGATCGCTCGGGCAGCCAGCAGCTTTACGTGATGAACTCGGACGGCTCGTCGCAGCGGCGGATCAGCTTCGGCGGCGCCAGCTACGCCTCTCCCGTCTGGAGTCCGCGGGGCGACCTCATCGCCTTCACCCGGATCGGCGGCGGCAGCTTCCGGATCGGCGTCATGACCCAATCGGGGTCGGGCGAGCGGACCTTGACCGACAGCTGGCAGGACGAAGGGCCGAGCTGGGCTCCCAACGGCCAGTTCGTGATGTTCCACCGAACCCAGCGCGGCAGCGGACGAGCCAGCCTTCACGCGATCTCGGTCAACGGCGGCCCGGCGCGAACCCTGCCGACCCCCCAGGACGGCTCCGATCCGAGCTGGTCGCCGCTTCAACGCTGATTTTTTTGGAAAAACCTTCTGCAGGAGACAGACCCATGCGAAACACCGTCACCCTGGCGCTTGCCGTCGCTCTACTGACCACCACCGGCTGCGCGCGAAGGATCATCGATCGCGATCCCCTGCCGCCTCCCGGCTCGGTCGAGCCGGCGCCGCCGCCGTTCGATCCGGGCGTCGGCATCGGCGTCGATCCCGACGGCGACCTGATCGCGCTTCCGCAAAGCCAGGCCGACCTGATCGCCAGGGCCGGCTCGGACACCGTCTATTTCGGCACCGACGAGTATCTGCTCGACCCGTCAGCGCGGGCGACGCTCGCCGCCCAGGCGATCTGGATGAACCAGAACCCCAATGTCCGGGCCAGCCTCGAAGGCCATGCCGACGAGCGGGGAACGCGCGAATATAATCTGGCGCTCGGCGAGCGGCGGGCCAACGCCGCGCGCGAATTCCTGATTTCCCAGGGGGTCTCGCCGGCGCGGCTGGTGGTGATCAGCTGGGGCAAGGAACGCCCCGTTGCCGACGGCTCGTTCGAAGCCGCCTGGGCGCAGAACCGCCGGGCGGTGACGGTGATCGTCCGCTAGGGCTTCAGGCGGCGTAGCGCTGGTGCGCGCCGAGCCACGAGCGGGCCTGGCGCTGGGCTTCGGCGATTTCGCGGGCGGTCATCTCGACGCTGATCTCGGCGCGGCATTGCTGGCCGCGCGTGCAGCCCGAAAGTGCCGCGAGATTGAACCATTTGTGCGCCTCGACGAGGTCGACCGGAGCGCCGCCGCGGCCGGTTGAATAGGTCACGCCGAGCTCGAACAACGCATCGACATCGCCGCGTTCCGCCTCGGCGAGCCGGCTGCGGATCAAAAACTCCGCTCCCTTGTGGCTGATGGCGCTCATGTCCTGTCCTCCAACGTCCCTGTGTTGAGGGCGATGTTCGGCGGTGAATGGCAAAGAAATGGTTAACGGCGAAATCACCGTTGGGGGGATTGCTCCGTTTCGACTGGAATATTGTCGATCAGCCGAGTGCCGCCGATCGTCGCGGCGGCGATCAGCCGCATGGCGCCGGAGGGACTGGCGAGCGGTTCGAGCGTCGCAGCGTCGACCAGCGCCAGATAGTCGATTTGCAGGAAACCGGCTTCGCGCAGGGATCGCTTGGCATCCTCCAGCGCCTCGCCGACCGGCTCTCCGGCCGCGATCTTCCCGGCCGCGGCTTCGAGCGCGCGCGGCAGGGCCGCGGCACGCGCCCGCTCGTCGGCCGAAAGATAGGCATTGCGCGACGACAGAGCGAGGCCGTCCGGGTCGCGGACGGTCGGCAGACCGACGATCTCGGTGCCGAAGTCGAGGTCCAATGCCATCCGGCGGATTACCGCCAGCTGCTGGAAATCCTTTTCGCCGAACAGCGCGATGTCCGGGCGGACGGCGCCCAGCAGCTTCGCCACCACCGTCGCGACGCCGTCGAAATGGCCGGGTCGCGATTCGCCTTCCCATCGCTCGCTCAGCCCGCGCACGCCGACCGTGGTCGCAAAGCCCGTCGGGTAGAGCTGCTCGGCTTGGGGCATCCACAGCAAATCGCAGCCGGCCTCCTCCAGCATGGCCGCATCGTCCCGCTCGCGCCGGGGATAGCGGTCGAGATCCTCATGCTCGCCGAACTGCAACGGATTGACGAAAATCGTCGCCGCCACCCGGTCGGCCCGGCGGCGCGCTTCGCCGACCAGCGCCATGTGGCCGGCGTGCAGCGCGCCCATCGTCGGCACCAGCGCGAGGCTTTTGCCGCCGGCGCGCAGGGCGGTGAGCGCGCTACTTAGCCGATCGCCCTCACTGACTGTTTGCACCGCGCCCACCCCTCCGATAAGCTGATGAAGAGGCCGCGCTTTTCCGCGCGGCGGGGCTTTATATCAAGGGGCCGGGGGAATGGGCCAGCCGCATATCATCGTCTTCGCCAATGAAAAGGGCGGCACCGGCAAGTCGACCACCGCCGTCCACACCGCGATCGCGCTCGCCGCCAGCGGCCATGGCGTCGCCGCGCTCGACCTCGACAGCCGCCAGCGGACCATGGCCCGCTATCTCGAAAATCGCGACGCAACCATGCGGCGGCTCGAAAAGGAACTGCCCAGGGCCCGCTTCGAAGTCCTCGACGAGCATAGCCCGGAAGCGTTCGACGCCGCGCTCGGCCGCCTGTCGGAGGGCGCCGACGTGATTGTCATCGACACGCCGGGCCGCGACGATGCGGTCGCCCGCGCCGCGATCCTCAAGGCCGACACTCTGGTCACGCCGATGAACGACAGCTTCGTCGACCTCGACCTGATCGGCCAGGTTCACCCGGAGAGCTTCAAGGTCACCAAGCCCAGCTTCTATGCCGAGCTGATCTGGAACAGCCGCACCCAGCGCGCCAAGTCCACCGGCAAGAGCGTCGACTGGGTGGTGCTGCGCAACCGGCTGCAGCACGTCGAATCGCACAATCTGCGCCGCGTCGGAGCGGCGCTCGACGAACTGGCCCGGCGGGTCGGCTTCCGGGTCATCCCGGGCCTGGGCGAACGGGTGATCTACCGCGAGCTGTTCCCCAAGGGCCTGACCCTGCTCGACTTGGCGCAGCTCGGCGAAGTCGGCATCGCCCACATCGCGGCGCGGCAGGAACTGCGCGAAATGATCGCCGGACTCGGCGTTCCGCAGCCCGGCGCCGACGCCGACGAACCGATCGCAGCGGTCGGCTGAGCCTTTTCGTTGCACCGGCGTTACTGAGTGCATGACCCACAAATTCCACCCCTCGATCCTGCGCGAATATGACATCCGCGGGATCGTCGGGGAGACGCTGACCGAACAGGACGCCTATGCGCTGGGCCGCGGCTTCGCCGCCCTCACAAAGGAGAATGGCGGGTGCCGGATCGCCGTCGGCCGCGACGGGCGGGCCCATTCGCCCGGCCTCGAAGCGGCGCTGGTCGCCGGGCTGACTGAAGGCGGCGTCGATGTGGCTCGGGTCGGCGTCGGCCCCAGCCCGATGCTCTATTTCGCGGTCGAGACGCTCGGCGTCGACGGCGGCATCGAGGTCACCGGCAGCCACAACCCGGCCGACTATAACGGCTTCAAGATGCTGCTCGGCGGGCGCTCGGTATTCGGCGAGGAGATCCAGGCGCTCGGGGCTCGCTGCGCCGCGGGCGACTGGACTCAAGGCGACGGCACGGCCGAGGAAGTGAAAATCCTCGACGCCTATGTCGACCGGCTGGTCGCCGACTTCGAAGGCGGCGCGTTCCGGATCGGCTGGGACGCCGGCAACGGCGCCGCCGGC